>DATCXV010000016.1:0-11421 GCA_036565605.1 Minisyncoccota bacterium | reverse complement strand
GAAAATAGTCGGCACCAACAACGTTCTGTCCCGCCACAAACCAGACTTGCATCAAAGGCGGATGCGCAAAGAAACCTCCTGCAGTAACCATATTTTCAGCATTCACCACATTCTTCCATTCATCCTGATGGTACGGCAGATGAATTCCCGGAAGCCTTAGTGCGAGCAAAATGACACCAGCGATTACCACCGAAAACGCAGTGCGGTACGAAAATCTATTAGACAGGCTCTGCATCATGACGCGTTTTAAAGATGAGCTTCTGATACAAGAAAAAGTTGTAAAGCGCGATCACAGCCGCCGCAATAATCTGGGCCAACAGATAATGGATTTGAGCACGATCTACCAACAGATACATCAGAAGCGTGTTGGCACCAAGACCAGTAAGCGTCACCACAAGATACTTCCCTGCTTGATGATGAATATTCTCGACCGCATGATCACGCCAAGTCCAAAATTTTTGCAAAGAAAAACTCACTACGAAAGACAAAATAAATGCTACGCACGAGGAAAAAAGATACCAGACATTAAAGAGATGTGTGAGTACGAAAAGAATACCCAGATTGGTTGCTGTCGCCAAAGCACCCGAGATTACAAATCTGCCCGCTTTAGCATGTTTGGGATAGTTAGTTTCAACATGATTTGACGCACGTTTAAATAGTTCGATCATGGTCGGCTCATCATATCAAAGAGGCGATCTCGCAGCGATGAAAGGCTATGCGCAGAAACAGCATACCCGCGGCAGGCAGTGCGCAGAAGCGTTTTTTCATCTTCCGACAATGCAAGCAATGCTGACAATTTCTCTGAAAGATCTTTGGCGTCGCCTTCTCTGTATAAAAGACGAGAGTCAATCTGTCCTTGTAGATTTTCATTCGAGGAAAGCGAAAGCGAGCCACATGCCATGGCCTCGAAAATAGTCTTATCGAACATACCAGAAGTAGAGAGGTTCACCGTGATATCGTACGCGCCATAAACCGCTACTGTTTCCGTATTCGGCACGCCCGGATGGAAACCGACCCGATCTCCCAAGCCAAGTTTGGCTACTTTTTCTCGCAGACTTTCGGCATATACATGATCTTTCGGAAGCGCATCGCCATAGAACACTGCCGTAAATGCCGTACCAGAATGAGCCGCATGATCAAGCGCTTCAATAAGCAGATCCGGTTTTTTCACCGGCGCGATGCGAGCCAAGAAAAGAATGGATCCGGAACGCCTTCCTCCTTTATCCGTAAACACATTCGTATCAACACCCACCGGCATCAGGATATTTTTTTTGAAACGCGCCGTATACGAGAACTTCGACGTACAGAATGTGCCATCGCAAAGTGCGATAGCAAGGCGCGTTTTCCAATCACCAGCATGATGGTTGCGCCACATGAAGACACGCTTGCCCCACAATTTCCAAAGCAAAGCACCCAAGAGCACATACTCTTGGTTCATATGCACAAACACTGCATCGTATTCGTTTCGCTCACGCACGATGTACCGATAGAAATTTTTTATATATTTTGCGCGTGACGGGCCCGATTCCTTGCCCAGAGACAACACCGACACATTCGAAGGTAGATCGTATTCGCCCGCCTTCAAACAGATCACCGTAATTTTTTCGTATTTCAAAGCGAAGGCTGCGATCCAGGCGTGCATAAATCCCAGGACTGTGTCCTTTTTGTCAACCGCCTGTGTAACGAGAAGCAATTTCATGATTTTCGTCGAGCGCGAAGAGCGATTTCCCAACCAGCACGGATGCGGCGCAACAATTCCTCTTTCGAGGGCAATGCACGAGCCGCTTCAAAAGCCGCATGACCAAGGCGTTCGCGTTCCTGTGGCGATTGGGCAAGCCGCTTCATCGCTTCTGTAAGCGCCTTGCGATCACCTGGCGGTACAACAAGACCACTTTCACCATCGCGAATGACTTCTCCGGCAAGTCCGACATCCGCCATGACAATAGGCAAACCAGCATGCGCCGCTTCAACCGCAACCAATCCCCACCCCTCTGAATCAGACGGCAACACAAAGACATCTGCACGGTGGTAATACGGTACAAGATCGTTCTGTCGTCCCACGAATTCAACATTTTCCGTGACTCCCACATGCTCTGCATGGGTGACAAGCCGCGCACGCTCGGGTCCATCGCCTACGATAGTAAGGCGTGCATTCGGAATCTCTTTCAAAAGATCAGAAAAAGAAGATAAAAGAAGCGGCACATTCTTCACAGGCACAAGCCTGCCAACAAAAAGAAATTCCAGAGGAGCTTCCATCCTCCTTTCCGAGCGAGAAGGATACGCTCCTGAAATCGCGTCCGAAAAAATCGGCGCCACCGTGACAAGTTCGGCGTCCACACCAAACTCGTCGACAACTTGCCTTTTCAATCGTTCGGAAACAACGCGCACATGATCTGCAGCACAGATATTGGCACGGGCAAGTCGCTTGCGCAGACCCACAGAGCGTTCAAAGCCATGGATCTGGATTTCGAAGCCGGTTCCAAAACGACGCGCCAATCGTCGCGCAACCGCCGCGACAAAATAAGCATCCTGAACTGTCACCACATCAAAAGCATCTTTCGAAAGCAATGCCGCAGCCTGCCGGTACAAAGACCACAAACGCAGAAATTTAGGCCCTCCCGAAGACGGCACAACTACTTCGTAACGTTCGACCATATCGCGATACAAAACTGCTCGCATGCCCGCGGGTGACGCAGGATCAAGCACCGAACGGTCCAGTCCCAAAGAAATTACTTTCATGCGCGCAGCAATTGAACCAACTGATCAAGCGTCGCGTCGATGGAAAACTTCATCGACTTTTTCTTTCCATTTTTACCCAAATCACGACGCAAGGAAGCATCGGAAAGAACGCATTCGAGCGAGAACTTCAGTTGGGCTTGATCATTGAACGGCACAAGCAATCCTTCAACACCGTTTTCGACAAGTTCAGGGATACTACCTACCGCGGTTGAAATAACCGGTAATCCAGAACGCATTGCTTCAACAACTGCGAAGGAAAAACTTTCAAAGGCCGTATTCAAGGCATAAACATCAGCAGCGACCAGATACTGAACCATCGTCTCACGCGCAGCGGTGCCCACAAATCGCACCTGTTCTTTGATATCCAACTCAGCCGCAAGTGCTTCAAGCTTCGCTTTGTCAGGTCCACTTCCAACAATAACCAGCGATGCCAACCTCCCTTCCGCCTTCCACTGGGCAATGATGCGAATCAATGCCTCGAAACCTTTCCACGGCACCAAGCGTCCAGATGTGACAATTACTTTTTCCTTTGCGCCGAAGCCAAAAAGAGCACGAGCTCCCACTTTTGTAGGCAAAAGACCAAAATCTTCAATACCGTTATAGATTGGAACAACTTTTTCCGGCTGCTCGCACCAACCGGCAACTAATTTTTGAAAATAGACACTCGGTGTTATGACCACCCGAGCGCCGTCAACAACAAATTTCTGTACGCCCCGAAAAAATTCCACTTTTTTACCATAGTTTTTTTTCTGGAAGTCATCGATCGAATCAGTGACACCGAAGCGCTGGGTTGCTTGCTCCCACGCATAATCCCCCGCTACGCGTATGAAAAATTTCTTGCGACAGACCTGGGCTGCCAAAAGAGCCGGCAATCCCGCCGAGACTGGATCCTGTGCGTACACAACATCTGCTGTCTGGGCTTTTTTCAAAACCTCCATAAAATACAGAACGTGTCGTATGATTTTCGGCCGATCAAGATAATCACCGAAATTTGCCACTTCAACATCCCAACCACGCTTAGGAAGCTCGTCATAGAGGAGCTTGGAATACGTTGCCGGCCCACCGATTTGCGGTGGGAATATGCCGGTGGCAATAAGAAGTCTCATGGCTTCAGTATATCAAACGCCTTTACCCGCATATCTTTTGCGACCAGATTCCAATCGTAACGGGCCAAGACCATGACACGAGCATTCTCGACGATTTCATCGCGCAGAATGCGATCATGAAGATAGATCTCGATCTTGCGAGCAATATCTTCAGGCTTTCCCGGTTCACAAAAAAGACCCGTTTCTTTGTCGCGCAGAAAATCGACGATTCCACCAACCGGCGTTGCCACCACCGGCACTCCCGCAGCCATCGCTTCAACGAATGAATTACCGAAACCTTCCGAAAGTGAGGCGCGAACAAAAACATCACATGCATGTAGATATCGTGGAAGATCTTTATGCGGTACAAATCCTTTGAAAACGACACGCGACGCGACACCAAAATATGCGGCGGATTTTTTTAGACTGTCCTCTAATTCACCCGACCCAATAACAAGCAACTTCACATCTTCAGGCATATATGTCAGCGCTTCGACCAGATCGCCAACCGCGTTCTTTAAAACCAAGCGTGACGCTGTGACAATAACGCGATCACTTTCGGAAAAACCAAGCTCTTTGCGCACCTCAATACGAGCAAAGCCAGATGGCTTTGTGAAGGCTGCAACGTCGACACCGTTCGGAACCAGAGCGACCGGACCGTGGTATCCATAGGCACGCGCCTCGCCTTCCAAATAACGACTAATAACGGTCACCAGATCCGTGCGCAGCAAGGCACATTTCCATGAAAGACCAATAAGACCAAAGCGTTTGCGACGAATGTGCTCGCGCGAATCACCTTCTTGCAAAGTCAGAATGACAGGAACCTTCGGTAAACCGACGACGCGACGCAAAATATTCATGATGTATGGGACACCACTTGAAAATGTCACCATCATCGCCCAAAACAGATCATAATGTCGCGTTCGATGAAGCAAGATCGCCTTCCATGTGCCAATCATCGGAAAAAGGATCTTATCGACAGACGACCCCATACCCAGGCGGTGGACATTCACATTTCCTATGCGTTCGAATGATGAAAGTCCCGACACGAGTTTGGCCGTGAGCATGTCGAACTCGATATCTGGATTTCGATCCGTAATTTCTTTAATCGCAACTTCAGCCCCACCAACGTGCTTGGGATAATATGCGAGCGAAAATATAAGTATGCGGCGCGACATGCTAACTATATAACCAGAGTAAGCACTTCTTTGTCACAAGCTTATATCTCGAGCATTTTTCGCAGAACGTCTTCAGGAACTTCGTTTTTGACGGAAGCCTTCGGTGCCGAAACCGGGGCAGGCGCTGGCCTTTCTACCGGTTTTTCTACTGTTTTTTCAAGCGGCTTTTCTACAGGCTGTGGAGCCGGTTTTGGTATCGGTTTCTCAACTTTGACCGGGTCCCTTTTCAAAGCCTCACCTGAAGGCTTCTGGGGGCTTACCAGGCTCGCTAAGGCGCTCCGCAGGTCGCTGCGAGCCGCTTCAGTACCGGCTTTTTTGACAGGTGCAGGCTGTGGCGACCGCGGCTTCGATTCAACCGAAAAGGCAACCTTTTTGATGTCGGCAAGGCTTTGGAAACCACCAGAGTCATCAGGCGGAGGAGCGGGTCGCTCTTCTTTGCGCGGCATATCGGTGCGTTGCATCTGTGCAGGACGAGGCGTCCCGTTCTGCATCGGTTTTATGAATGTATTCATGGGCACCGTCCCTCTTGCAGAGGCAGCGGCAGCGCGCATTTGATTACCGAACGCTCCTGGCGTCGACGACTTTTGACCAGGCGCAGCTTGTACCGACTGATCTCCTGCCGCACCTACCGGCACCGTCTCTGGACCTAAGGTCTGCAAACGAACCAAACCTTCAGCGATCGAACGCAATTGTCCGAACTGGGCACGCGACGCCTGAACAACCTGATCTTTATACGAAATCGCCGGACGCGGAATAGGCGGCAAGCCACGCGCCGAAAACGGCTGCGATCCCACACCGTCAATCATGAGCTTCAGATACATCTGATACTTGTCCAGATTAACGATATCGTCCGAGACGAACTTTGGCGCGAATTCTTTCTCGAACTGTTCGGCATCGATCGAACCTACACGAAAAACCACCATGGTACCTACGTTACCGAATACGGCAGCGCGCACTTCGTCAGACATCTGCTCGACATACTGGTGAGCAATGGTCAGATTCAATTTATATTTACGCGCCTCGGACAAGATATCGGCGAACGATTCGTTTGCAAACGATTGGAATTCGTCAACATACAGATAGAAATTCGGAAGTGACTTCATAAGCTTCTCGGACGCATCGGCGCGCGACATCGCAGCCAAATAAATTTTAGTGATCAGCATTGCACCCAAAAGGTTTGCGTTCGAATCACCCACTCGACCTTTCGAGAGGTTTACGATCAGAATCTTGCGCTCGTCCATCATCTTGCGAATGTCGAAAGATGACTTAGGCTGGCCAATGATGTTCCTGATAAGAGGATTGTTTGTGAACTGACCGATCTTGTTTTGAATCGCCGGCGTCGCTTCAGCCGCAAACTTGTCGGTATATTTCGCAAATTCGTCCACCCAGAATGATCGAACTGAAGGGTCTGTAATATTGTCGACGACCTTTTTGCGGTACGCCTTGTCCGAATACATTTTGTTTACACCAAGCAAGGTCGCACCCGGATATTCAAGAAGCGCCAGAAGTGTATTCGACAAAATGTATTCCATGCGCGCAGACCATGCATCAACCCAAATCTTTTTGAAGGTCGCCATAAGACCAGAAACGACCAAGTGGCGTTTGTCATAGCCCACGTCTTCCATGACGTTGAAAGCAATCGGATAGTCGGTATCGAACGGCGCGAAATAAACAACATCTTTGACGCGGCTTTCCGGCACATATTCAAGAAGTTTTTCAGCAGCGCTACCGTGGGGATCAATGAAGCACAGGCCCTCACCTCCCTGAATGTCCTGAATGGCCATATTTTCGAGCAGGTTCGATTTTCCCATGCCCGTCTTACCAATGACGTACATGTGGCGCGTGCGATCTTCGGCTTTAATACCGAATTTGACGCGTTTATTGCGCGAGTCCGTCTCGCCGAAATAGGTGATCTTATCTCCACTTGTCATAACTTGCTCTATTATGACATGACGAGCGACAGACGCGAAAGCGGCCCACCGTGAAGCTCGGTGGGCCGCTGCTCTGTCCTCTGAAACCGTTCTACCGCCGAGCGAATCCTTTTGATGGGGTTATCCACTCGTACGCCCGACCCCTAGACGTCTTGCTGCTGAGCGCAGAATACTGGCCATTTGCATGGCGGCGTGCAATCTGCTCATCAACTGACAGAACGCCCACAAAGGGCGGATTGGAAGTGGAGCTTGATGTGCTCCGACGGCTTGAACTAACAGACGATTTCATACTGGACCTTACGCTTCAATGAACAACCGGCAATGAAGCCTGGAACGGCTCGAGCGTCGTTTCAGGTTGTGCCCCGTGCCGGACCCGAGACATTTGTGACAGTACCACGCTTTCACACAAAAAGCGAAAGCGGCGCGGAGGATTTTATCCTCCGCGCCGCGCTATCGTTGAAGACAATCGTAAGAACCTACCGCATCGAACTGCGCTGCCGTGGGGTAAGTACATGAGGTTGTACCCTGACCCCTTCGTTGCGCTGAGGTGGTGAGTCTTTCACCACTCGCTCGACTTGAATCGCACCCATCTTTGCAAGACCTTGCCCGAATTGGGCAAGCGGCCTTCCAAATGGGGTTGCTGCTTGAAACCGCGGCGGATTACTTAGATGACTGGACATACCGTCTTTTGAGGAACTATCCATCCGGTGTGTGCCCTTCGTAAGCTATGCATCTGCTTACGAGGAGGATCTGAAGACCGGCCACTTCAGATCTACTGACAATCTGAGATTATCTTTTCTTTTCATCTTTGTCCAGAGCTATAAAAATGAAAGAAAAAAGCCGCCGGTCAGGGCGACTTAAAAAAGATATCTAAACGACTTCTTTCGGAGGATCACACTGGGCGCACTTGCCACTTGAACGTTGGGTCCACACCAAGGTGCACTTCGTGCACATTCTGCCCGGGCCCTGCCCGACGGCCGGAATCGGCTCAGGCTTGGACTTTTTCAGGGTGACGCGAACGACTCGCGGCTTTCTCCGTAGCGGCAAGAGGGTGCTTAAAATGCTCATGGAGTCAGAGTTTCAGGGTTTACGGTGCAACAAAGAACGATACTGGCAAAAACATTATATCACAACCTGCCACAAAATCAAGCTAGAGACCTTTGATGTCGAGTGGTGCGGGCAATGGCTCAAGCGCGGCGCGACTATATCTGTTCCCCGCATTCCATAGCATCCATGAATCAAGCCCGGCGTCATATGCAGCCTGGATCTGGGCGCGCACCATGGCCGGCGTATAAACGACCGGATAATTATTATCCTGAAGCCATGGACGAATCTTCTTTTGGTCGAAGACGGGTTTTTCATAAACCGCCGGAGTCGATGTGCCGATACGTTCGCCCCACCACTGCGATGCGGTTGTTGTCGAAGCGACCGTGCGCGTAACCGCATGATCCATTGAATAGCGAACAATGTCGTACACATGCTTATTCGGATCCGAGAAGCCCATGAAACCGTTTGGATAGTGTGACGGATACGTCATCGGCGCGATGTAATCAAAATTCGGCAGCGCGTTTTCCAAAACTTGGCCGATATTCAAATCGTCTTCGTTAGTCGAAACCATGCCAAAGAGGTCTGCTGAGATCGTAATGCCCTGCGGTGAAAGTTTCTCGTGCAAAAAAGTATAAAACTCACGCATGACATCCGATTTTTTCCTCGTTCCTGAAATCGGGTACCAAATGTCTTTCATATTGCCATCAGCTGGGAAACGGATGTAGTCGAAGTTGATCTCATCAAAACCAATCGCATGAGCTTCTTCAGCGATCTTTACCAGGTAGTCCCATTGTTCATGCGACGAAGCGTCGATCCAATGGATGCCCTTATAGTCGGACCATACGGTCGAAGTGGAAGTTTCTTTCTTTACCGCCAAATCCGGACGAAGCTTAACCTGCAATTGATCTTGGAACGAGGCGACGCGACCAATAACATATATTCCCTTTTCATGGAGGACGTCGACAAAATCCTGCATGCCTTTGACGAAGCAGCCGCCTTCGTATGTCTTCAACACTGGATCCTGTGGCGAGAAGGACAGATATCCATCGAATGTTTTGATGTCGATAACAACCGCATTCAATTCGGTATCGTCAAGAAGCTTCACTAAACCATCACGAATAGACGGAGTCGCCGCCACACAGGATGTCATATATACAGCGCGCACTGCGTCCGGTGTTGGCAGATGTGTCGCAATTCGGCCTTGCGGTACCGGAATGACGGAAACAGAAGCGGTTGATGTCGCCGCTACAGCATTATGTTCTTGGCGATACTGAATATCAGTCGCGCCCGGAATACCCATGTACAAAGCAAGTAAGGCAAAAATAAAGATAACGGCGCCACCAACGCCCATTCTCCATGCGCGTACACTTTCTTTCGTCCGTACTGTTGACACGATTAATTCTCTACTAATGAAACTTCCCTCTTTTTGCCACCGACATATCCAAGCGTCATCAGTGCCAGGCCAATCAAAACATACAACACATCCTTCCAGGACTGCGGAAAGCCCAGAAACTGAATAAAGAATGTGAGGAAACCCAGCGCGATAATGCCGTTACGAAACTTCATGGGTCAAAGTATACCACAGCGCTCCACGGACACTCTAACTTACGATCACCACAAATTCGCCGCGAAGGGTTTCGGGTTTGTCTTTGAAAGATTGCAGCACTTCTTCGGCAGTTCCCGAGACACGCGACTCGAAAATTTTTGTGAGCTCGCGGCAGATGGTGACATTTTTACCCGAACCAGCAAGAGACTCGAGCGCCTTTTCAATGCGGTGCGGGGACTCATAGAAAATGTATGGGCGCTCGGCAGCACGGATCTCGTTAAACAATGTCTGACGACCTTTTTTATGCGGCAAAAAGCCCAAAAATACGAATTCGGAAAGCGGTTTGCCGGCGATCGAGATCGCTGCCGTAAGTGCAGACGGTCCTGGCACTGATGCGACAACCGCTTCCGGCAGGCGCGTGCGAACTTCGGCAACTAACAATTGTCCTGGGTCAGAAATGCCCGGTGTTCCCGCATCCGAAACCAAAGCAATGTCTTTCCCCGCCGAAAGCAATTCTACGACACGATCGATTTTCGAAAGCGGGCTTTGTGCGTGAAAACTTTCCGTCGGAGTTTTTATCTCGTATCGATCGAACAAAACGCGTGTGGTACGGGTATCCTCACAAAAGACCACAGCGCATTCTTTCAGCACCCGCACCGCGCGAAAAGTTATATCTTCCAAGTTGCCGATGGGCGTCGCAACAATATAAAGAGTAGCCATGTGGCTACTCTACTATTCTGGCCTAACGAATACAAACCTTTTTGATTGTTTCTCATCTCAAGTATACTATTTCAACGTGTCTATTACCCTGAAAAAACCGCTCATATATGTAACTCGCGATATCGAGCGGGCCTTAGGTATGGAGCCTGGCAGGCACGGCGCAGCCGATTATATTATCGTATCGAACGATACGCCGTACGGTCGCGCGGTCCGTGAAAAAAATCCAGATCACGTCGTGCTCATAGACCGCCCTGCCGGTACGGACGTTCTCGACACCTTTGATCTTCTTTCCCTGCCGGAAGTGCAAAGAACGATCGACAAGCACGATTCAGACCTGATTGTCTTCCAAAACACACCCCGCATTGAACGCCTGGCAAACGACATGCACTGGAATCTGCTTAACCCCCGCGCAGAACTTTCACGTCAGATCGAAGAGAAACTTTCCCAGTTGGATTGGCTTGGCGTAGACGCAGCACTACTACCTCCCCATCGCAGAATGCTCGTCAAAGACGTTTGCTTTGAAGAAAACAAATTCGTCCTGCAGTTCAATCATTCACACACCGGCGAAGGCACGTATGTGATTGAATCAAAAGACGCGCTCGACATGCTTGCCGCAAAATTCCCCGACCGCGAATGCCGCGTGGTTGATTTCATTACCGGTCCTGCTTTCACATTAAATCTGGTCGCCGGCACCTTGGGCACAATCCACGGATCGATAAGTTATCAGATCACCGGTATCGCTCCTTTTACCGACATTCTCTTCTCGACCGTTGGCAACGACTGGGCATTGCCGTATTCAACGTTTCTTTCGGACAAAGACCGGTCGCAGATTTCCGCGATCGCCAAAAAGATCGGCCGCAGAATGAGGCTTGCCGGTTGGCGCGGACTTTTCGGTATCGATGTCATCAAGGATGAAATATCCGGAAAGATATATTTGATCGAGATCAATGCCCGTCAACCTGCTTCCACCACCTATGAATCCATTCTTGGTCGCACGCAGGATCCAAAACGCCTAACGATTTTCGAAGCACACGTGGCCGCGCTCTTGAAACGCGTCTTTCCGGTGCTTTCAGCACGCGTGCGCACCGGCTCCCAGATCGTGAAGCGTGTCACCAACAAAACATATTCGATCAACGTCCCGGCCTTGCGTGCCAAAAACCTCTTTGTTATGGAGT
>DATCXV010000025.1:0-9321 GCA_036565605.1 Minisyncoccota bacterium | reverse complement strand
GCAGTACAAGCCGGCGGCGCTTTGCGCCGCCGGCTTCGCTATCTTTTCAGTTTTTGGTCTGGCCGCGTTCGCGTGGCTTAATCCATATTTCGATATCCACTTCATGCTTTCTCATGCGGCAGGATCAGTTGGTGACAGCAGAAACTGGGGCCAAGTGATGTTCCAGTTACTGAAGGCGGTTTTCTATCTTTCGCCTCTCCTTTTTGCGTCGCTTGTATTCGTGCGACGTGAAGACTGGATACGACTTCGACCTTTCGCTTTGTATCTTGGTTTCGGATTTCTCTTCTATATTGTTTTGTTTGATTTTTCACAGGCGGCGCTCGACAAATATCTTATGTTTGCCATCGTGCCTTTGTGTGCACTTGCCGGAACAGCGCTTGCGAATGTGTTCAAAGAACAAGCATTGTTTCGTCCAGGCAAAGTCGTTTCGCTCTGTGCTCTTTGTGTGGCGGCACTTGTTTCCGTGGAGTTTTTGCATCAAACTGCGGTGCCCTTGTATCCGAAAACCGAATGGTTTGGCAGAGTGATGCATCTGCAATGGAATGTACTGACGCCGTTTAATGGCGGCAATGGTCCGATTGGATTGTATGTATCATTTCTTTTTATTGCTCTTTCGTTTGTCATGTCTTTCGGCGCCGCGGCGCTGGGATATTTCCGCAAAGAATGGCGCCCTGTCGCCGCGGCGCTTCTTATCACGGTCGGTCTTGTATACAACGGAGTTTTCGCCGAAGAACTTTTCTTTGGAAAAATTCATGGCTCTGTTGCGGCTGCAACCTGGGCTGCAACTGAATTCATCGGAGCGTCGCCCGATATACGACAGGTTATGACATTTAACGATACGGGTGCGTATGAACTTTCGAAGTTGGGGAAGTATGCGGGCCGCTTCTATGCCGCACCGCAGTTCGAAGATGGTCATCGTGTGAAATTCTCCGAATTTTCCGCGACGGGCGGCTCGTACTTGGTTGTAGAGTTTCCGCTCCTCTATGATGGGTTTTACAAAGAATATTTTTCGAAATGCGCACGAATTTTCGAATCAGTCCAAAAGGATGTGACTGCGCATGTTTATTCATGTGCGAAGAATCCAGTGACACATAGCATATAATTGAGATATAACTTACATACCATGAAAACAACAGGACTGTCGGGAAACGAGATGTATTGTCTCGACAAAGCTGGTTATAAGGCTGGTGATCTGGTGGTGGGAAACAGCGTACATGCTCTTGGTTTTGGTCGAGGGATTGGTTCTGCCTTCAGAGCTATCGCAGGCGGGGAAGTTACTCAATATACGAATCTAATCGAGGAGGGCAGAATCGCGGCCATTGAGCGCATGGAAAAAGAAGCGCGTGACCACGGTGCTTTGGGTATTAGTGGGGTGACAAGCGAGCTTGTTTTTCACGGCACAAATATCGAGTTCCTTTCGATCGGATCTTCGCTTCATTCAAAAGAAAATAGTGGAGAACGAGAAGAATTGAAATTCAGCACTTCGACAGATGGTCAGGATTTGTATGTTCAAGAAGACGCCGGTTATTCACCGGTGAAATTTGTGTTCGGAAATGTTGCTTATTCCATTGGCATCACAAGTGGAATTATCGGTGCGTTCAAGACTCTTGCTCGAGGTGAGGTACGAGAGTTTTCAGACATTTTTAACAAGACGCGTCATCTTGCGCTTGAGCGAATCACCAATGAAGCAAAAAAGCATGGTGCGAACGCCGTTGTGGGAATTGAAACGACGATCATTCCTGTTGCAGGAAGTGGTCTTCAAGAAATGCTTATGATCGGCACAGCATCGCACAATCCTGCTTTGCCAAAAGATTCCGTCGTGACCAGTGACCTTACTCCGCAAGAAATGTGGAATCTCAATAAAATGGGATATGCTCCCGTAAAGATCTTGATCGGTACGTCGGTGTATTCTCTTGGTTTTATTGGCGGCGTTACCTCTGCTTTTAAATCTTTTGTGAAAGGAGAAATCACCGAACTTTCGCATCTTATTTACGAAGCTCGTGAAAACGCTTTGTCGATTATCAACAAAGAGGCAGATGAAATCGGCGCCGATGAAGTGGTTGGAGTGAAGACGTATGTCTATCAGCTTGGAAGTGGGCTCATTGAATTCATGGCAATCGGTACGGCTGTAAAGAAAGTTCCCGGACTAACAAACAAGAGCGAAGAGCTTGTCCCGCAGGCGTTCACCCAAGATTGGGATACGTTTGTAAATGGTGCCGAGTATAGTTTTGGAGTCGAGCTTAATAAAGGGTTATAACGCCGCATGTCGCTTTCCCGGTACTATCACAGATGTGTCGATGAATTCGTCGCGTTTTTGACGCCGCCTGGAAGGACGGACGTATATGAAGTAATCAAAGACGAGCTTGGCTTTGTTCCGGACGTCGAAGAGCGTTTGCGCAGAAGTGCGGCAGAACTTGGTCTGGAAGGACGCTTGGTCATCATAAGTCATAACGCGCTGTGGGAGCCTCTCTTGCGTCTGGCGTCCGCTTTGAATCTTCGTCGGCCGAATGCCGAGTCGAATTGGCTTTCCATGGGCGATCTGAAAAATTTCTGCGCTCTTGCCGGACTTGAGCCGGTGAAATCGGGAACCCGGATGATTCTGCCGGTGTACATACCCTTGGTATCAGCACTCTGTAACAATGTATTGGGCGCTATCTGGCCTTTCTCGCATTTGGGCATTTTTCATTACATCGTGGCGCGAAAAGTAGGGCAGGCACGCAAATCGTTTCCGAGCCTTTCCATCGTCATTCCGGCGCGCAATGAAATGGGCACGATTGAACGGATGGCTCGCGAGCTGCCGAACTTGGGCTCTCATACCGAGCTTATTTTTGTTGAAGGCAATTCAACTGACGATACCTGGAAGGAAATCGAACGGGTTGCAGATGTGTGGGGTGGGAAGCGTTCGATAAAAATCGCGCGACAGAAAGGTCGTGGCAAAGGCGATGCGGTGCGTACCGGTTTCGAAAAGGCGACCGGAGACATTTTGGCAATTTATGATGCTGACATGACGGTACCACCGAGCGAAGTAGAAAAATTCTATCGTCTGCTTGCAAGTGGTGTCGCTGATTTTGCTAATGGCTCACGCTTGGTTTACCCAGTCGAAGATGGGGCGATGCGGATACTTAATTTGATCGGTAACAAATTTTTCGCTTCCGCCTTTTCCTGGATCCTGGGACAGCCTTTGAAGGATACCTTATGTGGTACGAAAGTTTTGTGGAGGTCAGATTATGAAGAAATTGCACATGGTCGATCGTACTTCGGAGACTTTGATCCGTTCGGCGATTTTGATCTTTTGTTTGGGGCCGCGAAGATGAATCTGAAGATCATCGATGTGCCGATCCATTATCAGGCTCGTGTCTATGGCGAGACAAATATCAGGCGCTGGAGTCACGGCCTGCTGCTGCTTCGGATGACGGCGTTTGCTGCCCGAAAAATTAAATTTGTATAGTCATGTCCCGTCGCCTCACACTTTCTGTCGTCATCCCGGTCTATAACGAAGTGCGCACTATTGAAGCGATCTTGCGCAAAGTCGTGGCTGCGCCATTGCCTCGAGATATGGGCCGGGAAATTATTATCGTCGATGATGCTTCGAAGGACGGTACGATGGCGATCGTGGAACGGTTGTGCGGAGAATTTTCATTACGCATTCTGCGCCAAGATATAAATCAGGGAAAGGGTGCAGCTGTGCGGCGAGGGCTATTGGAGGCGACAGGCGATCTTGTTGTGATCCAAGACGCGGATTTGGAATATGATCCGGCTGACTACTTGAAATTGGTTTTACCGCTTGTAGAAGGAAGGGCTGATGTGGTGTTCGGATCTCGCTATCAAGGCAAGAGGATCCGTGATCTGTGGTCTATTAACTATGTTGCTAACCGTATTTTGACAGCAGTCTCTAACTTGTTTACCGGTTTGCACGTAAGCGATATGGAGACATGCTACAAGGTTTTTACGCGCAAGGCGGCGCACAGAGTGGCTCAATCAATGTCAGCTAAACGTTTCGATATGGAGCCGGAAATCACGGCCATTTTGTCCCGCTACGGTTTCCGTGTCGTTGAAGAGTCAATCTCGTACGATCCGCGTACTGCACGTGAGGGAAAGAAGATCAAATGGACGGACGGTTTTCCGGCACTTTGGTCGATTGTGCGCAAGGGTATACCTCTGGTGTTTCAGGTACGTCCTTGGGAAATTGCTTTTGGATTGTCGCTTTTGGCTCTTGTTTCGTGTTTTGCGTTATGTTTAGGTCCGCATGAATTAGGCGATACGCCGACATATCTTTCTGCGGCCAAAGTTTTGGCAGGTGCGCCTGCGCCGACGGACTTCGTGCCGAACCGCATGTTGACGACATTTGCGCCGGTCTTCTTAATCTCACTTTTTCCGGATCAGTATGCGGCATGGTTTTTCACGAATGCGCTTCTGTACGTATTGGGCACGCTGTTCTTTTTCAAACTTGCACGTGCCTTATTTTCGAGCAGCGCGGCGGCATATTTTTCGGCAATGTTTCTGGCCGCGAATTATGGCTTTTTGATATTTAGTTTGAACTATTCGATGGATGTGGGCGGCTGGGCATTTTATATCTTCGCGCTCTATTTTTTGTGGAAGTATGCGAGTGAAAAAAATGGAAAGGATCTTTTCGCTGCAGCTGCGATGATCGGTGTTGGAGGGCTGTTCAAGGAATACGCCTTTTTAGGAGCCGTAGCGATCGCTGTGTATCTATTCGCGGAGCTTTTCGCGAAAGCGATTTCATTTAAAATATTCGCGCGCCGCGCCGCGCTATCGGCGGCGATTGCATTGGCACCGTTTACCGCAGTGTCGATAGTCGTAGCGGTGAAATTCGGCTATGGCTATGCCGACTGGTTCGGTTCGAATAGTGACTATTACGTGTATGCATCGCGATTCATTGAATATGTGAAAGCATTGGGAGCGCTTCATAACCTACTTGCATTGCTTGCTGTGGGCGGATGCTGGGTGTTTTGGAAGCAAAGGAATGGCATTGCCAAAGAGAGGGTTCGGTTTATTTTTGCTGCGCTTATTTCTTGTCTGCCGATTTTTTTCTGGCCCGCTATCACAGAACGAATACTTACACCGACAGTTATTGTCGCGGCGCTCTTTGCAGGATTCTTGTTTAAGCGACATGAAAAACAACAATATTTTTTCCTGCCGATTCTTGCACTGTATATCGTTGCAACATTTATTATGGATTCATTCTTGCTGCCCGCTATACAATTGCCATTTTGATGACGCCGACCAAAGAAAGAGACAATGTGCTGGATATCTGGCGCGGGGTAAGCGTCATATTTGTCATTGTTCAGCATATTGTTTTTGTGCGCTATGCCTTCTACTTCAAAGACAGCCTGCTTGCGAGTTTGTCACAAAGCGCAAGTGTTATCGGGCACATTCTGTATGTTTTGGATAAGTTGCTTATCGCTTTCGCGTTGCGTTCGGGTCCACTGGGCGTGCGTATATTTTTTGTTATCAGCGGATTCATCATTACAAAACTTTTGATCGATGAAGAGGCTGTGCATGGTTCAATCAGTTTGAAGCGTTTTTTTGCTCGCAGAGTTTTTCGCATCATTCCCGCATTCGCTGTCTACTTGGCAGCGGTCGCTTTATTCGCCGGGTTTGGCTGGATAGCGCTTTCTCCGGGCGATATTCCGGCGGCTGCAGGCTTTTTATGTAATGCGGGTATTGCGGCATGTGGCTGGAACGTGACACATACATGGACGCTTGCCGTCGAGGCTCAGTTTTATCTGCTGTGGCCGTTCATATTCGCAGCATTCCGTCCCAAGACTCGCGTTGCGGTATTGGCAGGATTGTTTGCTGTATTCATACTGCTGTCATCATTCGGCGTGTTACTTGTACATACGTGGATCGATAACGCACTGTCATTTGCCTGTATCATTGCAGGTGCACTGTTCGCCCAAAGCCCGCGCTTTGCCGATTTCGTAAAGAAAAGGGGGTTGTGGTCGATGTTGATTGCTGCGGTTATTATTCTTTTATTGACGCGCATACCACACATGAGCAATTTGGCGCATATTTTGTATCGTGCGGCGACGCCCTGTTCGATTCTTATTATCGTCATGTTGACCTATCGATTTCCGCAACTCTCGCGTTCTCGAATTGGATCGTGGTTCGCTTTTCTTGGTCTGGTTTCATACAGTGTCTATTTGTGGCAAGAAATCTTTTTAGGTTTGCCCGAGAATTATCCGACCTCATCGTTTCTGCTTTTTCCGCCGCTTCTTATTGTTTTTGCCATAGCCTCCTATTTCTTTGTTGAAAAGCCTGTTCTGCGCTGGGCTCGTAAAGCTGTTGGACAGAGAGTGTCAGAAAAAGCGCCTGCGATTTAAATATTGATATAACTGCTCATATTGGCGTATACTTGCCGCATTATGCAGCGCAAGACAATCTCTTTTGTCCTGCCCGTCTACAACGAATCGGCGGGTGTTCGTGATTTCCATAAAGAACTTTCAGGGACGTTCAAAGCACTCGAGAAAAAATACGAAGTCGAGGCCCTGTTTGTAAACGATGGCAGTCATGATGGAACTGCCGAGGTTCTTCGGGAAATCGCTGATGTCGATAATCGTGTGCGAGTGCTTCATTTTTCGCGCAACTTCGGCCATCAGATCGCCGTGACCGCTGGACTCGACCACGCAACGGGTGATGCAATTGTTATCATGGACACTGATCTCCAGGATCCGCCCGCGATCGCGCTTGAACTTGTTCGTGAATGGGAAGATGGTCACGAAGTTGTTTATGCCCAGCGTCGTTCGCGTAAGGACACCATATTCAAGCGAGCTACAGCCCACGCTTTTTATAAGATTCTCAATAGGCTTTCCGACACCGTGATTCCCGAGAATACAGGAGATTTTCGATTACTTGATCGTAAGGCGGCAGAGGCGGTACGCCAATACCGAGAAAGTCATCGTTTTGTCCGCGGCATTGCGGCGCATGTTGGTTTCAAGCAGAAGGCGGTTCTCTTTGATCGCGCTGAACGGACTGCTGGAGAAACGCATTATCCCTTAAAAAGGATGTTACGATTGTCGGCAGATGCCGTGGTTGGATTCTCGACGGCGCCTCTGCGCCTTATCACAAAAGCAGGATTTCTAGTCTCGGGCCTGTCGTTTTTAGGTATTTTGTATGCGGTATCTGTGCGTATCTTCTTTGCTGCTGATGCGGTGCCGGGTTGGGCGTTCATGACGGTTGCAATCTTTTTTATGGGCGGTGTGCAGATGCTCATGCTTGGCATTATTGGCGAATACGTCGGCCGTATCTATGCAGAGTCGAAAGGAAGGCCTCTGTATATCGTGTCGTCGGTCTATAGCTCTCAAGATGGAAAGGTTTCGAAGAAATAGTCAGACGATCGCGGCAACGGCTTTGATTCTTTTGGGTGCTTTTTTCGCTACTTTTCGTCTGACGGAAAGCCCTGCGTTTTGGTATGACGAAGGTTGGTATATGGAAGCAGCGGCCAATCTGGCAACTGTCGGTATCGATGGACTACAGATTGCACCCGGCCATATCGAACATTTGGCAGTGACCACGGTTGGCTATCCACTTATCTATCCTTTGGCGCTGTGGATGAAGATTTTTGGAACTAGTGTTTTTGCAGCACGCTTCCTTATGGCACTTTTTATCATTGGTTTTTTAGTGTCAGCGTATGTGCTCGCGCGCAGATTGTTTGGGAACCATGTCGCTTTGTGCGCGCTCGCACTTTTGATGACGTTCCCGCCCTTATATGGAAATGGAAAAAGTATTTTGGGTGAAGTGCCAGGAATGCTTTTCTTGGTACTTTCTCTTTTTTCTTGGAGTAGGGCAAAAATATCACCGAATCGATACCCGTGGCTTGTACTTTCGGGTCTCTGTGCCGGATTGTGCGCTTCGACCAAGCCGGTTTATCTGGTATTCCTTGCAGCTCTTGTGGCGGGCGCGGTGATTGAATGTCGCAGGAAAACTTTTATGTGGCGCGAGATTACAATTGGTGTAGTTGCTACGATTGTACCTTTGATGATATGGCTCTTTGTTCAGTTCGGGGCAGGAGATTCTGCTTCAGGAATCATCGGCTATTATGCCAATCCCTATCATGAACACATTGTCGCGGTTGTCGTAAAAAATTTTATCGGGCTTTTCAAAAGCGTAAGCGGTCTTTTTACGCTTGCGATCGGTGGACTCTGGCTTTCGAGGATCATGGTCGCGTGGAAACGTGCTGACAAATTAGCTGCTGAAGAGATCATGTCCTTGGTTTTTGCGATTCTTGTTTTTCTTGCTTTCTTGCGTACGGCTGGATGGTACCGTTATCTTTTTCCCATGCAGGCTTTGACACTTCTTTTTCTGCCAGAAGTTGTACGGTCGCTTTCAGAATTGTTTGTCGAAAAGATTGTCGCTTTGCGAAAACTTGCGATCGTTCTATCTATCGTCTTATCGGTGCTGGGATTGTATCAGTTGTGTTTCTCGTCCTGGGTAGCGGACGGATATGCGAGTCATCGGACAGCGGAGCTTTCTTCCGTAATGAGCAGATTGCCGGCTTCTCAATCGGTGCTTTTCTATAACGCTCCCGAGGCTGTGCCGTTTCTTTCGCACCGTAATTACTATCAATACATTTTGCCTGCTGCAGGGATCATAGGAGTCGAAAATATGGCCTTGGCGCAGTCCGGTGCTGTAGACATAATAATCCTCGAGACCGAGGCGTACCGTGCCTCTGACCCTGTTTTCAAGTCCTACAGACCTCAAGAAACGATCGACAAATTCACTCTTTTAACGGCAATAATGGCGAGATAACTTGGCTCGCCGATCTTTAAGAGGTGGTCAAGACGGTGAAGCCAGAAACAGGGATAGAAAAGGAGACCCATAAGAGTTTTCGATCGAAGTGAGTTATAGAACGTGAAGACTCTCATGCCGAGAGTGTATTCATACAGGTCGAGCTTTTCAGTTGAAAGGCCCAGATGTTCAAACGTCTTCATAAGCTCTGTTGGCCGATAGCCGACGCGCTCATGGAGAAAATTTTTATAGAAGCCCTCGTTCCATTTCGACCATGCGGGCACGGAAAAAATGAGCTTGCCGCCGGGAGCCAATACGCGCGCCAATTCGCGTAGGGCGCTCTGGTCGTCAGCGATATGTTCGACCACTTCGGGACAAACAATGCGATCGAAGGAGTTATTCGGAAAGGGCAGAGCGGTGAGTGATCCAATATGTGTGCGCACATGTTGTGCTGCTTCGGGGACTTCAGAGAGCGAGCGACGCAACGCTTCGACACGCGAAGGATCGATATCGATGGCATCGACCGAAAAACCGCGTGATCCAAGCATCAGTGAATAGATGCCGTAGCCGCAG
>DATCXV010000009.1:0-74432 GCA_036565605.1 Minisyncoccota bacterium | reverse complement strand
AGCCATATCGAAAGCGTACCTCGCATGGGTTCATTTTGGCCGAAGGTGGCGAAAAAATGTCCAAGTCCAAAGGTAACGTCGTGAATCCTGACGAACTGATTGCGTTGTACGGAGCGGATACTTTGCGTCTCTACGAGATGTTCATGGGTCCCTTCGAGCAGGCGATCGCGTGGGATACCAAAAGCATGATTGGTCCGCGTCGCTTTATCGAACGAATTTTTGCTTTGTCTGAAAAAGTTTCTGACAAGACGGCCATTGGAAAGGATGCTGAAATTCTTTTGAACAAGACCATCGTCAAAGTAAGCGAGGACATTGAATCGATCGGATTCAACACGGCTGTGTCGTCACTGATGATCCTTACGAACACTTTGGAAAAGGAAGAGACGGTATCTCGTGTAGCATACGAGACCTTGCTTAAGTTAATCGCGCCGTTCGCTCCTCATATTGCCGAAGAACTGTGGCGGGGCTTGGGAAATAAGGCGTCGATCCACGTATCGGCATGGCCCGTTGCGGACGAATCCAAGCTTTCATCTGATGAAGCGACAATTGTTGTTCAAGTGAACGGCAAACCGCGCGCGTCGTTTAAGTCTGCGAAGTCAGCGGACACATCCGAACTCGAACGCAGAGCTCTTGCTCTCGATGATGTGAAAAAATGGGTGGGAGATAAGACACCGGAGAAGGTTATCGTGGTACCGGGACGCCTGGTGTCGATCGTTGTTAAAGGTTGATGTCAAGTCTCCTCTTGACAAAGCCATTGACTTGTCCTAAGCTTGACTTCGTAACTAAGCAGTGATAAAAATATTTTATTAGTTTTCACAGATAGCAGCATTCGAATCAATGGCAACCACTACGCTCTCGATCAAGCCGAAGCAGGTCGTGAAGGCTCTTTTGAAGAGTCTCCCTGCACGCGCACAAGAAGTTGTCGTCAAGCGCTACGGCCTTGGCGCTGACCCAAAAAAGATGACGCTCGAATCGATTGGCCAGACTTATGGCATCACTCGTGAACGCGTTCGTCAGATCGAGAATTACGCCATTGCAAATATCCAGAAGTCCAAGGAGTACGAAATGCAGGCTCCGGCCTTTAAAGAGCTCGAGGAAATGGTTAAATCGCTTGGCGGTATCATCGCTGAAGAAGACCTGCTTGACTCGGTTTCCAAGGATCCATCGACTCAGAACCATATCTACTTCCTCTTGGTCTTGGGCCGCACATTCAAATGGCAGAAGGAAGACGAGCACTTCAAGCACCGCTGGCATGTTGATGAAAATACTTCGAAGAAGGTTGAGGACGCTTTGAAGAAGCTTTACAAAAATTTGAAGGATGACGACATCATTCCGGAATCGGAAATGATTGACACCTTCCTCAATCACATCGAAGGTCTAAACGATCAGTACCGTAACGAAGAGATTTTGAAGCGTTGGCTTGCTATTTCGAAGAAGGTTGGCAAGAACCCGCTGGGTGAATGGGGTGTTGCTCACTCGCCGAACATCAAAGCCAAGGGCATGCGCGATTACGCGTTCTTGGTTATCCGCAAACACGGATCTCCGATCCACTTCCGCGAGGTTGCAAAGCAGATCGAGAAAATGTTCGACAAGAAGGCTCATGTTGCTACGACTCACAACGAGCTCATTAAAGATCCTCGCTTTGTCCTCGTTGGCCGTGGTCTCTATGCTTTATCCGAGTGGGGTTATATGTCTGGTGTTGTGAAGGACGTCATCAAGAAGCTTATCGAGAAGCATGGCCCGATGACCAAGAAGGAAGTTATCGACAAGGTCTTGAAAGAACGCTACGTCAAAGAGAACACCATTCTGGTAAACCTCCAGAATCCAAAGTATTTCAAGAAAGACAAGGAGGGCCGCTACTCCATTGTTGGTTAAATAAAAAGCCCGTGCTCCGAGAGAGCACGGGCTTTTTATTACACAAGGAATTTGTTTGCTATAATAATCCTCGTGATATTCAAGGACCTTCTGCGCTTCATCTTCGACGTTGGCATTCCGGAAACGTTCCGGTGGCTTACGTTCTTTGCCGTCGTATGGGTACCGATCGTTATTTTTGAATGGGCGTGGCTCATTTTCACGCGCTATACCCGTACGCAATGGATCAACCAGCAGGAAAAAGTTCTGCTCGAGATCAAGTTGCCGCAAGAAACGCTTAAATCGCCGGCCGCCATGGAACTTGTTTTGCTTGCTTTGTGGCAGACTGGTGGTGAAGGAACGCCGATCGATCGTTATTGGGAAGGAAAGACCCGTCCCTGGTTCTCGCTCGAACTCACATCCGATGGTGGTGAGATTCATTTCTATATTTGGACATTCAAAAGCCAGCGCATGGTGGTTGAAGCAGCGGTGTATGCCCAGTATCCCGGCGTCGAGATTCATCAGGTCGACGATTATACCGAAAAGATATTCTTTGACCCTGCTAAATATGAAATCGCGGGCTGTCGTTTCGAAGCGACCGGTGCTGATCCTTTACCGATAAAAACGTATATCGATTACGGCCTTGAAAAGGATCCAAAGGAAGAGTTCAAAATTGATCCGATGGCGCCTTTGATCGAATTCATGGGTACCTTGAAGAAAGATCATCAAGCGTGGGTGCAGATCATTGTGCGCGCTCATGCGGCGGAAAAGAAACCGAATGCTGGACTTCCGGTGAAAGTTGGAGGTAAGGATAAATATCCAGACAAATGGAAAGATGAGGCCAAGGACGAAATCCAAAAGATCATTGAAGAAAATTCAAAAGACGCTGAGGGCAAGGTACTTAAAGACGTGAATCGTCTGACGCAAAGCCAAAAGGATCGCATTCAGGCCATCGAGCGTGCTCAAGCAAAGTATTCGTTTGATACGGGCATTCGTATCATGTATATCGCGCCGAAAGACACCTTTGATAAAGGCACTGGCGGCGGACTCATTGGATCATTCAAGCAATTCAACGCACCGAACCTGAACGGCTTTAAGCCAGAAGAAGGAATGTCGTTCGATTACAAATTCCAGGACTGGTCGGGCAAGAAGCTTTTGGAGCGCAAAATCAGTCACTTCCGCGCTTACTGCGAACGCGGTTTCTTTCATTACCCATTCAATAAAAAGTGGACAGTTCTTAACACCGAAGAGCTGGCGACTATTTATCACTTCCCAGGCTCTGCAGTACAAACACCAACCTTGAAACGTCTCCCATCGAAGCGTGCAGACGCTCCGGCAAACCTGCCAATCTAGATTTCTGTCTCATATGGATAACAACGACCGACTGCGCTACATACCGGAGCCGGAGCACCACGAGCTGTTGCCTGAACACGTCTTACAAGAGTCGGGCGAGTCGAACGGCGTGCCTCCGCAAAAATATCTTCACCATACTGTACTTGCGGTTATCGGTGCGTGCGCTGTTTTTGTTGTGGCGCTTATAGCAATGTTCACTATTTCGGTGCCGCCACAGTTTCCCAAAGATACGCTTTTGACGGTGTCACAAGGCACAACGCTTTCGGGTGTGGCTCAACTTTTGTACGAACGTGGTGCGATCCGTTCTGTGTTTGCATTCAAGGCGCTGTCGGCAGTGTTTGGTGGTACCAAAGGAATGAAGGCGGGTGATTATTATCTCAATAAACCGGAGACCGTCATAAGCATGGCTTGGCGTTTTACTCATTCAAAATACGATCTGCAGAATATTCGCATCACTATTCCTGAGGGCACCAATGTGGCCGAGATCGCAGAGCTTTTCCAGAAAGAGCCGAAGTTTGCGCATTTTGATTCTGTTGAGTTCGTCAAATTGGCAGCACCCTTTGAAGGATATCTATTTCCGGACACATATCTTTTCTTACCCAATATTTCTGCCCAAGACGTAATCGATGCAATGCGATCAAATTTTGACAAGCGGGTGGCAACTCTTCAGGCTGACATCGAAACATTCGGCAAACCGATGAAAGACGTTATCAATATGGCATCGATAATCGAAGAAGAGGCTCGCACCGAAGAAACTCGTCGTACCATTGCCGGTATTCTTTGGAAGCGTCTGGGAAACGGATGGCCGCTTCAAGTTGATGCTGCATTCGAATTCGTGAATGGTAAGCGTAAAAGTTCAGAATTGTCTGCTGAAGATTTGAAAATCGACTCTCCGTATAACACCTATACGCATAAAGACTTGCCACCGACACCGATTTCGAACCCTGGTCTTAATGCTATTTCTGCAACAGTGCGTCCTATTGCAACCAAATATTTTTTCTACCTTTCGGATGATGATGGAAATATGCATTACGCTGTCACGAATGCCGAACATGAAGCGAACAAGGCGAAATATCTGAAATAGGGAAGAGCAAAAAAAGAAGGCCGAAGCCTTCTTGTATGAATTAGCGGGCTGCTCTAATGATGCCGCTATCACGGAGTTCCAATCCCAAAAAAATCTTTTCGAGGACTTTTTCGGCACCCAGTGCCGTTGCTTCCTCGAATGTGCCTGGTTCACGTTCAGTTTTCGGTCGTAATGCATTCGACACAAGCCAAACTCGAGCATCCTTGCGGATCGCTTTTACTCCCACGATCACATCAAGGCCGCTTTTATGCATCATTTTAAGATCGGTAATGACCAGATCGATGGCTGGATCGTCGCGGAACGCCTTGATAGCCCATGTGCCGTCGTCGACTTCGATTACCACATGGTTGTTCCGTTCGAGCAAGCGCCGTAAGTAGTGCCGCTCTTCTTCCTGGTCATCTGCAATAAGGATTTTCATAAGGTTGTTAATGCTGCTTCTGTAATACGAATGAAAAAGCCGCACAATACCTGTGAGGTGTTGCACGGCTTTGATTTACACCAATTCAATAAGGCGCTTTTGCCATTCCCTGACGCTTTGAATATAGGGTTCTCCGCCTTCGAATTGTATATGATCGTGATACGTTGGATCACCAGCTTTGGTGAGGCACAATTGCCAGGGTCTGCACAGAAAGTCTGATGTAATCTCTTCTGTGATGTGGCCTTCGTTCGGAGGAAGATGAGCGGCACTCAATATTGCATCGTTCAAACTGAGATCGATACGAAGCTCTACCGTCGGTAGCACTTTGTAGAGATCACTTTTGACATCAATTTTTTCAAGTTTACCCGTAATGGTGACCTGCATTGGATCACCGAAGTGCAGTTTAATTCTTCGAATGGCCTCTTTGCGGGCTTTGATAACACGAGAAGGCTGCGTCTTGTCAATTTTGTGTTTGTAAATAACGAAATCGGCAATAAACGGTGGTTCGTGTGGCGGATCCGATTGATTGCAGTCGGTGACATTCTCGGCGGCGCCCAGGGTCCTACGTTCGATCATCTCAGACTGCATTCGTTTTACACAATTGGTCAGAAATATGGTGATGCCGAAGAACGAAAGGACGGTTACCAGGAACCCGATTAACCATGGGTTCTCGAATACCCCGGTTTTCGTGAAGAATACAAGCGAAATCGCTAATAGAGCGAGCAAGCAATACCAATGAAATATCATTTTCATAGAACAGGGTGGCTGAGTTGAGGTTTCTGTCCCAAGTGATATCATGCATTATGTGAAGCGTCAAATAACACCAGCAAAGGGCACTCGTGTCTATGTCGGCATGTCCGGTGGTGTTGATTCGTCTGTTTCGGCTGCCTTGCTTAAAGAAGCTGGATATACCGTTATCGGTGTCTTTATTAAAGTCTGGCAACCAGACTGGATGGAGTGTTCTTCGCGCGAAGATCGGTTGGATGCCATGCGTGTAGCTGTGCATCTGGGCATCCCTTTTGTAACACTTGATCTGGAAGAAGAGTACAAGCGTGGTGTAGTCGATTACATGATAGCCGAATACAAGGCTGGTCGTACACCGAATCCTGATGTCATGTGTAACAAGGAGGTTAAGTTCGGTGCTTTTTTTGATTGGGCGATGAAGCAAGCGAAGCCAGGTGAAGAAGTCTTTGTTGCGACAGGACATTATGCGCGAATCGAAGACGGAAAGCTTTTTTCAGGAGTCGATGCAGGGAAAGACCAGTCATATTTTTTGTGGACGCTTACCAAGCGCCAACTTGAGCGAACAATATTCCCTGTAGGAGATTTACCGAAAAGCGAAACAAGGAAATTGGCAAAAAAATTCGGATTACCAACAGCCGAAAAGCGCGATAGCCAAGGCATTTGTTTTATTGGTAAGGTCGATGTGAAAGAATTTCTGTCGCATTATGTTGATCGCATACCTGGTAATGTCCTGAACGAGGCGGGTGAAACCATTGGCCAACATGATGGCGCGATCTTTTTAACCTTGGGTGAACGACGTGGTTTTACTGTGACCGGAAAGTCTCCTGACGATGCTCCGTATTATGTTGTTGCGCGCGATATCAACAAGAATACTGTCACAGTCTCACACCGTACAGCTGACGGATTACTTGATATCGAAAAGCGCGAGTATTCGCTTTCGTCGGTAAATTGGATTTCCAACGAGCCACAGCCGAATAAAACATATACTGCCCGTATTCGCCACTTGGGCGAGCTTTTGGAATGTAATGTCGAGCCGGTCGGACCGAAGGAGGCGGAGATTGGTTTCAAACAGCCGTTATTAATTGCGGCAGGACAGTCAATTGTGGTTTACAGCGGTGACGAATGCCTGGGCGGCGGGATTGTTCTATAATAGGAGCATGAATCCCTTGTCGAAACCATTTCTCATTACCAAGTCTACGGGCGAACAAGAGCCCTTTGATCCCAAGAAGCTCGTTTCGTCTTTGAAAAGAGCGGGTGCGGGCGATGAACAGGCGAACAACGTACTTTCTCATGTTGAAAGCGAAATGGTGTCTGGTATGTCGACCGGTGATATTTACCGCCATGCTTTCTCACTTTTACGCCACGCATCCCGTCCGGTTGCTGCGCGTTATTCCATGAAGCGTGCGGTAGCCGAACTTGGTCCAAACGGTTTTCCGTTCGAAAAATTTATTGCCGAGATTTTTAAGGCACAAGGCTATGAGGCTGTCACAGATCAGATTGTCCAAGGTCACTGTATTGAACACGAAGTCGATGTGGTTGCTTGGCGTGGAAATGAATTGATCATGGTCGAAGCAAAGTTTCATAATGAGCAGGGAATGAAATCAGATTCGAAAGTTGCGCTGTATGTAAAGGCACGCTTCGATGATTTGAAGAACGGCGAATTCGTCTATGGTGGCAAAACGCGAAAGCTTTCTTCGTGGCAGTTATTTACCAATACCAAATTCAGCGATCGTGCAATTCAATACGCTGAATGCCAGGAGCTTTCGCTTGTTGGTTGGAATTATCCGCGTAAGGGGAATTTAGAAGACATGATCGCACAGGCGCACCTGCACCCTTTGACCGCCCTTACCACACTTTCGCAAGCTGAAAAGCACGCCTTCTTGGACCAAGGTCTGATCTTGTGTAAACAATTAATCGGTCTGCCAGGCTTGAAAAGCGAGACCCAAGAAGAGATTCGTCATATCTGTGGTGGTGTTATATAAGAAATATGCCTAAAGACGCGAAAAAATTTTCATTCGGTCCAAAACCCGTACGCAGTGCGGATTATAATTATGGCGGCCCAAAATGGAAGTTGTCGCGTTCAAAACTGGATCTTTTCATAGAATGTCCGCGTTGCTTCTATGTTGATAACCGACTAGGAGTTGCGCGTCCGAAAGGCTTTCCGTTCAATCTGAACTCTGCTGTTGACGCACTCCTTAAAAAGGAATTCGACATCCATCGCGCAGCGGCATCAGCGCATCCGCTGATGAAGCAGTACGGTGTCGATGCAATTCCATTCGTACACAAAGATATTGATACCTGGCGCGAGGTTTTTGAAGGAATCCAATACGTCCATCCAAAATCCGGTCTCACTATTTCTGGAGCCGTTGATGATATCTGGGTCAATCCAAAAGGAGAGCTTATTGTGGTCGATTATAAATCCACGTCCAAGAGCGAAGGTGAGAAAGTTTCCCTTGACGCTGAATGGCAAGACGGTTACAAACGCCAAATGGAGGTGTATCAGTGGCTTTTGCGTCACAAAGGCTTCCAGGTTTCGGATACTGGATATTTTGTGTATGCCAATGGTCTGCGTGATCGCAAGGCCTTCGACGGCCGTCTTGATTTCGAAGTGACACTTATTCCGTACACGGGTGATGATTCGTGGGTAGAAGATGCCATTATGCGCGCACAAGATTGTCTTGAAGGCGGTGAATTGCCCAAGCCAGGCGATATGTGTGAATACTGCAATTACCGCAAATTGGCGCTTGAAGTCCAGGCCCCATTCATGAAAAAATCAGTGGGTAAGAAAAACGGCGATGAAAACTCTACAAAAAGCCTCCTTTAAAGAAATAGTATTAAAAGTTGTCCGTGATATTCCAATGGGCAAGACTCTTTCATATGGCGAGGTTGCCAAGCGTGCCGGTTCTCCGAACGCATCGAGGGCGGTGGGTATGATTATGGCTAACAACGTAGATACGTCGGTACCATGTCATCGCGTTGTTCGTGCCGATGGAAAAATTGGTGGCTATAACGGTATTCGTGGTGGTAAGCAGGGAAGTGCAGCTAAAATTGCGCTTCTGCGCGCTGAAGGGGTGACACTTTAGAAATACTAAAACAGTAGCGAGGTTGTGCATAACTCTCTGGCATCCTGCAGTGCACAGAGGGACAATGGAGTTAGGAATCCACGAACTCCATGAACCCATTCACATACTGCCGAATTTTGATCGGCCTCGCTGAGTGTCAGCGCGTGCTTTCAATACAAAATCTACCGGATTATCAGAAACAAGATTTCACCGATCGCCGGCGAAATCTGCGTCAGTTGTTTCTGGCCTTGGCCGCTAAACCCGCTGAAACCCGCGAAGCTCGCAATGATCGCTTGTTTCGTTTCGCTGAAAGCGGCGAAGCTGCTGCCTATGCAAGCACCCATCCGTAAGGGTGCTTTTTTCTTTGTTATACTCAGCCCATGACAGTCAACACCGAGGCGATGCGTGAAATTCGAGACGAAATATTCGCTCTGAAAAACTCGTCACTTTATGCATACCGCACTGAAAACAATTATTTTCCGGTTATTGGCGAGGGTGCGCATGATGCGCATCTGATGTTTGTTGGCGAAGCACCAGGCCAAAATGAGGCCAAGAAAGGCAAACCGTTTTGCGGCGCGTCGGGACGATTTCTTGACGAAATGCTTGCTTCTATAAAGATGGATCGTACAAAAGTGTATGTGACAAACTTGGTCAAAGATCGTCCGCCAGAAAACCGTGATCCGTCTCCGGATGAAATCCAATTATACGGCCCCTTTTTA
Source organism: Minisyncoccota bacterium (assembly GCA_036565605.1). Classification (GTDB taxonomy): domain Bacteria; phylum Patescibacteriota; class Minisyncoccia; order Phycocordibacterales; family UBA6065; genus UBA6065. The sequence goes on along the minus strand of DATCXV010000009.1, from coordinate 65,201 downwards.
GAGCGCCAGATCGAAATTATGAAACCAAAGGTGATCGCCACCTTGGGTCGCCATTCGATGAAATATTTGTTCGAAAAATACGGCTTAACAGACAAGCTACAGACCGTCTCGAAAATTCACGGCAAAGAATTCAAAGCGACCGCGCCCTGGGGAACATTTACGATCGTCGCTTTGTATCATCCGGCTGTTGCTCTGTACAACGGCGGCATGCGTCAGGTATTGTTGGAAGACTTCAAAGCATTGGAAAAATACAAATAGATGAAAGATATAAAAACTTCCTGGAATCTGAACCTTCTATATAAGAGCCACACTGATCCGCAGATCGAAAAAGATGTGAGGGCTATCGAGGCTGCATATTCGAAGTTTGAAAAGAAGTGGAAAGGAAAGACGGATTATCTGAAAAAAGAAGCAAAGCTTTTTGAGGCTCTAAATGATTTTGAGGGTCTTTTCAAAAAACTACGTATCACCGCACCGATCTCTTATTTCAGCTTCGCTCAGGATCTGAACGCCAAAGACGATATTGCTCGAGCCACATATAACCAGTTATTGGAACGCTTTGCTAAGAACGAGCACAAGATCGTCTTTTTCGAATTGTCGCTTGCCAAGATTCCTGCGCCGCTTCAGAAGAAATTTTTAGCTTCGAAAAAGCTAGCACATTTCCGATACTATCTGCATAACGTTTTCCGCCGTGCTAAGCACGATCTTTCCGAACCTGAAGAGAAAATTCTGGGCCTGAAGGCGATCCCAGCTTATAGCCATTGGCGAAATCTTACCGAAAAAGTATTAGGTAATGCGACTATTGAATGGAGGGCTGAACAACTACCGTTGCCGAAAGCGGTTTCGACAATCGCAGATCTGCCGTTGCCTGATCGTTATGAATTGCATGAGCGAGTAATGAAGAAGTTCGCTGAATTTAGTGATATTGCTGAAGCGGAGCTGAATGCCATCGGCACCGACAAGAAAATTAATGATGGTCTCCGAGGATTTGATAAAGCCTATGACGCAACCATACTGTCTTATCAGAATGATCGTAAAAGCGTGCTGGCTCTGATTGATGCGGTGACCAAGGCTTTTCCCATAAGTCATCGCTTCTACAAACTCAAAGCGAAATTACTGGGTCTTCAGAAGCTTCGTTATCCGGACCGTCAGGTTGGTATTGGAAAGAATGTTAAAGCCGTGCCGTTTCCCGAGGCGTTAAAGACAGTTCGTGATGTTTTTGGATCGGTACATCCACGATTCCGCGAGATTTTGGACTCATATCTTAAAAATGGTCAGATCGACGTCTTCCCGAAGGTGGGTAAAACTGGCGGGGCATACTGTGCACCTAATGTGAACGCACCGACTTTCGTACTGTTGAACCACACCGATTCTTTTTCCGAGACAATGACTCTGGCACATGAAATGGGTCATGCCATCCATACCGACTTGGCGACTGAATCCCAGACTCCGTTGTATCAGGGCTATTCTATTGCGGCGGCTGAAGTCGCATCGACCTTATTTGAGTCTTTCGTCTTTGACGCAGTTTTCGAGACACTCTCTGACGATGAAAAGATTGTCGCTTTGCATAAGCGACTGAATGATGACATCTCGACTATTTTCCGTCAGGTTGCGTGCTTCAATTTCGAAACGGAATTCCACGAGATTCTGCGGGCCAAGGGTGGTTTGTCGAGCGCGGAAATCGCTTCCTTGATGAACAAGCACATGGCCGCATACTTGGGACCCGCTGTTGAAATGCGCCCTGAAGACGGCAACTTCTTTGTCTATTGGTCTCATATTCGTCAATTCTTCTATGTTTATTCATACGCGTTCGGCCAATTGATCTCGAGCGCTCTGTATGCGAGATATAAGAAGGACAAAGCCTTTTTGACTGAGATCGAAAAATTCCTGCGTGCCGGTTCAAGTGCCTCGCCGGAAGATATTTTTAAATCGATCGGCATCGATGTGACCAAACCATCGTTCTGGCAAGAAGGACTTAAGCAGATCGAGAAGAATATCGAACAGCTTGAACATTTAACCAAATCGAAAAGATAGGTGAAAACCTGTGGGAGTTTTTTTCTACCTGAAAACGTGTTAAATTTGCGCTTATATGACATCCGCCGAAGTACGTCGTCGCTTTTTGGCTTTTTTCGCCGCTCGTGGTCATGCGATATTGCCATCTGCACCGTTGGTTCCCGAGAATGACCCGACGGTTCTTTTCAATACTGCCGGCATGCAGCCTTTGGTGCCGTATCTTATGGGTCGCCCGCATCCGCAAGGCGACAAGCTTGCTGATGTGCAGAAGTGTGTGCGCACCGGCGACATCGACGATATTGGCGACAATCGCCATCTGACGTTTTTCGAGATGCTTGGAAACTGGTCTTTGGGATCATATTTCAAAGAAGAGGCAATCAGGTGGAGTTATGAGCTGCTCACATCAAAGACCGAAGGATTCGGTCTTGACCCGAATCGTTTGTACGTAACAGTCTTTGCTGGAGACCAAAATGCAGCAAAAGACGACGAGGCGGCGAATATTTGGGAATCAGTTGGTATGCCCAAGCACCGAATTTATTACAAAGACGCTTCAGCGAACTGGTGGCCAGCTGTGAAAGGTCAAGATACCTGGACCGGACCAACGGGTCCGTGCTCTGAAATGTTCTATGACGTGACCGAAGAGGGTCTTGGCGATCTTACTCCTGCCGAATACGACAAAGCAGACGATGAAGGCAAGGTGATCGAGATCTGGAACGATGTGTTCATGGAGTTCGAGAAAAGGGAAGGCAAGATTATTGGTAAACTTGCCAAAAAGAACGTCGATACCGGTGCCGGACTTGAACGTATCTGCGCTATCCTCCAGAAGAAATCGAATGTATTCGAGACGGATATTTTTGCGCCAGTCATGGCTTTAATGAAAAGCCCGGACGTCTCGGTCCGCAGCAAGCGCATTATTGCCGATCACTTGCGCGCGAGCATGTTTTTGGTCTGCGACGGCGTACTTCCTTCAAATACTGATCAGGGCTATATCTTGCGCCGCCTTATTCGTCGCGCCATCATGAATACCAGCGACAAAATGCTTGATGACAAGCGTATCGGAGCCGTCATCGACACCTATGTCAGCATTTATAAGGAAGCATATCCGGAGTTGGTGACAAAGGCGGCCGATATCAAGCGCGTCATCGGCGAAGAAGCCAAGAAGTTTTCGGATACGCTCACAAACGGCATGAAGGAGTTCGAAAAGATGGCGAAATCGGGCAGCATGTCGGGCGCCGATGCCTTTGTATTGTTCTCGAGCTACGGTTTCCCGATCGATCTGACCATCGAAATGGCCAAGGGCAGGGGAATCACCGTCGACAAGGCTGGCTTTGATGCCGAATTCAAAAAACATCAGGATCTTTCTCGTGCGGGCGCCGAACAGAAATTCAAAGGCGGCCTGGGCGATACGTCCGAAATGTCGCTGAAATATCACACCGCGACTCACTTACTGCACCAGGCACTGCGTCAGGTGTTAGGCTCACATGTCCAGCAAAAAGGATCGAATATCACACCCGAACGTTTGCGTTTTGACTTTACTCATCCGGCAAAAATGACCGATGATGAAAAACGACGCGTCGAGGAGATTGTAAACGCCAATATTCAGAAGAAACTCCCAGTTCATCGCGTAGAGCTTCCTAAGGCCGAAGCCGAGAAGACCGGTGCCCTGCATTTCTTCGGTGATAAATATGGCGACGTTGTGTCCGTCTATTACATCGGTGATTCTATCGATTCGGCCGTTTCAAAGGAATTCTGCGGTGGACCACATGTCGAAAACACAGGCACTTTAGGCATGTTCAAGATTCAGAAAGAGGAAGCAGTGAGCGCGGGAGTAAGGCGCATCAAGGCGGTACTTGTTTAGTCAATTCGAGAAACCTATCGTCGCTGCGCGACGGGTCCATTTTCTTTGCTATACTTTACCCATGTCTCTTTTCTCTTCGAAAACCGAACTCGGTGTTGTCTTTCACATCGGATCGGCATCGGTTGGGGCGGGCTTGGTTAGATTTACAAAGGGTGCTGCACCTCAAGTCATTTTTACGGTTCGCGAATTGCTGTCTGAAAAGGCCACCTCGAGCAAAGATGCAGAGCGCCTTCTTTCTCAGATGATTGCAGCTTTGGAAAGAGCGAACGAGCGCATAATCCACGAAGGTGCATCACATTTGAAGTTCACAGAATTTGGTGGTCTTAAGGTGAAGCGAGTGATGCATATCTTTTCTTCGCCCTGGTCGGTGACTCAGACGCGTGTTGTTTCAATCGATGAAGAAACACCGTTCGAGCTTACAGAGGCTTTGATTGAAAAGATTGCGCAAGACGTTGGTGGAGTAGCAAATGAGATCGCAAAGGAACTTACGATCATCGAACGTAAGGTGGTGCAGATCACACTGAACGGTTACGAACTTGCCGATCCGTACGGCAAAAAGGCAAAATCCGCTCAAATCTCGATCTTTATGAGCTTGGTTCCGAATATGGTTTTAGAAAAAGTCCGCCAGATAACAATTGCTGCATTTCACCCGAAAGGAACCAATGCGCACACGCTGGCATTGGCTTCATTCTCGACTATTCGAGATACGTTTCAGACTGCGCCGGATTTTCTCTATCTTGATATCGGTGGAGAACTTTCGGACGTCGCAGTGACCAAAGACGGACTTCTGCTTGAAAGCGCAAGCTTTCCGGCAGGTCGCAATACTATTGTTTCTGCGGCTGCAAAAGCCTTTGCAACATCACCCGAGCAAGCCTCATCTTTGATTCGTCTATATGAAGAAGGAAAACTTGACGATACGACCAAGGAAAAGGTCCGGCCGGTCTTAGACGAGGCGGGGGAAAACTGGATGAAATCGCTTTCTGATGCTCTGACCCGGCTTTCTGACCATGTGTCGCTTCCGAAAGAAAGTTATGCCGTTATCGACGGTGACCTGCTTCCATTCTTTATGAGAACGCTTTCGGCCGGATCATTTTCACCGACATTGGTAAGCGCCGATCGCCTGAAAGATTCAGTTTCTTTTAGCGAGCACGCGGAAAAAGATGCCTTCATTGCTATCGCATCTGCTTTCGCTGCCCGAGCGTATGATATGATATAGGAAACATAACAGAGTTATGCCTCGAAATTCTTTCCAAGACATCGTGCCACCAGATCGTCGTTCTATCAGGAACGTGCCGCTTAAAGATATTCGACCGCGTGCGGTTGAACGTCCAGCGCCTCGAACCGAACCAGTCGTCGAGCAAGATGGCGACATGGTAATTGTCCGCAAAAAAGTAGAACGCAGGCCCGAGCCTTCTGAAGCAATAAGAGAGTGGGAGCATGCTCAGGAAGAAGTAAGTAAAAAAAAGCCGAGGTCCCGACGCCGCGGTTCAAGCGCGAAAAGAGTTTTCGCAGGTATCGTCACGTTGGTCATCGTCGCTGCGGTGCTTCTATCAACTGTTTTCCATGGTGCAGCTATGGCTGTAACAGTAAAGACGGCTGATGTTACCGTTGCAAATGACTTTACAGCAAAGAAGGAGGCTGCAACTGGCCTGGCTTTCTTGCCGGTAATTATCAAAGATACAGCAGGCCAGACGGTCAAAGCGAACGGCGAAAAACAGGTTTCAACCCGCGCGTCGGGGACGATCGTTATATATAACAATTACAGCTCGGCATCGCAGCGACTTATTAAAAATACTCGTTTCGAGACACCAGAAGGACTTGTGTACCGCATTTCTGACTCGGTTACCGTGCCGGGCAAATCTGGATCAAAGCCAGGATCGATTGAAGCAGTGGTCATGGCCGATGAACCAGGCGATAAATACAATGTTGGCTTGAAGGATTTAACTATTCCAGGTTTTAAAGGCGATCCTCGCTACCAGGGTTTTTACGCTCGATCAAAAACTCCTTTTGCTGGCGGCTTTGTAGGCACACAGAAGGTCGTAGCTGATGCTGATCGTGCAAAGGCAAAACAAGCAAACGAAGCTGCACTTACGACATCGCTTCTTGAAAAAGCAAAGGCGGCCATGGCTCCAGGCGCAGTCTTTTATGACAATGCGTACGTGATCAGCTTCAAAGACCTGCCTGACGAATCTGCTGATAGTGGTTCGGCTTTGATCAAGGAAGAAGGTACTATTTCAGCAGCAGTTTTCGAGCCGCACGCCTTTGGCCAAGCTATCGCTGCTGCGACTGGCAAAAATGATGGTAGTGCGACAATCATCCAGGAACCTGCGGATCTGGTCTTCACACCAAAGTCTGGCTTTGATCCTTCTTCTGACTCGATTTCGTTCTCGCTTAAAGGTCCTGCCACACTTGAATGGACGTATGATGAACTAGCATTGAAAACAGCACTTAAGGGGCAGTCTCGCGCAGCTGTTTCTACCATCCTTTCTAATTATCCAATGATCGAGAAGGCTGATATATCTATCAGACCATTCTGGCGTCGCTCGTTCCCAACATCACTCTCTTCGATTGATATAACCAAGACTCCGTAATTGACACTCTTCTTGCTTCAGTCTATAATGGCAAGACGTTCGAAATAATGGCAGACCAAGATAAACAAAGCGTCCAGGGCGTCGTCACCGAAGCCTTGCCTAATACCTTCTTTCGCGTCCAACTCGAAGACGGTTCCGAGATACTGACGTATCTTGCAGGCAAGATGAGGATGAATCGTATCCGGGTGCTTGTCGGCGACAAGGTCAAGGTAGAGCTTGATCCCTACGGCGGCAAAGGCAGGGTAGTCCAGCGAATGTAGTTTTCATTTTTAATCAAATTCCATGCGAGTAAAATCATCGGTACAGGTCAAGTGCGCCAAGTGCAAAATAGTCCGTCGCAAGGGCTATGTTTATGTTGTGTGCAAGGGCAATCCTCGCCATAAGCAGCGTCAGGGCTAGACATTTAAAAGTGACCGTGCTACCATAGCAACCTATTCCCACACGTCCTACCCATGCGCATCCTCGGTATAACCCTTCCTGACGAAAAGCAAATTGCAATCGCTCTGACCACGCTCTACGGCGTCGGTCGTTCTCGCGCTCTCTCGATCCTCGAGGACGCTAAGATTGATCCGACCAAAAAGTCGAAAGACATCACGGCGGATGAAGAAAACTCTATTAAGGCAGCGATGGAAGGCCTCAAGATCGAAGGCGACTTGAAGCGCGAAGTCGCAGCAAACGTAAAACGCTTGAAGGACATCAAGGCGTATCGTGGTGTTCGCCATCAGCGCGGCCTCCCGGTTCGCGGTCAGCGCACCAAGACCAACTCGCGTACTCGCCGCGGTAACGTCCGCAAGACAGCGGGCACCGGTCGCAAGGTAGCAGAGAAGAAGTAATCTGCTGAAGTAATTTAATTATTCCTAAACACCATGGCTGAAGCAAAGAAAGCAGAGAAGAAAGTCGCGTCGTCCGAGCCGAAGAATCCGTCGGCAAGCACGGCTACCGTCAAAGCACCAAAGCGCAAAGTTGACGCTGCGACCTTGTACGTCCAGTCCACGTACAATAACACGCTCTGTCTGCTTACTGATTCCAAGGGTAACGCGTTGGCCCAGTCTTCGTCAGGAGCTCTTGGTTTCAAGGGCGCAAAGAAGGGAACTCCGTTTGCTGCTGCCAAAGTTGGCGAGATTCTTGCTGACAAAGCAAAGCTCATGGGTGTCAAAGAAGTTTCCGTCGTTATTAAGGGTGTTGGATCGGGCCGTGAATCGGCTGTCCGTTCATTCATCACCAAGGGCATCGGCATTTCGTCTGTTAAGGACGTGACGCCAGTTCCGCACAATGGCCCTCGACCAAAGAAACCGCGACGCGTCTAATCCAATTTACCAATTCCTATGATCAACAAGCCCAAGTACAAGATCGCACGCCGCCTCGGAGCATCAATCTTCGAGAAAACGTCGACCCAGAAGTTCGCTCTCCGCGCAGAGCGCAAGGCACCGTCGGGTTCTCGCCCGAAAGGAGATTTCGCTCTCTCGATGCTTGAAAAGCAGAAGGTTCGCTATACCTACGGTGTTTTGGAGCGCCAGTTCAAGAAGTATGTCAAGGAATCGGTGGCCAAGAAGGGCGTGAACACTACGCAGGCATTGTATGAACGCCTCGAAACACGCCTCGACAATGTTTTGTACCGCCTTGGTTGGGCGCCGACGCGTCAGGCAGCTCGCCAGATGGTCGTTCACGGCCACATTGCCGTCGATGGTACTCGCACCAATTCGCCTTCGTTCGAAGTAGGGAAGGGCGACAAGATCACTGTTATGCCATCAAGCCAGAAGAAGCCTCTCTTCAAGGATTTTGAAGAGAAAGCAAAGGCCGCAAGAATTCCGTCGTGGCTCTCCTACGACGCAGACAAGAAGACTGCTTCCGCCGAGGGATCTCCGAAGTGGGATCAGAAGGAGAACCTCTTCAACCTGGGGCAAGTGATCGAGTTTTATAGCCGTTAATTTTTAAGTAACGTACACACTATGAACGAGACTCACATCGTAGTACCGTCGAAGCCGAAAATCGTCCTTGAAAAGGATAATCTTGGCGTATACGAAATTGACGGCCTCTATCCGGGTTATGGTCACACCTTGGGTAACAGCCTTCGCCGCATCATTTTGTCATCTTTGCCAGGTACGGCAGTAACGCATGTAAAGATCGCTGGCGTCCAACACGAATTTTCGACTATTGAAGGCGTCAAGGAAGACGTTATCACCATCCTGCTTAACTTGAAGCGCCTCCGCATCAAGATGACGGGTAACGAGCCTCAGACAATCTCGCTCAAAATAAAGGGCGTCAAGGATGTTACCGGCGCTGACCTTGAGGTTCCAGGCCAGGTCGAGATTCTCAATCCTGACCAGTACATCATGAGCCTTACTGACAAGGCGGCTGACATCGATATGGAAATAACGGTTGCTCGCGGTCTTGGCTATGTCTCGAAGGACGTTCTTCAGAAAGATCGTGTTGATATTGGCACTATTGCACTTGATGCAACGTTTACTCCGATCCGCCGCGTAAACTACGAAGTTGAAAATATGCGCGTCGGTGACCGCACGGATTTCAACCGCATGAAGCTTACCATCGAAACCGACGGTACTATCACGCCTCACCAGGCTTTGGAGCAGTCGATCGCGACCATGATTCATCAGTTGAAGGCCATTGTTGGCTTCAAAGAAGAGGAACCGGCAGCCGAAGCGAAGCCTGCAAAGCTCGAACCGGTCGCTATGCCGAAGAAAGAACTTGATACCGAGTTCTTGAAGACTCGCATCGAAGAGCTGGAGCTTTCGCCTCGCACCATGAACGCACTTTCTTCGGCCAACATCCGCACCGTCGGAGGCTTGGTCAAGAAGAAGGAGATCGACATCGAGTCGATCGACGGTCTTGGTCCGAAGGGCATTCAGGAAATCAAGAAAGCTCTCTCGGAATTTGGCATTACGCTTAAATAATGTTAAGATAGCCCTCCATTAGAAAACCATGCGCCACCACGACAAATTCAGCACTCTGGGAAGGGAACGCGGACAGCGACGCTCGCTCGTCAAGTCTTTGGTGCGCTCGCTTGTTCTGCATGAGGGCATCACCACGACTGAAACTCGCGCAAAAGAATTGCGCATGTTCATCGAGCCTTTGGTTACCAAGGCACTCGACGCAACGCTTGCAAATCGCCGCCTGATCGTTTCTCGCATCGGCGATGAAAAAGCTGCCAAGAAGCTGATCGAAAAGATCGCTCCGGCATACAAGGGCCGCCCAGGCGGATACACTCGTGTCGTTAAACTTCCATTGCGTAAGACCGATGGCGCCAAGATGGCTCATATCCAGTTCGTAAAGTAAACGTATGACTACCAACCACACCATCGACGCATCGGGAAAGAAGATCGGCCGCATTGCATCGCAGGCTGCGAAGATCCTTATGGGCAAGACTTCGACGGCATACCAGCCGAACGTTGTTGCTGACGTCAAAGTGACGATCACCAATGCTTCCAAGGCTGATATTACATCCAAGAAGAAGGATGAAAAGATCTATACTCGCTACACTGGTTACCCGGGCGGCTTGATCGAATCAACGCTCGCACATATGATCGAGAAAAAAGGTTATGGCGAAGCTTTCAAAGTCGCTGTCTACGGCATGCTCCCGAAGAACAAGCTTCAGGACAGGATGATGAAGAATTTGACCGTCACCGAATAACCATACGCCGTAATTTTATGTCTACCGATACTAAATATTTCGAAGCAGTCGGACGCCGCAAGACGGCAGTTGCTCGCGCGCGCATTTCGCCGGCAGCGAAAGAATCGTTCGAGATTTCGAACGCAGACGAATCTAACAAAGATTTGGCCGGCTATTTCGCTACGACCGAACTTCAGTCGATCGCTACTGCTCCGTTCAACGAGGCTAAGCTTACTCAGAAGTTCAAGGTTACCGCAGTTATTACAGGCGGCGGAATCCACGGCCAGGCTGAAGCGCTGCGCCATGCTATCTCGCGCGCTTTGATCGAATATGATAAAGAGCTCCGCAAGAAGCTTAAGAAGGCGGGCATGTTGAAGCGCGATCCTCGCGCCAAAGAACGCAGGAAGTTCGGCCTCAAGAAGGCACGTAAAAGCCCACAGTGGTCTAAACGTTAAAATTCACTTCACAAAAATTCTCGATCTGACTAGATCGAGAATTTTTTATTGTGATACTATGAAATTAATGAAAAAAGGTTTCACTCTTATCGAACTTCTCGTCGTCATCTCGATCATATCTCTTCTTGCTTCCGTCGTTATGTCTACCCTTAACACTTCACGATCGAAGGCTCTTGTCGCAAAACAACAGGAAGAGGTAATTCAATCGCGCAACAGTATAGCAGTCAACCGTCTCAATGGAACGCATTCTTATGTGCTTCCAGTAAATATGGACCATTATTTCATAATTGATGAAGGGACTTTCGCTCTTTCAAATATTACCGATGGCGATGGCTATGTCCCTTCTCAAAGTATGACCAATAGGCTTTCAGAAGTATTCCCGCTTGCAACAAAAGACGGAAGTGCGGCTGCAATATATGCCTATTTCAGGGACGGCTGGCGCAAGTTAGGAACTCCCGCATCTCAAAACTTCTCTTCAACGGCTCTTACGAAATACTTTATTATTAGAAACGGAGCTACTTCTCGCGAAATCATCATCATACTTCCAGACAATGTCACATACGCAGGCTCAACTGCGATCAACGGAACACCGCGACCGTGGTAGGTCACAAATTAATGATATACCTTCCTTGATCTATGTCCTTGCGGAAGCTATTTTTAGTAATCCCACTTTTCTTGGTGCCGATTTTCGTGCACGCCGGTACCGAACACAATTTGGTTGGGTGGGCATGGTCGCCGAATATTGGTTGGATCAGCTTTAATTCCATTAATGATCACGCTCCAGACACAGCTGGCACGATACGCTGGCACAGTTCAACTCTCGAAGTATGTACGGGTTCAACGTGGAGAGCGATTTAATTAAAGGGAGATAAAAAAACCGATCGCTTCTTTGCGATCGGTTTCATATAAAGAGAAGCGGTCCGTCAGTTAGTGAAGAGTTCGTAACCGAGCGCCTGCATCGTTTCCTCGTCCGGGAGCCTAATACGTGTACCCCCTGGAGCCATGTCCATGGTCACAATCTGCCGAGCGCCACCTTTGCGTGGCTCCCACGAGATCGCAGCAACAAACAAATTGCCAAGACCTGGTACCTGAAGCTGGGCGCCACGGCGCGGAGCACGGTAATTGCCTTCGATCTCGAACATTTTCCTTAAGGGACAACCCTTGCTTGGATATTCAACGGGCAAGGGAAGACTAATAAGGAATCTGTTAGAGGAGAAGCTTCCAGTTTGACGGAAATCTACTACTGACTGCAATGAACTCATTTTGGGATACGTTTTGATACGTTGAGGTTGATGAGCGATACTGACCCATTGACAGGTTATCTCCGCATCATTAAAATGTCAAAACCATATGAGCGATATTGAAAAAATCACCGCCGAGCGCGACGAATATCTTGCGGGCTGGCAACGCGCCAAAGCGGACTTCGCCAATTTCAAGAAACAGTCCGAAGCCACCATGGCTGATTTCCGCACCATGGCAAACGAAGGACTGATCGAAGAGCTTTTGCCCGTTCTTCAGTCTTTTGAAATGGCATTCTCGAATAAAGAAGCCTGGGAAAAGGCTGACAAAAATTGGCGTGCAGGTATCGAGTACATTTATAACCAGCTCAAGGGCGTGCTCGAGCAGAACGGTTTGAAGGAAATCAATCCATTAGGTGAGTCTTTCGATCATTCCAAGCACGAAGCTATAAAATATGAAAAGTCAGAGGGCGCGAAACCTGACACCATACTGAAAGTCATTGAAAAAGGATACATACTCGGCGCCAAACTGATCCGTCCGGCAAAGGTCGTTGTTGTGGAAGGAAAGTAAGATCGGATATCATACGTACTATCAAGCGATGCTCATCCAGCAACCCAAAGTTCACATAGTCAGCAAAGAAGTGGTTCTCGGAAACGGAGAATCGGTTTTTGCTTTCTTTGCTCTCATAAACATGGGTGGAGCGGTGGAAGTGCGCTTCCTCGGTACTAAGACGGCACCTGCGCAGATGGCCAAGGAAGATGCCGTTTTGACCCTTCCAGCTGCCTTTACGCGCGCGCCATTATTGGCTGCTAAGGCTGTATTTCAGACTTATGTCGCGCCCTTTGTATACACCCTGGTCTTTCTCGTAAACCAACCTCCGCGCGCGCCTGCAATTGCTTAACGCCTTGTACGGCATTTCGCCGTGCTTTTCTATTACCGAACGTTAAGCTCACAAACTATGTCTAAAATAATTGGTATCGATCTTGGTACCACGAACTCGGCCGTTGCAGTTATGGAAGGAGGTGAGGCCAAGATTCTTGAAAATGCCGAAGGCATGCGCACGACGCCGTCAATCGTCGCGGAAACCAAAACCAAGGAGCGTGTCGTTGGCGTAATCGCCAAGCGCCAGTCAGTGACAAACCCGAAGAACACGGTTTATCAGATCAAGCGCTTCATCGGCCACTCGTGGGACGAACCAGGAGTACAGAAGGACGTCGCGTCGGTTCCATTCGAATCGCGCAAGTCCGAAAATGGCGGCATTGAAGTAAAGATGGGTGACAAGTGGTACCGCCCAGAAGAAATGTCGGCCATGATCTTGGCCAAATTGAAGGCGGATGCCGAGGCACGCCTGGGCGAACCGGTGACCGAAGCGGTCATTACGGTGCCTGCATATTTCAACGACTCGCAGCGTCAGGCAACCAAAGACGCCGGCAAGATCGCAGGTCTTGATGTAAAGCGCATCATTAATGAACCGACCGCCGCTGCTCTTGCATACGGCTTCAACAAAAAGAAAGACGAGAAGATCGTCGTCTTCGACTTTGGTGGTGGTACCTTCGATATTTCCGTTCTGGAAGTAGGCGACGACGTCATCGAAGTGAAATCGACCGACGGTGACGCGCACCTGGGCGGCAAAGACATCGACCAGAAAATTATCAACTGGCTTGCTGAAGAGTTTCAGAAGGAGAACGGCGTAGACCTGCGCAAAGACACACTTGCAAAACAGCGCCTCGACGATGCGGCCGAAAAGGCAAAGATCGAGCTTTCAACCGCCGTCGAAACCGAGATCAATATTCCGTTCATCTCGGTCGGTTCGGACGGTCCACTTCACTTGGTTAAAAAAATGACTCGTGCAAAGCTTGAAGAGCTTTGTGCTGAATTCATTGACCGCGCCATGATGATCACTAAGCGTGCCATGGAAGCGTCTCCGTTCAACTTGGGCGACATCAACGAAGTGATCCTGGTCGGCGGCCAGACCCGCATGCCCGCCATGCAGAAAGCTGTCGAAGACTACTTCAAAAAGAAGCCGCACATGGGCGTGAACCCGGATGAAGTGGTCGCTTTGGGCGCAGCTATTCAGGGTGGCGTTTTGAAGGGTGATGTCAAAGACGTGCTCCTTCTCGATGTTATTCCACTTTCCTTTGGCATCGAAACCATGGGTGGCGTGGCGACGAAGTTGATCGAGAAGAACACCACGATCCCAGCCTCGCGATCACAGGTGTTCTCGACCGCGGCAGATAATCAAACTTCGGTAGAGATCCACGTCGTCCAAGGAGACCGTGCGATGGCGAAAGACAACAAATCGCTGGGTAAGTTCATCCTCGACGGCATTCCGCCAGCTCCACGTGGCGTCCCACAGGTCGAAGTGACCTTCGATATCGACGCAAACGGCATCTTGAACGTCAAGGCCAAGGAGAAATCGACCGGTAAAGAGCAGTCGATCAAGATCCAAGGTTCGTCAGGCCTATCCAAGGAAGACATCGAACGCATGAAGAAGGATGCGGAAATGAACGCTGCTGAAGACGAAAAGAAAAAGTCCGAAGTCGAGACTCGTAACATTGCAGAGCAAATGATTTATACTGCTGAAAAGTCCCTTAAAGACGGCGGAGACAAAGTTCCTGCCGATGTGAAGTCCGACGTCGAAGCCAAGATCGCGGATCTGAAGAAAGCCAAGGAAGGCACAGATGTTGAAGCGATCAAGAAAGCTTCCGAAGCACTATCTACATCGATGCAGAAGATTGGCGAAGCCATGATGAAAGCACAGCAGGCGGCTGGCCAGAACAGTCAGAGTCAGCAGGGAGGTGATCAGAAGAAAGATGACGGTAAGGATGGTGTGAAGGACGCTGAGTACACGGAAAAGAAGTAAGTTGAAATAAAAAGCAGACAGCCATTCCTCATGACCATGGGGTCGTGGGGAAGAGGGTGTCTGCTTGAGTTTACGGACTAAGCAAGTTTGTTTCTCCAGAAAATAATGTCAAAAGATTATTACAAGACCCTCGGCGTCGAAAAGAACGCGTCGCAAGACGACATCAAAAAGGCGTTCAGGAAGCTCGCGCATCAGTATCATCCGGATAAATCCGGCGGTGATGCCGACAAATTCAAAGAAGTAAACGAGGCGTATTCGGTGCTTTCAGACGAGAAGAAGCGCTCCCAATACGACCAATTCGGTTCAGCGGGGCCAGGTATGGGAGGCAGTGGCTTTGGTGGCGCAGGCTTCAATCCGAACGACTTCGGCTTCGACTTTTCAGGTTTCCAAAACGCAGGCTTCGGACAGAACGGTGGCGTTGAATTCGACCTCGGCGACATCTTTGGTTCGATGTTCGGCGGCGGTCGTTCGCAAAGGCCGGTCAAAGGTTCTGACATTCAAGTTGACGTTGATATAACATTCGAGGAATCGATCTTTGGTGTCGAAAAATCGATCGTCCTTAACAAAATGTCGGCCTGCGAAAACTGTGCCGGCTCGGGCGCAAAACCAGGTTCGAAAATGAAGACGTGCCACACCTGTTCCGGCTCAGGCCGCGTAACAGAAGTGAAGCGCTCGATCTTGGGCTCGTTCCAAGCAACGACCACGTGTCCAACTTGTCACGGCAAAGGCAGCGAACCGGAAGAAAAATGTCCAGTCTGCAAGGGTGCCGGCGTCCGCAAGCGCAATCAAGAGATCAAAGTAAAGATCCCGGCTGGACTCGACGACGGCGAAATGATCCGTCTGTCAAAGGCAGGTGAAGCGATTTCCGGCGGCGAACCGGGGGACCTGTACATCCGCATACACGTCAAAAAGCACTCGCTGTGGCGCAAAGAGGGTACGAATCTGGTCTGCGAAGTGGATATCAAATTGTCCGACGCGCTTTTGGGCATGACCTATCCGCTTAAGACGCTGGACGGAGATATCGAATTGAAGATTCCAGAAGGTACTGCCGAAGGCGAAATCCTGCGTGTACGCAGCAAGGGAGTTCCCACAAGCCGCGGCCGCGGCGATGCGTTGGTCGTCGTTCACGTAACGATGCCAAAAAGACTATCCAAGGAAGCAAAGAAGGCTGTAGAGAGCCTTAAGAAAGAGGGGATATAGATCTGCACATCGGACGCCGCTTGCATCCGTGGTGTATTTGTGTTAAGATATTCGTACATGATTTTGTATATGCACAACCGCAAAGGAACTCCGAACGCGCATTTTGTCGCGCCTGCAGTTTGCCGTTGTCGCATGGTGTCGTAAGCACTTGATCCTCATCGAGTATTTGACACACCGTGCGACAAGCACGGTGTGTTTATTTTCAGAATAGTTCTTTTCAACTCAACCCCCAACCAAAGGAGTACTCAGTGAAGATAAGTACCAAGAACCGCCTACGGCGGATTCGCGAGGTCTATCGGCCTCTTCATCCGTCGTTACGAAATGCCATGATTTGGGATTCGATAAGCCAGGCGGCAGCACTTGTGGTGCCGTTCTTGAACGGCTTCATCATCGATGGAGTTGTGAACCATCATCCGCTTTCAAAGCAGATGTGGCTTATCGCAGCAACCTTCGTGGCCATGGAAATTCGCGGTGTGATCTACTTCTTTCTCGACAAGCAATACCTGAAAAAGGTTGCTTACGATAATGGAGAAGTCGCATCTGACACGACTCTTACGGGAATCAGCCGTCTTTCGATCGGCCAGATTACCAATCAGAATTCAGGCTTCAAGCATGATGTGATCAAAAAGGGAGAAGTCGCCTTGTCACAAATGGTCGATCTCCTCCTTACACAAGTTGTGTCAGCTCTCTTGCGTGTAGTGGTCGCTGCGATCGCGTTGGTCTATATCAGTCCCTTAATGGGACTGGTTGCAATCACGTCGGTCATCTTCTATGTCACATCAAGCTACCTCATCAACAAGAGGCTGTTGCCGGATATCAAACGGCACGCCAAGATGGAGAACAAGCTTGGCACAACATATTGGGAGCGGATCAAAAATCTGCGTCTCGTTATGGTGTGTGGGCAAGAAGAGCGTCTCAAGCGGGAATTTGCTGCGCAGGAAAAGGAATGCAACGACTTTGGTCGCGCCCTCTGGGTGCGCTATGTTGGTTTGATTCATGTTTTTCGCGAACCGTTTTCTCACTTGGGTCAGATCGGTATAACATTCGTCGGCATCTATCTGGCTTCTCAGGGCAAGGTATCGGCCGGTGCGATTGTTATCGCTTTTGGATGGGCATCTCACGCTTTCAGTGCGTTGTCGATGGTCGGTTCGCTCCAACGGCAAATCTCCAAGAATAATGTACTGATTGGACGGTATTTCGATCTTGTCGATATGCCCCCAGCAATCAGTGTTGTCGAGAATCCCATTCGGCCAAAAGCCTTCCGAGGCGAGATCGAGTTCCGTAACGTGTCATTTCGCTATCCCGAACATCAGTTCGTGAGCAAGCACGATGACGACGAAGAGGACGAATCGGCAGAAGAAGAGGGTGAGCGACCGATCGCGGTCAATAACCTCTCGTTTAGAATCAAAGCCGGCTCAACCTGCGCTCTTGTGGGACCTTCCGGTTCCGGCAAGTCGACCGTAATTGGACTGACCTTGCGTGGATACGATCCCGATGAAGGCCAAATCCTTATTGATGGAAACGATTTGAAGCTGCTTGATCTTCACCATTGGCGAAAGTCAGTGGGAACGGTCGAGCAAGATCCAAAACTCTGGGACGAGACTGTTCGCTACAATCTGACGTATGGCCTTAACGGCTCTGCGCAGTTTGTAACTGACGAGGACTTGGACCGGATCGCTAAGATCGCGCGCATCGACGAGTTCTATCCGCGTCTGGGATCAAAACGCTTCGACACCTTAATCGGTGAAAACGGCGTTCAACTCTCTGGCGGACAGCGCCAACGCATCGCCATTGGGCGAGCGCTCATGAGGGAGCCGAGCCTTATCATTCTGGACGAAGCAACAAATGCTTTGGATCCGGAGAATGAGGCGCTGGTCCATCAGGCTATGCGGGATGCAATGGCAGGCAGAACCAGTATTATCATTGCACACCGCCTGTCGACTATCCGTCATGCCGATCAAATCATCGTGTTCCGACAAGGAGGCATCGCCGGTATCGGTAACCACGAAGAACTGATGAGGTCCTGCGTGGAATACCGAACATTGGTAACACGGGAAGTAAGTATGTTCAGTTGATTCAAAGAGCCTCTTCGGAGGCTCTTTTTTCTACTTTACTAAAGTGTATCGAACAAAGCGACACCAAGCGGCGTAATAAGGCTAGAAAGAGCCCTTTTGGCACTTTGGTCTTTTTAGTTCTAACGTCAGCTCAACTCAACAATCCAACGAAAGGTCCGGTTCGTGAAAGCTTACCTCACTCGAATCCGTCAGGTGTGGGGACTTGTGAAGCCGTATCGCGGCTACATGGTCTTCTATTGCATCCTTAATTGTCTGAGTACCACTGCGCCCCTGGTGCAGTGGTACTTTATTGCCAACATGTTGAAGGGAGGTTCGATCGACAGCGGATACGCAGCACTGCTTTGCATCGCGATCTTCTATCAGGCCTTTACACATTGGGCCCAGAAGATCGTGTTCAAAACACGCGTCGCGTATGGGCCACAAGTTCGCATACTTTTGTTTGCGGCAGAGAAAGTTCACACATTTCCGATCCAAGATCTTGTGGGCCTCGATAGCGGCTATATTGCGACAGTGCTTTCGGAAGGCGAGACAGCCATCAACGCGTTCATGGATACGGTTTTCAGAGAAGCAATTCCGCTTCTCGTAAAAGCCGTAGTCCTGATCACGGTTTTGGCGGTTGTCGAATGGCGTTCGGCCGTCGTCATTACAATGCTTTCGGTTACATACCTGTATGTATGGCATCGAAGCGCACAGACGACATCGCTCGAGATGTCCGAACACAATACAGAGTGCATTAAAATAACCGCCAAGTTCAGGGAAATGATACAGAAAGTGACGATAACACGCCTTAATGGCGTCGAAGAGTCGCTTATTGCAAAGTATGCACAGCGTATCGACAAGGCGTGTATCGAAGGTATCCGTCTGGCTCGCAAACAAGTGAAAGCAGAACTCTCTCACGAGAGCATACCTGGCCTCGGACAGATAGCAGTTGTCGGGCTGTGTGCCATTCTTTCGGCATACAGCTCGTTCAACGCTGTGTCGTTCGTGGTGGTGATGTGGCTTGTCCTCTCGATCTTCGAGACCATGGCAAGCTTCAACACGATCCATTCAGAGCTCTCCCATAAAAATGATGAGCAGGTAGAAAAGTACTTCGGTATGCTTTCTACAAAACCAGAGCCAGAGCCGAGCCGACTGGAGATTCAGAACCGTCCAGTGCCCGATGGCGATATTCGCTTCGAGCATGTGTGGTTCCGTTATTACCAGGAAGGCATCAAGTGGGATCTGCAGGATTGCACCTTCAGGATTCCGTACGGAAAAATGACAGGCATCATCGGATCATCTGGTTCAGGTAAATCTACATGCCTTCGACTGTTAATGGGCATGTATGTTCCGGAACGAGGCGATATCTATGTCGGAAACACACGTCTGCGCGATATCGATCAGCGCCAATGGCAAGCGCATACGGGGGTAGTATGGCAAAATCCGTACCTTCATTTATGGAATGATGTTTCAGTACGAGACAATGTCTTGTTCGGCCTTAATGGCAGTGCAAGCAAAGTCACACCTGAAATGTTCGAGCACGTCATGGATCAGATGAATGTGAGCGAGTTCAAGGATCGGTTCGGTCCCGAGGGCTATAATGCCATTCTGTCAGGTGACGACTTTGGTCTCTCTGGAGGCCAAGCGCAACGCATAGCAATGGCACAAGTAAGGCACCGGAACGCGAGATTGCTTCTTTTGGACGAACCAACGAGCGGCCTTGACCCCGAGAACGACAGGAAAGTGAACGAGGCTTTGCGGCGATATATAGCCGAGCAGAACGCTACATGCGTGATGATCGCCCATAAGTCGCCAAGCATCCTTACCTCTGATCACCTCATCTTCCTTTCAGGAGGAAAGGTGGTCGCGGAAGGAACGCATAAGAAACTATTGAACATCGACGCGTACTCTGACTTCCTGGAAGGAAAAATATGTCGCGAATTTTTTACTCCGCCGCAAAGAGAAAAGAATTCGTGATATCGAGGCGCCGCAGAAATGCGGCGCTTTTTATTTGCTGGACAATACGGACTTTGGATGTGCTATGATCTGAATATGGTCTGGTTTATCCTTGCAGCCACCGCTCCGCTTATTTGGAGCTTCCTTAATCACGCAGATAAATACCTTGTATCGAAATTCCCTTCGATCAGCGGGGTGGGTGGGCTTATCACATTCTCATCTCTTTTTCCGGTTCTCTTTTTGCCGGTAATTCTTTTCTTTGACCACACTCTGTTTACAGTACCATCCGGAGACCGGATCATACTTGCGCTTTCGGGTGTTGCTATAACACTCGGAAATTTCTTCGCCATGAAAGCGCTCGAAAAAGACGATCCGTCGTATGTCGTACCGTTCTGGCAGCTTTCACCAGTTTTTGCTTACATTCTCGGGTACTTTTTTCTCGGAGAAATACTATCGCGACAGCAGATCCTTGGGGGTATTATCATAATTGCAGGGGCGGCAGTACTCTCGCTTGAATTTGAACGAGATTTCCGACCTAAATTTCGGCCGGTCCTATTAATGACCTTATCCAGCTTGTGCTTCGCCATAAGTGACACGCTTTTCAAGAAAATCGGAGCAGACACTTCGTTCATATCATCATTTTTTTGGAATCAAATTGGCGTTGCGGCCTTTGGTCTTGCTTTTTTCCTCTGTGTTCGCCGCTACAGAGAAGATGCTTTGCGGATCATCTTAACCAAACACAAATCCATCCTTGGCATAAACATCGCGACCGAGCTTCTTTTGGTAATCGCTAATGCCATCAACTATTTCGCAATGCTTCTGGCTCCAATATCGCTCGTGCTGCTTGTTAACTATTCGTTCCAGCCACTTTTCGTGTTTACGCTTGGACTTGTACTTTCACTGTACTTTCCACATATACTCACTGAAAAAATTGCACGCGGCCATCTGGCACAAAAACTCTTGTGCATCGCCATCATGGGTGTTGGTATTTATATGATTTACAACGTATGAACAAAATACTTTTTACAGTTTTTGCCGCTATGGTTCTTACAGTCTTCTGGTACTCCTATTCGACATTCTACAAAAATAAGTCGTATGACTTTTTGGTCGAAGCACCTTGCGATGAAGCATCACAGACATGTTTCGTTCGAGATTGCGAAAACACTGATGAATGTCCGCCAAACAACCTCTCTAATTATCGAGTCTTTTCTATAAACGCGGCAGATTTTTCAAAGTGCACAGATGATACATGCCTCGCGCAATGTGAATCAGGCGAAATCCAGTGCACAGAAATAGCGTGCGGAGAATCATCGGACGATACCTGCAGCAACTAAAATGGATATAGATATCGAAAAACTCATCTCGGACAGAGAGGCGTTTAACGCTTTCATTTATACACCGCTCGATAAGGCAATCGAGGAACTTCGTTCCCGTAACGCCGACGAATCACTGGGTGCTCGAATGCGGGACTCTGTCGCGATACGCATCCCAGAACCACTTTCTGACGGACCTAAGGCTGTATTATTCCGCCAGGTCACAACTCCTAATTATGAATTGCGCAGGTTTGTAAGTATCGCTGACGCAGTGTGCGGGCTGCAACCCTTGTTCTGGGAATACCGTAAGGATAAATTCACCTCGAACAATGATGTGAAAAAAGCATTAGGCAAACTCAGCTTCTTTTTTGGTAAAGGAAAAAAGGGAGGTTCGAAGATCGAAAGACTAAATGTCATCGATTTCAATTCGTACAATGGCAAGAAAATCGATGAAGTAAAAACCCTCTGGGGCCAACCATTGGTCGACTTTCATCGTGAACTTTTTGAAAATACTTACCCGAAACTTGATACTGCTGTTTTTTACGATGCTTCCGATTGGTTTGCAACTTCAGGCGGGGCCGCAAAAGGTTATTACGAAAATTTCCTATCGCTCTTCGTAAAACACGCTGTTCTCTTCGAGAATTTCATGCTCGACATGAAGGAAGTGGGTTTCACTCGGGAAATCTTCTTGCCTGCGTTTCTACGGATAATGAAAGCAACTGGTGTAAAACCTCTCATAGTCGCCCTCGAGCCAACCGACATAGAAGGAGAGGAGTTCTGGATGTGCCATCCGCACACCTCTTTGGATTATGTAAAAAAGAAGCTGCTATAATTTTCATATCTTCCCATGAACCCCAACACCTGCTTCATAACGACCGTCGACTATCACACCATTGCATATTATTCCCACCTCGTTCCAGTGGTCATAGCCATGCTCTTGGCTATCTTGGTTCTTTTCAAATCCCGCTTTTCGCTTATTTCACGAGTCTTCGCACTTTTCGTATCAGGTTTCTGTCTGTGGCTTATAGGTGATGTTGTTTTGTGGACACAATCAGACTATCATCTCGTCACTTCATTCTGGGCACCTCTTGATTACATCAATGTCGTGTTCTATCTTGCTGGCGCATATTTCTTTGCCATACTGGTAAACGATGGAAAAAAGGTGCCAGAATGGCTTAAAATAGCCTTTTTAGCACTTTCAATTCCTGCATGGTGGATCACTGTTACCGGAAAATCGATAACTGGTTTCAATCAACCGCAGTGCGAAGCTTTCAACAGTGAATGGCTCACCCAATACAAATTGGCGATCGAATGGATTGTTTGCATATATATTTTAGTCTCGGCCATTCTGGCATCCCGCAAAACCGCACGCCAACGACGCGTAGAAATCTGGACAGTAGCCGCGGGACTACTTTTGTTTTTTGCAGTCTTTTCTGTAACGGAATATATATCAAGCCAAACAGGCATTTACGAGATCAATTTGTACAGCCTATTTGTCCTGCCGGCATTTCTTTTCATGATCATATATGCGGTGACTAATTTGCACGTATTCCATTTACGTATTTTAGGCACGCAACTTCTCTCGTATGTTCTTATCGTCATGGTCGGTACGCAATTCTTCTTTATCGAAGATTCTGGTGCCCAGAAACTGACCTTGGTGACCTTTGTTGTCACACTGGCCTTTGGAGTACTGCTTGCGCGTGACGCCAAAAAAGAATTTGACCAGCGTAGAAGGATCGAAAGACTTGCTGAAGACCTGAAAAAAGCAAACGAACGCCTCACAGAGCTCGACAAACAAAAAACCGAATTCGTTTCGTTCGCAACACATCAGTTGCGCAGTCCGTTGGGATCAATCCGCGGCAATGCGTCGATGATTTTGGAAGGAGATTTAGGCGAAGTGCCAAAGCCGGTCCGCGATATTATCCAAGTAATCGAGACTTCAACCAAAACATTGGTATCGATCGTCGAAGACTATCTGAACGTCTCGCGCATTGAATTGGGTACCATGAAATATAATTTGATCGCGATGGATTTCAAGGATCTGTTGAATGATGTTATGAACGAACAAAAGGTGAACATCGGGGCAAAGGGCCTTGCATACTCGGTCTCGGTTGACGCCTCGCAGACTTATCCGATCAAAGCAGATCCAGATAAATTCAAGCAAGTTATCATGAACGCTATCGACAATTCGATCAAATACACGCCGCAAGGATCTATCGAAGTTTCGCTTACCAAAGACACTGCTCATAAGATGATATGCCTTAAGATTGCGGATACGGGCGTTGGCATCAAATCGGAAGTCATGCCTAAACTTTTTCAGAAATTCTCGCGCGCACCCAGCGCATCGGAAGCAAACATCCACGGCACCGGTTTGGGCCTTTTCATCGCAAAAGAGATCATGAATGCCCACGGTGGTAAAATTTGGGCAGAATCAGCTGGGGAAGGAAAGGGCAGCCAATTCTATGTGGAATTGCCGGAAGCCACGTCATAGACTAGACTGAACCCATGTCACAGATCGAACCAAAGACTCTGAAAGGTTTCCGCGACTTTCTTCCTGCCGAACAGATCGTTCGACAGAAGATGATTTCGGCCATTAAAGCGTCGTACGAGCGCTTCGGATTCGAGCCCTTGGAAACGCCAGCTTTGGAATACGCAGAAACACTTGTCGGTAAATACGGCGACGAAGGGGACAAGCTCATGTACCGTTTCCGTGATAACGGTGACCGTGACGTTGCTCTTCGCTATGATCTCACCATTCCTTTGGCACGTGTCGTTGCACAGTATCAAAACGATATCAAGAAGCCGTGGAAGCGCTATCAGGTCTCGCCAGTCTGGCGCGCAGAAAATACCCAGAAAGGTCGCTTTCGCGAATTCTATCAGTGCGATGCTGATATTGTCGGTACGGAAAATCCACTTGCAGACGCCGAAATACTGGCATTAGCTGCATCCACACTGTGCACTCTTGGCGTAAGCGACTTCATCATGCGCGTAAATTCGCGAGAGATCATTTCCGCGTTCTATGGATCTCTGGGTCTTTCGGAAAGCGAACAGCTTTCTGCCATCCGCGCGGTGGATAAGATCGACAAGATAGGGAAGGACGGCGTCATGCAGGAGCTTTCAGAAAAAGGGATTGTGGCCGACAAAGCCCAGGCCATTATCGCTTTCGCGTCTGTAGCACTTGATCCCATCGAACAACGCACGGATCTTATGAACGCCGCAGAAAGCTTTCCAGGTACCAAGGCGCCTTTGGAAAAACTTTTAGGTATCATCGAGTCAGCGTACCAGCTTGCGTCTCAAGCTACATTCAAGCCGCGCTTCGTGATTGATTTTTCAATCGCGCGTGGACTCGACTATTACACCGGCATGATTTTCGAGACAAATCTTACCGCTTTGCCGTCCATCGGATCCGTTCTTTCCGGCGGTCGCTATGATGGACTTGTTGGCATGTTCGCAAACAAACCGATGCCGGCTGTAGGGGCCTCTATTGGCCTGGATCGGCTCTTGGCAGCCCTTGAAGAACTGAAACTGATAAAGACCGAGACTACGGTTTCCAAGGCTCTGATCGTCAATTTTGACGAAGCCCTGCAAAACGAATACCTGAAAATGGCATCGGATCTGCGCACTGCGGACATAAACACCGTTCTGTATTTCGAAACAGCGGATCTCAAAAAACAGCTCTCTTATGCTTCTGATAAAGGCATCCGTTATGCAATCATGTACGGCACCAACGAAGCAAAGGAAGGAAAAGTTATAGTGAAAGATTTAGAGAAGGGAACACAAGAGAAAGTTTCCCCTGCTGACGTTGCAGCTGTGCTGAAATAGTTATGAAAACAATCGAGAAAAAAGTTTTTCCTGAATACTTTCAGCAAATACTCGATAATAAGAAAACATTTGAATTAAGGTTGAACGATTTTGATATTGCCGAAGGCGACAACTTGTTATTGAAAGAATGGGATCCGAACACAAAGTCGTATGCAGGTCGCGAAATCAAAAAAAGAGTCGGATACGTTGGCAAATGGAAATTGAACGATCTTACTCGATTTTGGCCGCAAGAAGAGATAGACAAACACGGCCTTCAGCTTATTTCGCTTAAAGATTAATGGCCTATCAACGTAGAATAATTTTCATCACTGGAGCATCAGGATCAGGAAAAACCAGTACACTAAAAAAGATCGAAATAAATGGTAAAAATCTTTATCACTTCTGCTACTTCGATCATTTTGGCGTACCATCCGAGTCAGAGGTACTGAAGGAGTTTGGCGGTTGGGAAAATTGGCAGAAGACTATCGCCCATAAATGGTTGGATATCATCGAAAAGCAATCCGATGAACTACCAACTCTATTTGAAGGACAATTACCTCCAGCTTATATCGAGCAACTTTGCAGGGAACGAGAAATCAACAATTATTCCGTCATTCTCATCGATTGTTCTGAAGATGAGCGTAGATATCGTCTTATCCAACGAAAACAGCCTGGGCTTGCAAACAAGCACATGATGAATTGGGCACGTTTTTTGAGGAGTGAAACGGAAAAAAGAGGCTGGGAGATAGTCGATAATACTAAACTCAACGAAAATGAGGGTCTCGTAGCCTTAGAAGAAACTCTCAAAAGGTTAACTTGATGCACATGAGAAAAATCGTCTACATCATTCCAGGATATGAAGTATATAAGCCCGCGTCTGAACTCGAAAACATATTCAAAAAAGAGGGATTCGAGCCTATTTTCGTGCCAATACGCTGGGATCGGAAAAGACCCGCGCAGTTTAAAGAATTTGTGCAGGATTTTTTGAAGGTATACAGGACCAAGCCAAAGGGAGTATGTATATACGTCTTTGGATTCTCGCTTGGGGCACTTGTCGCATTTTTAGCAGCAGGAAAAATCAGACCTGATGGGCTGATCCTGGCTTCTTTGTCTTCGTGGTTTGCTGAAGATTTAGAAACTCTAGATCAATCCTGGTCAGAATGGTGGCAGAAGAATTTTTCTGACAAGCCTTTCTCTTTCCAAAAGCTTGTGCCGCGAATCAAATCTAAAACTGTTGTACTTGTAGGAAGCACCGAAGATAAAGATATGATAAACCGAGCACGCGAGACTGCGAAGAGAATTCCTCATACCAAGTTGATCACGGTCAAAGGTGTCGGACACAAAATTCTTCACAAGGACTATTTGAATGCTGTGAAAAAGGCGATATTATATCTTGTATGAAAAAACCTCTCTACATTCTTGTTTTCATTATCGTTCTTGTCGTTTTGTACGTATTCATACACCACATTCCAACCCAAGCAGACTACAAAACCGGTACATATCTTTTGGTAGAGCGTCAGGTAACA
This sequence comes from Minisyncoccota bacterium, assembly GCA_036565605.1. Lineage (GTDB taxonomy): Bacteria > Patescibacteriota > Minisyncoccia > Phycocordibacterales > UBA6065 > UBA6065. The sequence goes on along the minus strand of DATCXV010000009.1, from coordinate 38,707 downwards.
TTGGGTGCAGGTGAAGCAACATATTTCGGTAATGAAGTCCGTGGTGATTTCGACAAAGATGGCAGGGAAGACGCTGCATTCGTGATCCAGGATCAACCAGGAGGTTCGGGCACGTTCTATTACATCGCACTTGCTTTGGGTACCGATTCAGGTCTTGTTCCGGCAAACGCATTACTTCTGGGAGACCGCATCGCTCCGCAAACGACCGAATTCAAAGACGGGAAGATTATCGTCAATTACATGGACCGCAAACCAACCGAACCAATGTCCGCACCTGTTTCAGTGGGAGTGACAGCGAATTTCGAAGTACGGGATGGAAAGCTCGTTGCTGCAGAGAAATAGCACACAACCTGCTTTTGTTGTACTCTAGAGCCATGGAAAAGAAAGTACTCCTTTCGGGCGTCCAGCCTTCCGGCAGACCGCATATCGGCAATTATTTCGGCGCCATGAAGCAATTTGTGGATCTTTTGAACACCGGAACATACGAATGCTTCATCATGCTTGCGGATTACCATGCTTTGAACTCGGTCCAGAACGCAGAGCAGATGCGTCAAAATATTCTTGACCTGGCCTTGGACTATCTTGCCATCGGCCTTGATCCGAAAAAATGCACGCTCTTCAAGCAATCCGATGTCCCTGCTCACACTGAGCTCGCGTGGATATTCGACACAATCACGTCGATGCCATACCTTATGCGCGCACACGCCTTCAAAGACGCTGAAGCAAAGAATCAGGAAATTTCTGTCGGCAAGTTCAATTATCCGGTCCTTATGGCCGCAGACATTCTGTTATACGGAACAGATATTGTGCCGGTTGGAGCGGATCAGAAGCAGCACATCGAATACACTCGCGACATTGCACAAAAGTTTAATAACACGTTCGGAGAGACGTTTAAACTTCCAGCGGATTTCATCATGGAAGGCGTTGGCACCGTACCTGGCACTGATGGCCGCAAAATGTCCAAATCGTACGGAAATACCATTCCTCTTTTCTCCACCGACGACGAGATCAAAAAAACGGTTATGTCGATCGTCACAGATTCTGGCTCTGGCGTTCCCACGAACGTCCGCGCTATCCACGAATTGTTCCGCGATAAAGAATATTTGGACAGGCTTTATGCCGAAAAAGCAGGTAAATATAAGGATTTAAAGGAAGCTTTGGCTGCTGACATTCAGGCATTCATCCGCCCGATGCGCGAACGCCGCGAGAAGCTGGCGAAGAATAAAAGGAAGGTGATCAAGATCCTCGAGAAGGGCGGCAAGAGGGCTGCAAAGAAAGCAGGGGAGACGATGGAGAAGATAAAAACCGCAGTTGGAGTGAAATTCTAAGCAAATGGCAAGCCTTAGGACGCCAGAAATGAAGCAGCGATATAAGGAATATCAGGCTTCGCATCCGGATAATGGCACCTGCGCGCTTTGTGATAAGAAACCGATTCAGGCTTTCAAATATTGGAAAGTGACGAGTAATGAATTTCCCTATGATCTTATTGCAAGCGAACATCACATGCTTGTGCCGATGCGGCATGTAACAGAAAAAGAACTTACCGCAGACGAACTTCATGAATTCTCCGAGATCAAATCTGCATACATAGCTTCAAAGTACGATTACATTATCGAGGCCACCCCAAAAAACAAATCGATTCCGACACATTTTCACCTTCATTTAATCATAGGAAAGTAAACAGCATGCTTAAAGCAGCAATATTCGATCTCAACGGCATCTTTCTTCAGTCTCCTAAGCTGAGCGACCGTTTTCAGAGTGATTTTGGTATTCCGGTTGCAACTTTTTTACCGAAACTTTCCTCAATTATGGATGCAGCACGCAAACCGAACGCGGGTAATTCGTTCAAATTGTGGGAACCTGCACTCAAGGAATGGAGAGTATCAATTTCAGAATCAGAGTTCTGGGATTACTGGTTCAAGGCAGAAAAAGTCTCTGAGAGCATGGTTTCATTTGCAAAAGAACTTCGGACCAAAGGGATAAAGGTATTTATCCTTTCGAACAATTTCAAAGAGCGGGCTGAATATTATGATCACTACCCGTGGGTGCACGATGCGGTCGATAAGATCTTTTTCTCCTGGCAAACAGGCTTTGTAAAACCAGATACACGAGCATGGACATCGATTCTTGAAGAACACGGCTTGAAAGCGGATCAGTGCGTTTATTTCGATGACCAGGAAAAGAATCTGAAAGCAGCCGAAAGCGTTGGAATCAAATCATATATGTTTACGGACGAAAAAGACTTAGAAAGGATTGTGAGAGGTTTGCTATAAGTATGATCATGCGATTAATGACCCCTGAAGAATATCGGAAGACTGAATGGCCAGCGCCATATATCTTGAAACTGAAGACGCCGACGGGCAATCTTTATTACTTTGGCGAAGAGCATTCATTCGACCCGAAAAATCCACAGTGGGAGAAAGTTAAATCTGTCTGGCAAGAATTCTTGAACGATCCATCACAAAAGAAGATTGTTTTTGTAGAAGGTGGAATCAGAAAACCTCGAAAAACAGAAGGGGAATCGATTCTGGATGAAGGCGGCATGGGTCTTATCTCACACCTCGCACATCAAGCAAAGATCGAAATACGTTCTCCAGAACCAGAAAGAGGGGAGGAGAGAAGGGCTCTGGAAAAGGAATTCAGCCGCGACGAGATCCAATACTATTATTTCGCGCGTATGGTGTATCAATGGATGAACAAAATTGATCCAAAGTCCGATTTCGAGCCTTACATCAAAGACTCGCTCGCTTATGACCGCATGGAAAGTGGTTGGAACGACTATGATTTCTCTCTTGATCACATGAAAAAGATCCACGAAAAGATTCTGGGTGTTCCATTCTCACTAAACAATGACAAAATCTTCTATGACGCAATTGATCCGATGAGCGAGCATCGTATTGCCGTAAATGATGTTTCTCTTATGTCTGGAGAAGTACGTGATGAATGCATCGTTAACACTATCGTTGAATACATCAAAAAGGGATACTGTGTCTTTGCCCAATTTGGATTAAGTCACGTTATCGTGCAGGAATCATCTTTAAGAAGCAAACTATCATGAAGCACGACACCCCGACAGAACGAGCATATACGTTCAAAGACTTCCGCAATGGTCTGGGAATGATGTATCGGACTACCGAAGGATATCGAAGCAGGCTGGCCGTCCTACTTTTGATCGTCGTCGGTATGGGTATCGCAAACGGTCTTTTCCCAATTGCCTTCGGCCACGTCGTTGACGCCGTAGCATCAGAAGCAGGGCAGAAAGAGACACTTAAAGCAATGATCGTGCTTGCCGCAGTGCTGTTCGGCACGCGTTTCCTTTCAAATGTCCAAGGTCGCATCCAAAATTTTGTCGACGAATCGATGCGGCTTTCATACATGCACGGCCTGTTTTCAAAAATGCTGCGTCTGCCCGTCTCGTTCCACAAGACCCATCGGCACGGCGAAGTGACCGAAAAGATTAACCGCGGCGTCCAAGCAATCCCGCAGTTCTGGTCCGAATATGTCTTCTCGCTTTTGCCGCAATTCGTCTTCATTGCCATCGCTTCGGTATACGTCTTTCAAAAGGAACAGACAATCGGATGGATTTTGGTCGGAGCGGCACTTTTGTACTCAGTCATTTCAATTTTATTCGTCCAGCCCTTTGCCAGACTTCAGCGTAAAGTTCAAAACGCTTACACCAAAGCCAGGGGAGTAGCCGGTGACGCCCTGTTCAATGTCCGCATGGTCAAAGAGGCAGCGTCCGAATCAAACGAGTCGGCGAAAATGCATAAAGCGTGGTTCGAAGATTCTCTTGGTCCGCGATTAAAGATGCTTTCAGCCCAAAGGAACCTGGCACTTTTTCAAGGCATCATCGAAAATTCCGCCCGCATAGCCGCGTTATGGATGGCGTATCTTGCTATTCGCAACGGCCTCATGACCATTGGTGCCTTCGCAGCGCTTGCGACATACGTTTCAAGCTTCTTCGAACCACTGCGCCAACTTTTTCGCCAGTGGCGCTTTATCCAGAACAGCCTTATCTCGATGGAGGATGCAGACAAACTTGCTCATGAGCAAGAAGAGCCGTACCGAGGCAAAGAATTGCCTCAGACCATGGGACAGATTGTTTTTGACCGTACCTCGTTCAGCTATGACGGCCAGACTCCGATTTTGAAAGATGTTTCATTCGAGGCTAAGGCAGGTGAAGTCGTTGCTTTCGTTGGAGAATCCGGCGTCGGCAAGTCGAGCCTTATCGACCTGGTTTCGGCATATTATCTGCCTGATTCAGGGTCAGTTTCGATCGACGGCATCGACACGCGCGAAATAGATTTGGGAAGTCTGCGCCGGGCCGTGGCGGTGGTATCGCAGGAAATTACACTCTTCAATTCGTCTATTCAGGAGAACATTCGATACGGCATACCTGACGTTTCGGACGAAAAAGTCCGCTGGGCCGCAGAAAAAGCCAAATGCGATTTTATCGAACGCCTTCCCAATAAGTGGGACCAACAGGTGGGCGAGCGCGGCATGAAATTGTCAGTGGGCCAAAAGCAAAGGATTGCTATCGCCCGTGCTTTTCTGCGTGATCCGAAAATTCTGGTTCTCGACGAGCCAACATCGGCATTGGATGCGGCATCTGAAGCGCACATCGTGCAATCTTTGGACGAGATCATGAAGGACCGTACGACATTGATCATTGCGCACCGCCTTTCGACCGTCCGCAAAGCCGACAAAATTCTGGTCTTCAAAGAGGGTAAGATCGTCGAACAGGGCACCTATCAAGAACTGGTGGAAAAGGGAGGTGAGTTCAAAAGGTTGAGGGATTTGCAGACACTAAACGAATAGATATTTACAACGACTGACAATCGCGCTACAGTATTTTCATCTGACGACCCGGCAGACACCGGCGAGGACGGGGAAGGAAAGCCTGCAAAGGCCGTAGAATCCCCCGGATGCCGCCCGATGCGGTATAAACAAGTTACAAGACAGGGTGGCACCGCGACTCTCTTTATTTTGAGGGCGCCCCTGCGAGAGCAAGCGAAAGCTTGTTTTCGGAGGGGCGCTTTTTTATATACACCCCGTCTCTTAACGAATTACAATGGAACGAACACTCATCAAAGACCTCGAATCAAAGAAAGGCGAGACTGTCATCATCAAAGGTTGGGTTGACGTCCGCCGCGACCAAGGCAAACTGATCTTTTTGGACTTCCGTGATATGACGGGCTACGTCCAAGGTGTTGTTTTGCCGAAGGCAGAGTCGATGGCGATCGCCCAGACTCTGCGCACGGAATGGGTAGTGGAAATCACCGGCAAGGTAAACCCGCGCCCGGAAAAGAACATTCAAAAAGATAAACAGAACGGCTCGATCGAGCTTGAAATTCTTGACATCAAAGTCCTGAACGAAGCCCAGACCACGCCCATCGACGTTCGTTCGGATGGCCGCGAGATCGGTGAAGAGCCGCGCCTTACATACCGATATTTGGACTTGCGCCGGCCGCGCCTTCAAAAGAATATCCGTACCCGCCACTCGGTCAACATGTTCGTGCGTAACTGGCTTACCAAAGAAGGCTTTGCCGAGATCGAAACACCGATGCTTACCAAATTCACTCATGATGGCGCCCGCGGCTTTCTGGTACCGTCGCGCCTCGAAAACGGCAAATTCTATGCACTGCCGCAGTCGCCCCAGCAGTATAAGCAGCTGTTGATGACGTCCGGCTTTGAACGCTACTTTCAAATTGCGCGCTGCATGCGTGATGAAGACACCCGTGGTGACCGCCAGCCGGAATTCACACAGCTCGATATGGAGATGAGCTTCGTCACTCGCGAAGATGTCATGGCATTGAACGAACGATTACTCATCGATCTGGTAAAGACCGTCGCCCCACATAAAAAGATCCAAGAAATTCCATTCCCGCGCCTTTCATATAAAGAAGCGATGGAAAAATACAATTCCGACAAGCCGGATTTGCGCACGGATAAAAATGACCCTGATCTGCTTGCATTCTGCTGGGTCGTGGACTTTCCGTTCTTCGAGAAAAACGACCAGGGCGGCTGGACTTTCACCCACAACCCGTTCTCGGCCCCGAAGCCAGAGCACATGGACATGCTCATGAAGAAGGAAAATATCGAGCAGATCCTGACCACCCAATACGACGTAGCGCTGAACGGCTTCGAGATCGGCGGCGGCTCGATCCGCAATCACAAGCCGGAAGCCTTGCGCAAAGTGCTTGAAGTCATGAATTATGACGAAGCGAAAATTCAGTCCGGTTTCGGTCACATGTTGGAAGCTTTCAGCTATGGCGCGCCTCCGCACGGCGGCATCGCCTGGGGCATGGACCGTTTAATGGCAATCCTCCAGAACGAACCAAACATCCGCGAGGTGATCGCCTTCGCCAAAACGGGCGAGGGAAGGGACCTTATGATGCAGTCGCCATCGGAGGTATCGAACAGTCAGCTCATGGAGTTGGGAATTACTGTCAAAAAGAAGGCTTAAGATATTGATAGTTCAGCAGAAAACCGGCTCCACAAGGTGCCGGTTTTCTTTGAAATTTTTGCCGCTTCTCAAACGTACTATTAGTGGAAGGATCGAGATAGTTTCTCTCCCTCCACAGCTCTTTCGCAAGAAAGTTCCGAGCGGAGTTTCCATGACAGCAGTCATCGATCTCCACATGGCGTCTATTGCCTTCAAACCCGCGCAATCCATAAGTCACTTTGGCATAAGGCCAACGCGAGAGGATCCATTCAGTTCTTTATTTCATTCCACCAGACCGCTCCCATTTTTTTGGAGAGCGGTTATCTTTTAATCAAAGTAGGTGACCAACATGCTACAATAGCCTCAATTGAAGCCATGTCATTCACCGTCAAACAGGAACATTTTGAAGGCCCGCTTGAGCTTCTTCTTGACCTCATCGAGAAGCGAAAACTGTTCGTAAACGATGTGTCTTTAGCAAAGGTCGCTGATGATTATATTGAATATGTAAAGACTCTTGGCGAATTTCCGGTCGCCGACAGCGCCCAATTCGTATTAGTTGCTTCAACGCTCCTGTTGATCAAATCAAAATCGCTTCTACCAACCCTGAATTTGACGACCGAGGAACAAGCGTCCATCGAAGACCTGGAACGCCGCCTGAAAGTCTACGAGCGCATGCGCACCTTGTCGCAGAAGATAAAGCCTTTGTTCGGCGCACAGGTTTTGTTTTCTCGCGGCGAGCGCCGCTTGGACCCGGTCTTTGCGCCGGATGCCGATATGACCTTGGCTAACTTGCTTGATGCTGCCAAACGCGTTCTGCAAAATCTGCCCAAGCGCGAATTTTTGCCGAAAGTGGTCGTGGACAAAGTCATAAGCCTGGAACAAATGATCGAAAGCCTGACCAAACGCGTATCCGAAAGCCTAAAGATGTCTTTCCGCGAATTTTCTGGCGGTCAAAAGGGAAATCCGACCGAAAAGGTAAATGTGATCGTTTCGTTTTTGGCTATGCTTGAATTAGTAAAGCAGGGCATCATTAATGTCTCGCAAGAACGACATTTCGACGATATCCATATGGAAACAGAGCAGGTAGGCGTGCCGCGATATTAAACCGAAAGCCGCCGGTCGATCGGCGGCTTTTTGAAGTGCTGTGAAAACGTTGGGAAGATGTGATTGGATTTACCCTCCACAACGGTGCCGTTATGAGCGGCATCTTGATTGAAGGCGGCAGGTATTACTGTCGCTTTATCTCGCTATTCGGTTGTGATTGCGCGGACATAACTTGATTTCCTGTGTTAACCCGCATAGATAGTACGAAGGTACATACCTTTACTTTCGCCAGAATCTTTTTATTTGTGTCGCAATATTTTTTATTTGGATTTATACTGGAACAATATGGCCATGGACCTAGAATCACAGCTTGAAGCCGTTCTATTTTGGAAAGGCGAGCCTTGGAAGAAGGCGAAAGTCGCGGCTGCTTTGGAATGCACGGCCGAAGAACTGGAAACGGCACTGACCAGCCTGGAACAAAAGCTTTCAATCCGTGGCCTGCGCATTGTACGCGCCAGCGATGAAATCGAGCTCCGTACCGCTCCAGAAGCAAGCGCTCTTATAGAAAAGCTGACCAAAGAAGAACTGTACCGAGATTTAGGCAAAGCTGGACTGGAAACGCTTACCATAATTTTGTACAAAGGACCGGTCCGCCGCTCTGATATTGATTATATTCGCGGCGTCAATTCGTCGTTCATCATTCGTAATCTGCTTGTCCGCGGATTAATTGAACGCACGACCGAAAAAGAAGGCCGAGGCTTTTCGTACAAACCGACGGTCGAACTTTTGTCACACGTAGGTGTCTCGCGCATTGAAGATTTGCCCGAGTTTACACAAGTGAAAGCAGAGCTCGAGGCATTCACCGCTGAACAGACGACTGCATAACCAAATATGGATCCACGAACTCGCGCATGGCTTGAAACAATAGCAGTGACGCTCCTACTGGGGCTGTTTTTGTGGTGGTCCTATCCAGGTCGAGAGCATAAGATTACAGAAGAGATCACTTCGACTTCAACACCGCTGTTTATCGCACCGGCGATTGAAGCGAAGGCCGCTATTGTGTATGACGCACAGACCGGGCGAACCATTTTTGAACATAATGCAGACGAATCGCTGCCGCTTGCTTCGCTTACAAAATTAATGACTGCTTATACGGCGTACGGAATCGTGCCACGTTATCTGTTGGTCCGGGTTACCGCCGATGACGTGCGCGAGGAAGGGGACACAGGGCTTTACACCGACGAGGAATGGGATTTGGGTTCTCTGATAGATTTCAGTCTGATCGTTTCTTCTAACGACGGAGCGCGCGCCATCGCTTCGGTTGCAGGCGCACAACTTATCGCCGCCGCAACATCGACTCCAATCGAATCGACACCAACTTCTGAATTTATCGAACACATGAATATACAAGCAACGAAGCTTGGACTTTCAAGTATGCATTTCTATAACTATTCTGGTCTCGATATAACCACAACCCAGGCCGGAGGATATGGTTCAGCGCGCGACGTAACAAAACTTTTGAAAAAAATCCTCGACAAAGATCCTCACATTGTCGAAGCAACTGCACTGAATGCGACCGTGATCGATTCAAAGATCGCGGCACACCCGGCAGGGAACACGAACAAGGCGCTGCCTGATATTCCTGGAGCAATCGCCTCGAAAACTGGTTACACAGATCTGTCCGGAGGAAACCTGACCGTTGCGTTCGATGCGGGGCTTGGACACCCTATTATCGTCACGGTACTTGGCTCGTCTTATGATGGACGATTTACGGATATGAGTGCTTTGGTAAAGGCAACTATCAATTACCTGGCCACAACGTCGCAGTCTGTGGCTCAATAGAGCAGATCGCTTGACAAATTCATAGGATCTGCTATACTAGCTTATAAGGTTGGTAAGTTCTTTGAACGCAACAAAGCGACGGCGCGAACGTCCATCACATCCCAACCAGGTACAAACATATGGTTTGCACCTGATGCCGCGGTCCCTCCAGGATCTGATGCTAACGACGACGAACGGTCTCTGTTGCGAATACTGAACGAAAACAACTAGGTTTCACCTTTGGATCAATCCAAAAGGGTTTCTCCCGGCTTACGTGTCTAACACGAACAGCCCAAAACAATGCCGCTTGGAATTATTCCGAGCGGTTTTTGTTTTCTGCGTGATATACTTTTTCATATGCGCATTCGCCGCGTTGATACTCCGCTCCTTGTATCGATCCTTGCCTTGGTCACAGCAGGATTTCTTATTTTTCTTTCTGCATCGCTTGGACTGTTAGCCCGAGATCAGGCACACATGAGTTCCATCGCCTGGAAGCAGGTGACCATTGGCCTTTTGCCTGGACTTGTAGCGCTGTGGGCATTCTCGCGCCTGGACTATCTGCGCCTGCGCACCTGGTCCTTCTGGGCATTTCTGGCTGCCATCGTTTTAAACCTGATCATTTTCATTCCCGGACTTGGACTTTCACATGGCGGCGCGACGCGATGGCTTTTGGTTGGATCGTTCTCATTTCAAGTATCCGAGGCGTTAAAGATTACGGCAGTCATCTGCTTTGCAGCCTGGCTTTCACTCGTGGGCGAGCGCATCAAAGACTGGCGACGAGGACTGGTGCCTTTGTGCGTAATGCTTGTTGTGGTTGGCATTCTATGTTTGCTTCAGCCTGACACAGACACATTGGCTGTCATTTCATGTTCGATCGTCGCCATGTATCTGGTGGCAGGAGGGAAGTGGAAACACATCTTTGCCGTAGGGGCGATCGGACTTGTCGCTTTGGCGGCACTTGCTGTATGGAGACCATACGTGCGCGCACGTATTGAAACGTTCATTCACCCGGCCGAAAAAAGCCAGACATCTGGATATCAGATAGAACAATCACTTATCGCCATCGGATCGGGACAAATAACCGGCCGCGGCTTCGGTCAGTCCATCCAAAAATTTGCATACCTGCCCGAGCCAGTGGGCGACTCGATCTTCGCTGTTGCTGCTGAAGAATTCGGTCTCATCGGATCCATTACCCTGATCGGTCTGTACGTCTTTTTTGCTCTGCGTACATTCCGCATCGCCGCACGAGCAAGCGACCCCTTTGGATCGCTTCTTGCGACCGGTATCGCCACGTTCGTAATTGCACAATCATTCGTGAACATCGGGGCCATGGCAGGTGTCCTGCCGCTTTCTGGCATCCCATTATTGTTCGTGTCGCAAGGAGGCACGGCGCTTTTCTTCGTCCTAGCAGAATGCGGCATGCTTTTGAATATTTCGAGGACGGCAAAAAGATAGGAGATTTCGTGTGCTAGAATTGCCGCATGAAAATCATCCTCACCGGAGGCGGCACGGGCGGTCATTTCTATCCCTTGCTTGCTGTCGCGGAATCGATCAATGATATCGTTAAACAGGAAAAGCTCCTTGATGCGCGGCTTTTTTACCTCGCTCCATCCCCGTATGACGAACGCGCCTTGTATGAACGCGGTATTACCTTCGAGAAAAGTTATGCGGGTAAAGTACGTCGCTATTTTTCGTTTCTAAATCTTGTAGACCTGTTCAAAACAGCAGCGGGCATCATACAGGCGGTTATAACCGTCTGGCGCATTTATCCTGATGTGGTTTTTGGCAAAGGCGGCTATGTTTCGTTTCCGGTTTTGTTTGCCGCGCGTCTTTTGCACATTCCAGTGGTGATCCATGAGTCCGACTCGCACCCGGGTCGCGTTAATTTGTGGGCAGGGAAGTTTGCACAAAGAATCGCTGTATCATATCCGCAGGCAGCCCAGTATTTTCCAAAAGGTAAAGTAGCCGAAACTGGCAATCCGGTACGCAGAGAAGTAATGGAGCCTTTAACCGAAGGGGCACGCGAATATCTGAAGCTCGAAAACGATGTGCCGGTCATTCTTATTCTGGGTGGTTCACAAGGTTCAAAACGCATCAACGATGCAATGATCGACATTCTGCCGGATCTGGTTTCGAAATATTCCGTGATCCATCAGACAGGCAAAGAAAATATCGACGAGATGACAAACACCGCCGCCGTCATTCTGCGCGAGAATCCGAACCAGAATCGTTACAAGCCTCATGCGTATCTGAATACGTTAACGTTGCGCATGGCTGCTGGAGCTGCCTCGGTAATCATTTCACGCGCTGGTTCCCAAATCTTCGAGATCGCTTTGTGGAAGAGACCGTCCATCATCATTCCTATTCCAGAATCGATAAGCCATGACCAAACTTCGAACGCTTTCGCATACGCCGCGGCCGGAGCGTGTTCGGTCATTGAAGAGTCGAACCTTTCGCCGCACGTATTGTCAGCTGAAATCGATCGCCTAGTCACAAACCCTGCCATTGCGCAAAAGATGAAGGAAGCCGCCGGAGCCTTTGCTCATAAAGACGCAGCAGATAAAATCGCTAGAGAAATCGTGAATATTGCGCTTTCGCACGTAAAGTAGAGTGGCCTGCGAAAACATCGGAAGTCGTGTATAATGGCCGCATTATGCTGCGCCGAATCAAGGGCCTGTTTTCCCGCAAGCCGAAGGTTGTGACGCGATTTGCACCGTCTCCGACCGGTCTTTTGCACGCCGGCAGCTATCGTACGGCAGTCTTTTCATATCTGTACGCCAAACAGCACAAAGGCACCTTCATCCTGCGCATCGAAGACACAGATAAAGCGCGCTCGAAAAAGGAATTCGAGAACAACATCGTTGAAAGTCTGAAGTGGCTCGAATTACCACACGACGAGTTTTACCGCCAGTCTGAACGCACTGATCTGTATGAAGAATGGATCCATAAGCTGATCGCCGCAGACAAGGCATACATCTCGAAAGAAGAAGTAACCGAAGAAGGGCAGCGAGCCGAAGTGGTTCGTTTCCGCAACCCCAACAAGCGCGTCCGTTTCCATGATTTGATCCGTGGTGACGTAGAGTTCGACACCACTGAACTGGGAGACTTCGTTATCGCCAAAAGTCCGACCGAACCGATCTTCCACTTTGTGGTCGTGCTCGATGACTTCCTTATGGGCGTAACGCACGTTATCCGAGGCGAAGACCACATTTCAAATACACCGAGACAAATACTCATCCAAGAAGCATTAGGCGCACCGACACCTGTCTATGCACATCTGCCCTTGGTACTTGCCCTGGATCGATCAAAGCTTTCCAAACGCCACGGCGCCCAGCCGATGACGTTTTATCGTGACCAAGGATTTCTTCCGTCAGCACTTTTGAATTACATGGCACTCATCGGATGGAACCCGGGCACTGACCAGGAAATTTTCGATCGCCAAGGGTTGGTCAAAGCCTTCGATCTTTCCAAGGTTCAAAAGGGCGGCGCAGTCTTTGACGAGAAAAAATTGCGCTGGATAAACAAAGAACATCTGAAGCGTCTCTCGAAAGACAAATTTGCAACCATACTTGAAGAGCGCATTCTGCGGTCTGCTCGGGCACGGGATTTGGGATGGAAGATAGACCACATGCTGCTTACAAACATCGCACCCGTTGTCTTAGAGCGCATCGATACCTTGAACGACATCGACACCATGATCGAAGAGCGCGACCTCGATTATTATTTCGCGGATCCGCAATACGATGCTTTGTCACTTAAGTGGAAAGACGAAACAGACCTGTCCGGTGCACAGAAGCATCTAGCCAACGTCAGGCATATGCTTCAGAGCTTCAAATCGGCCACCTGGGATGAGGCAAGCGTGAAGGCGGTCATTTGGCCTTATGCAGAAAAAGAGGGCAGGGGAGCCGTTTTGTGGCCTTTACGCTATGCTCTGTCGGGTAAAGATCGATCGCCTAATCCGTTCACCTTGGCTGCGATTTTAGGCAAAGAAACAACGATCAAACGTATCGAAACGGCCCTGGATAAATGCGCGCATGACGAAATCAAGTAACATCATCTTTGGGATTTTGTCTGTGTTTGCCGCCCTTGCGGCAGTTTTTTTGACTCACTCTGCTTTCGCCGCTGAGTCCCCAGAAGCGATCCGCGCCAAGATCGAAGAAAACAACCGCAAGATCGACGATCTGCAAAGGCAGATCGATCAGTACTCAACGCTTCTTAACTCGACGTCGGCACAGGCCCAGTCGCTCAAGTCTGCCTTGTCACAGCTTGAAACGACGCAAAAAAAATTGCAGGCGAACCTTTCTTTGACGGCAACCCAGATCGACAAAACATCGCTCACCTTGGGACAGCTTGAAGATGATATCGATGACGCGGAAGCAAAAATTTCTGTGCGCGAGGCCGCCATCGCCGAGTCCATGCGCAATGTTAGCGCAGCCGAATCGCAATCATTCGCAGAAACCCTACTGTCGGATGAAGGTATTTCCAGCGCGCTCGATTATGTGAACTCCCTTCGCTCGGTCCAAGGCCGCGTCAAAGTAGATCTTGAAGAATTGCGTGACCTGCGCATGCTTTTGGGCGCGCGCCGCGACCAGGCGACAGGGGAGAAAACCAAACTTGAAGCTTATCGCAAGAGCCTTGCAGACCAACAAAAAGTTGTTGCCTCAACTAAAACTGAAAAGGACAAACTTTTGACGGAAACAAAGAATAGGGAAGCGAACTACAAAGCCATCCTGGACGACAAAGTTGCCCAGCGCGAGCAGTACGAAAAAGAATTGTTTGCATACGAAAGCCAATTGAAGATCACGCTTGATCCCAATGCTATTCCAAACGCACGACACAGCATTTTGGAGTGGCCTCTTTCCGTTATCCGCGTCACCCAATATTTCGGCAAGACTGTCGCCGCGAAACGTTTGTACACGTCCGGTACCCACGGCGGCATCGACTTAGCCGCATCGATCGGCACACCGGTTAAAGCTGCGCTCTCGGGCACCGTCGTCGATACCGAAGCGGTAAGGTCCAAGAGCGGCTGCCAGTACGGAAAATTTGTCCTGATCAAGCATCCTAACGGTCTTTCCACGATCTACGGCCACTTGTCCGTGGTGTCTGTTTCGCCCGGAGACACGGTCGTGACCGGCGATACCATCGGCTATTCGGGTCAGACAGGATACGCAACCGGTCCACATCTCCATTTCGGCGTTTATGCGACCGCAGGTGTGCGTGTAGTTGATTCGTCTTCGCTTGGCTCGACGAACTGTGCTGGCATCAAGACGGTCGCCGCACCACCAACGGCATACCTCGACCCCAGTGCATATCTGCCGGCTCTCTAAAAGATTTGGGTGATATACTAAATTCATGATCAAGTACATCATCCTTGCGGTGCTTGGGATCATCATTTTGAGCTTCTTCGGCTATGACCTAAGAGCGATCATCGAAGCACCCACGACGCAATCGAATTTGAATTACGCCTGGAGCGGGGTAGAGAAGGTATGGGATTATGTAAAAGGCCCCGTGACCTACTTGTATCGCAATGTTTTCATTGGAATTATCTGGCAGGCATTCGTCCACAATTTGGGTCGCATCGACGCTGGTGCTCCCACAGAAATAGAGAATGCAGGGAAGAGGCTTATACATATCGGAGACCAGCCATATAGGCCGATTGGAGAATAGGTAGCCTCTGGATCCTAAGCCTTTGTTTTAGTCCTTAAGTGGATGGAACTTCTTATGCGTGTCCTCGGCATACTTATCCGACGCGTGGACGTAGCGGGTCGTGGTATCGAGCGATTCGTGGCCCAGCAAAATCTGAATAGCGGCCGGATTAGCGCCGGATTCGGCCAAATAGGTAGCGAAGCCGTGGCGCAGTGAGTGGGCGCTGGTCGGAACATTGATGCCGATCAGTTCGCGGTACTGCTTGATCTTCATCTGCAAATAGTTAGAGGAGACGCGGCGGTCCTTTTTCTGGGCATTCTTGCCGCGGTTCGGGATAAATAGGTACGGCGAATCGTCGTCGCGAATCTTCAGATAGGCGTCGATATGGCTTTTAGCGCGCTCGGTCAGGTATATGAAGCGCTGCTTCTTGCCTTTACCTTGGATGAAAACACGGCCAGTCTTGTCGATCTGAGCGCGCTTCAAGCTTAGTAGCTCTGAAATACGCATGCCGCTTGCAAACAATGTCTCGAGCATGGCGCGATTGCGCAAGGCGACGTGTTTGTCTTGTTCGAACTTCGACGGCGATTCGATGAGCTCGACCAGCTCCTTGAGCTCGGTCACGCGCGAATGCGGCTTTTCCATCCTAATGAGCTTAATCGCGTTCGGCGCGATCGGCACCTTTTGGTCCATATCAACAAGATATGATAAGTATCGGCGCAAGGACGACAGCGTACGGTTGATCGATCCGCTCTTCAGCATCATTTCCGAGGCTTTTCCTTCGGCAGTCCTACGGTCAGTCGAGTTCAAGTACGCCTTAAACTGCTCGATCGTCCTTTTAGTAACCTGAGAGAAGGGCATTTTACCCAATTCGACAGTAAGAAAGGTATCAAAGGTCTTGAGGTCGCGCTCATAGTTATAAAGCGTCTCTTTGGAATAGTTGTTGGCCTGGATATGGAGAAGGAAGTCGTCCATGAGGGGAAGACTGCCACCGCGACTTTTGTATAGCTGAATATTTCTGCTCATGATCGTATACGTTTGCATTAGAAATTATATCCCGCGCGGCGTGTTTAGAGTATGAGGGAAGTATATATGTAATTGAGTATAATATCTCTAATACTCATATTATAGCATATATATTGGTTCGTTTAAGTCTATGACCTACAAGACCTTCTCGGCAGTTTCAAAGACTTTTAGGCGGCGTACCTCGACGCATGCGTGGCTTTTGCCATATCACGTGTCTCGTTCGCAAAAATTTTCTTCGCCAAACAATCACGATCAAAATTACTTTCGTTAACCAAAATCCGACGTTGCGATGTGGTCATGGAACGCTGACCTCATACTCCCCTTTGCAAAATGAAACGGCTGGTGGGGGTTTTGGGTCAGAAAAAAGCCGCGATAAAAAAGGTCGCGGCTTTGAATAATTCAATCCTTATTGATACGTCCGGGACTTCAGCACGGTCAGAACCTCAGCTCTCGTAGGAGCTGCGACAGACGGCAGATCATGGTGCCTGTAGTTGCACATGCGATCGTCACTATTTACCTTGTCTTCAAAGGTCCTTGGATGCACTTCCGGGTATTGTTTGAGGTCCTTTTCGAACACTTCAACCCATTCTTTATCCATCCGGAACGGCAGAAGCTGCCAGGGCGCCCGGATGAATATCTCGAGAAGGATATCTTTTTCATAAGGCTTGAGCGCTTTTTTAAGGTCCAAACGCCGCTGCTCGCTATGAGGAGTAATTCCCTGCATGAGTAACCACAGGAGATGGCTCAGGAAGGACGAGATCGTCTTGTCCTCGTGCTGTTGCTTTGCGTCGTGTTTACTTCGCTCAGCGTATGCATCATCGACGAACTGGTAATTCCATTTGAAGAAATCAATTCTTTTTGCGATCCCCCTCCGTGCAGAGCAGAGAAAGTGTATAAGCACCGGTAATAAGTCCGGGCTGAACGCAACAACTGTGATGAAGTTCCAATAATCAATGACCGGATGCACCTTGAAGAAGTGCTTCACCAGGACCGATCTCGCCTTTGCCATGACTTCTGCATCTTTAATCCAGTTAGGCAACGGGTAGATATCGTTGGTCATAAATCTGTCCGCTAGAGCCAGATAGAGGGCGATCGGGTCGCCATTGTCTCCTGTCGCTCCAAAGAAAACACTTCCGTGCTGGAGAGCCCCCAATTTTTCATGGATCAAGGAATTTTCGTCCCCATCAAGCAGACGCTTCTTCCATTCTTGATATCCCAACGTGCTAACAGCTAACGATTTCATAACAATCCTTTCGACTATGCCCAGTTATGTAGGGCGATTTGGAGAACTATACTCCGTGGTCGATACTACTCTCCTGCTACCCTTTTGCAAGAAAATTGGTCTCCATAAAAAAGCCCGGTCTCCTTCGGAGACCGGGCTTTTTTCTATGCTGCTTGCTTTTACTTCATCGCGATCTTCTCGTACTTCTTCCAACATTTGGAAGAATGGACCCACGGATCCGAACCATACTTGCCGTACAACCAGCGGGCAAAGCCGAGGTTGCCGTCGATGGTGTACAAGTCGTAGCCAAGCTTTTCTGCAGACTCACCATGATAGAAGGTGTTGATCTGCATCACGCCGACGTCGTCCGGATTCTCCTTTCCGCGAATAACGCGGCCTTTCGAATCGAACTGACGGAACGTGGACTCACACTTTGCTACTTCAGCCAAGACCGGGGTGTCCTTGAAGTAATCGCGGACATAGGCCTCGACCGACACCGACGTAAGAGGAACCGACGAGGTTGCGTTTTCCGCTATGGTCGACGATGCAGTCGCAGGAGTCGTGCTTGCAGCGGGAAGAAAAGCGGAAGCGAGCATGACCAGGCTGGTCGTAATCTCGATCATAATTGATGGTTTCAAAGTCCCTAAGTTCGTGCCCCTATCGGCTTACGCCTTTGAGTGACCCGCCCTTAAAAACAAATCACCAGAGGAAAACTCTGATGTATCTCCATTATAGCACCTTTGGTTTTAAAAGTCAAGAGATTTTATACAAAATGGCCCAATAGAGCCATATATAAGAAAAAGACGGCATTATGCCGTCTTGCTAGTTTCAGGTAAAGCTGTTTTTTGAGGCTCCCGTGAAAAATAGGCCCTCAGTGCGAATAAGCTAAGTAGCCGGATCTCCTCCAAACTCATAATGGCTTGGATTTGAAGCAGGACCACGTTCTTTTCAGATATAGGATGTGCCCGAAGGTAGTCCTCTATTCCGGCATACGTGCCTTTTATCTGCACCGGAATCTCGGTTTGATCCTTACAGATAAAAAAGGCATCAACGCCAGAAAAGTCCTCTTCTTTTGAGGCTTTGCGGACGTCCGCAAACCAATCTGGTGGATTTGGCGGATTAGTCCATGCCTCAATAAAGCGCTCTTCCCGTGCTTTACCGCGCCAAATCCTGATAAAACCGGGAATGTAGCGAGACCGTCGGTAATCATTACTCATAATAGGGGTGTGCTTTCTTTAGAGATTTAACCATTAATTCATGGTTGAGACAACATGTGGGTTATATCCCCTTGCAATTCCCTGCCGGCGTATACCCTGCTTTTTCGGCATCCGCTTTGGTGGCGAACCAGATTTTATTTGCATCAGAAATACTTTTAGCGCCAATACAGTTTGGTAAATGGTACTTAGTCCCATTTTTGGAGGCCACATATATTCCCTTCACTGCCCCACTGCTTGCTCCGACAGCCGCAGTTTGGCTTGCCACCGCAGTTACCGCGGTCTTTTTTGGTACCTGGACCGGACTTTGCACGGCCGGAAATTGACGAATAACCACCGGAGGACGGTCCGTTTCAATACGCGATATCCGACCTATGAAAAAGGCAGAAAGAGCGGTCAAAATGACAACCAAGGCAACGAAAATATCCCTCTTCTCAGCCAAACCCACCCAAAGCTTGATTTTTTCCTTGATATGGCTTATGATTTGAAACCTAGTCATACCCATTAAGTATAGCGAGGCGAGATAAAGAAAAGATAAAAATTCGCCTCAGTAATCCACATGGCAACAAAGAAATCCGGAGGTACAGTCAAAAACGGCCGCGATTCGAACCCTCGATACCTGGGCGTGAAGCTCTATGCTGGCGAAAAAGCCAAGGTTGGATCGATCATCATCCGCCAGGAGGGCCTTAACACCCTTGCAGGCACCAATACCGCGCTCGGCAAAGACTACACCATTTACGCAACCGCCGAAGGCACCGTTTCGTTTGGCTCCAAGAGGAAGGTTGGCTTCAACGGCAAGACCAAGACGAAAAGCGTCGTCAACGTTAAGTAAGAGACATGAAAAAATCCCCGCGAATGCGGGGATTTTGCTATCTACGACGATAACGCGGATACTGTAAAAAACGAATCGGCTTCTTTTTTACTTTCATCCGATAGATACGGCCCTTGCCTTTTCTAATCGTGACGGATGGGATAGCCATGACAGATCAAATTCCAAAGGAATGGTATCAAACAAAAGGCCACCGCGCATGCGCGGTGGCCAGTTTTCCGAAGAAACCGCTCTCTTAGTGCACGTTATTGCCGAGGTGGGGCTTGGAGGGCGATGCCTTCCGAGCCTTGCTCTGCTTGCGTGCCGTGCGGGGCGATTTCTTGGCGGATTTTGTGCTTTTATTGCGGGCCATAGGAAAAGGGGCTCCCTGGCCCCTATTTTCCACATCTCTTTGTATAACGCAAGCAACTATTTCGCTTTGACATTCAAGGTGAATGTCGCTGACTGGCCCTGAACCTTCACATCAATCTTGTGTGCACCGACTTCTTTGATCGGTTTCTCCAAAACAATGAATTCCGGCAAGACATCGATTCGGGTCTGCTCTTTGACTAGAGGAGCGATTTCGGCAGCATGAAGGCCTGCAAAAAGATGACCTTTCTCGTTTGCTTCCATCGTAACAACAACTTGAGCGTCATGAAGCGACTTCAAATTCTTTGCCAAAAGGTCTGCGCGGACTTTCTTGTCTGCTTCTTCCTGTTTCCTGATCGCTTCCACACGAGAAAGCACTTTAGCTGTTGCGACTTCTGCAATACCCTGCGGAATCAAATTATTAAGTGCGAAGCCGTCCGCAACGACTTTGACGTCGTGCTTCTTGCCAATGTTCTTTGCGTCTTTGAGCAATACGATTTTCATAGTGAGCACAGATTAGCCGATTTATTCCGATTTTTCAAGAGACAACCGTGATTACTTCTCCTTCGACAACAACTCCACTGCCTTATTCATCTGTGCGTCCTTCTTGGCTACAATATCTGCTTCAGTAACCGGTACCACGTAATCTGGCGTGATTCCTTGCTTCGAAATGGAAATGCCCTTGGGTGTGAGCCACTTAGCAATGGTGACCTTAAGCGACGTATCCGATGTGATGGGAACCAATTCCTGGACCGAACCCTTGCCAAAGGTTTTGGTACCGACAAGCGTCGCCACACCGTTTTCGGAAAGCGCGCCCGCCAAGATCTCTGACGCTGATGCCGAGCCGCCGTCAACCAAGACAACCATCTTCAGGTCGTCACCAAAGACATTATAGCCCTTGGAGCGGTATACATTCTCCTCTTCCCCTTTACCGAAGTCTTCGCGAACAACAGTTGCGCCACGAGGCAAAAACCACGATGCCATGTCGACCGCAGCCTCCAAATATCCGCCCGGGTTACCACGAAGATCCACGATCAATTTATGAGAGCCAGAATCGATGAATTCTTTCAGGGCATTTCGGAACAGATTGGCTGAATTAGCGCTGAAACTGTAGAGCGATATGACGAAGATGCCATCTTTGCGCAAGCCAGTACCGCCCGAATTATCTGCTGATGCGATCTCATCCTTGGTATCTGTTTCGACCGTAGGCAGATCGATGGTGGCGCGCGTCACGTTAAATACGAGCGGGCTTTTGGCGCCTTCGCGCGCCACCGTAAGCTTTACCACCGTGCCTGCCTTGCCGCGGATCAATTGTACTGCTTCATCCGTAGCCAAAGAGATCGATTCCGTATCGTTGATCTGCAAGATAACGTCACCTGGCTTCAACCCAGCCTTATCTGACGGCGAACCTTTGATCGGCGCAACTACTACAAGCTTATTGTCTTTGACACCAATTTCCATACCCACACCTTCGAACGAGCCGGCGATCTGGCTTTGGAAAATTTTTGCTTCCTTTGGTGGGAAAAAGACTGTGTACGGGTCGCCCAGGGACGCTGCCATGCCTTCGATAGCACCATAGACTTTTGCCTGGTCATCCGTGGTCGTGCCAGCAAACTTATCATCGATGACATTCCAAGCCTTCCAGAACGGGCCGAAATCAACTTGTGACGGTTTGCCGCTTTCGATATTCGCCACGCCCGCGACCGACCTCGCTGAACTTACACCCGCCGATCCCGAGTGATACCCGATGGAATACGCTCCAATAAGGCAGAAGAGCGCTCCTAAACCGATTAGCGTCCGCTTCGTTTGATTCATGCGCGACATTATATCATGCTATTATTACAACATCTTTTTTCGAGAGTCATGATACGAACATATACGTATAAGAAGGCCACCTGGGTTGACGTCGAGGACCCGACAATCGAAGACGTCCGCGAGATAGTTCAAAGCTACAGCATTCATCCCTTGGCCGCTGAAGAGCTTCTGGTGCCCTCGGCACGCTCTAAAGCCGAACGCTTTGACGACTATGTCTATCTGGCTTTGAAACTTCCAACGGGCGAGGTCGATTTCATAGTCGGGCGAGATTTCATCGTCACTGCGCATCAAGGGCCAGTCGACTCCCTGCACCATTTTTCAAAAATGTTCGAGGTCAATTCTGTTTTGGAGCGCAATCGCGAATTAGGCGAACATGCCGGCTTTATGTTCTATTACATTATCCGCGCCCTGTATTATGGTCTGTCGAATGAATTGGAAAGCGTCCGCGAAGCTCTGACTGAAATTGAAGCTGAGACATTCTCTGGCCGCGAGCGCGATATGGTTTTCGAGATCTCGAAAGTCTCGCGCGAATTGCTTGCCTTCAAGCATGCCACTGCTCTGCACGAGGAAGTGCTTTCCTCGTTCTCATTGGCGGCCCGCGGCTTCTTCCCTGCCGATTTTTCACACTATCTTGATGACGCAAAAAGCGAATGTTTAAAGGTGCACAAGGAAGTCCACAGCCTCTCTGAATCTTTACACGAACTGCGCGAGACGAATGGAGCCTTGCTTGAAACCAAGCAGAACAAGATCATGCAAACATTCACGGCCATCACCGTCGTTTCGGCCGTCGTAACCATTGTTTTCAACTGGTTTCTGATAGAGGCAGACGATACGCCGTTCGCACATTCACCGCATGAATTCGCGCTGGTGGGTGCCATGGCTTTGGCCGCGGCACTTCTGGTCGTCTTTATTATGATGAGGAAGAAATGGCTATAAAGCTTCACAACACCCTCTCGGGCCAAAAAGAAACCTTTACGCCGTCAAAGCGAGGTCTTTTCGGCCTGGGACGGCCACAGGTCGGCATGTATCACTGCGGACCGACGGTTTACAACTACATTCATATCGGTAATCTGCGTGCGTTTTTTTTAGCGGACATTTTACGTCGCACATTCGAAGCAAACGGCTACAAAGTGAAGCAAGTCATGAACGTGACCGACGTTGGTCTTCTTGAAAGCGACAATGCGGAAGACAAAATGACAGTTGCGCTTAAGCGTGAAGGAAAACCACTTACCCTTGAAGCCATGCGCGAGCTAGCTGATTTTTATACTGAGGCATTCAAAAAAGATCTGACCGATTTGAACATTCTTATGCCGCACAAGCTTCCCAAAGCAAGCGAACATATCACAGAAGACATCTTGGTTGTACAAAAGCTCGAGAAAAAAGGCTTTGCATACCGCATTGCTGACGGTATCTATTTCGATACATCGAAAGCTGACGATTACGGCAAACTTGGCCAGGTTCCTGATCTTGATAACGAAAAAAGCCGCATCGGTTTGAATCAAGAAAAGAAAAACCCACGGGATTTCGCGTTGTGGAAATTCAACGAATCACTTGGATGGCCGTCGCCGTGGGGCAAAGGCTTTCCTGGTTGGCACATCGAATGCTCGGCCATGTCCATGAAGTACCTTGGAGAGACTTTCGATATCCACACCGGCGGTATCGATCTGATTCCAATCCACCACAATAACGAGATTGCCCAGTCAGAACACGCGACCGGTAAAGTATTCGCTCGTTACTGGCTTCATAATGCTTTTGTGAATGTTGGCGAAGCGAAAATGGCAAAGTCAGCTGGAAATTACATCGCGCTACGGGATCTGGTCGCCAAAGGCTATTCGCCGATGGATTATCGATACTTCCTTTTAGGCGCGCGCTATTCATCGCCGCTGAATTTTTCGTTCGAAGCTTTGGATGCTGCAAAAAATGCGCGCGAACGTTTGGTCGCGGTCATGTGCGAGCTTCCCTGGAAAGAAAATGGAAAAAGCGGAAAGGTGAATACAGAATACTGGAACAAAGCGTTGGCATTTGCCTCGGACGATTTGGATACTCCAAAAATTCTTGCTCTTGTTCACGAGATTTTGCGCGACAGTGCGCTTGCCCCTGCTGACAAAAAGGCGACCATATTAAAGATCGATTCTTTGCTGGGTCTTGCAAAGCCAGAGGAGCCAAAGAAAGCAGAGCCGATCCCAGCGGAAGTCCAAAAGCTTTTGGATGGACGAGCTGCAGCCCGCACCACAAAGGACTGGAAGAAGTCGGATGAATTGCGCGACCAGATCGCCGCGCTCGGATGGAGCGTCAAAGATACAGCAGAGGGACAGAAAATCGAAAAGAGATAATCGATAAGGCTCTTTTCCACAGAATAGACACAGTTTTATCCGCTTCGACCACTTCCCCTTCCCGCCAACGCTTTGCGATAATGTCGGCATGAGAAACGATCGCATTCGCGTTCCCCCGCAGTCACTTGATGCGGAACAGGCACTGCTTGGCTCGATCATGCTGCGCCCGGAAGCCATCCACGAGGTTACCGACGTCGTGCGTGAAGACGATTTCTATTCGGAAAAACATCGCGTTATTTGGAATGCCTGTATGGAATTGATGGCCAAGGGCAATCCGATCGATCTACTTTCGCTTTCTTCGAAATTAAAGGATATGGGTCAGCTTGATCGCATCGGCGGCGCATCGTATCTGACCGAGCTTGTAAACACTGTGCCGTCGGCATCGAACGTACGTCACTATGCGTCGATCGTCCAGAAAAAATCGATGATGCGAAAGCTTATCGAAGCCGGCGAACATATCACCGGACTTTCCTTTGAAGAACGCGGTGAATTGGAAGAGATTATCGATCAGGCTGAAAAGCGTTTGTTCGAAGTGACCAATTCCGTCGGGTCGCATAAATTCGTCCACTTGAAGGACACTCTGGCCGAGGCTTGGGATCAGATCGAACGCCTTCAGTCTTCTTCTGACGAACTGCGCGGCGTGCCGACCGGATTCAAAGCTTTGGATAACAAACTTTCAGGCTTTCAAAAATCTGACCTGATTATTTTGGCCGCTCGCCCTTCGATGGGTAAAACATCATTAGCACTGGACTTTGCGCGCAAGGCAGCCGTTGAACACAATATTCCAGTCGGCATCTTCTCACTTGAAATGAGCGCCGCCCAGTTGGTCCAACGCATGCTTTCAGCAGAATCCCGTATTGATGCATGGAAATTGCGTACCGGTAAGGGTTTGTCAGTCGATGAAATGTCGGTGAATCTGCGTGATGCCATGGACAAGCTTTCAAAAGCACCGATCTATATCGACGACCAGCCAGGCAACAATATTTTGAAAATGCGTGCTATCGCCCGCCGTCTGAAAGCCGAGAAGAATCTGGGTCTTGTCATTGTTGACTATCTCCAGCTTATGACGCCAGTGCAGTCAGCTCGCTCTGACAACGTTGTTCAACAAGTGACTGAAATTTCGCGCTCGCTTAAAAATCTTGCCCGTGATTTGGACGTGCCCGTGATCGCTTTGTCGCAGCTTTCGCGTGCCGTTGAATCACGCGGTGGCAAGCCTCGTCTTTCAGACCTCCGCGATTCCGGTTCCATCGAACAGGATGCCGATGTGGTTATGTTCATTCATCGTGAGAAAGATGAATCTGGTGAACAGGCTCGATCGCGCGAAGCCACCATTCTTATAGAAAAGCATCGTAACGGCCCGACCGGCGAAATTCAACTTGTCTTCGATTCCGACAAGGCTACCTATCTTTCAGTCGAAAAGGCCGATTTCGGCGACTTCCAGCCGGCTGGAGGAGCCTTCTAGGTTTGATACAATAGCTCCGATATGGACCACCTTAATCGTCTTCACGAGCTCTTCCGCCAATTTCCAGGCATCGGGCCGCGTCAGGCCAAGCGGTTCGTCTATTTCCTTCTAGCAACATCCGAAGGTTATCGCCAATCGCTTTCCAAAGAAATCACCGAACTTGCTTCACGCGTCTCGGTCTGTACGTCGTGCTTCCGTTTTTTCGATCACCGCAATTCGAATGCGAGTCTTTGTTCTGTCTGTGCAGATTCATCCCGGGACACTTCTGCATTGATGATCGTGGCCAAGGATGTTGACTTGGACGCCATCGAAAAAAGCAAAGTGTACGGCGGATACTATTTCGTCCTTGGCAATACGCTTTCTCTTATTGATAAAGACCCGGACTCAAAGCTCCGCTCGCAAGAATTGATCGAGACCGTGACCCGTCGTATTCAAAGTGGTTTGAAGGAAATCATTTTGGCCCTGTCGCTAAACAGCGAAGGCGAACATACCCGCGAATATGTCGAAGGTTTGATTGCTTCATTGGTCAAAGATCACCGCCTGAAGGTGACCATCCTTGGTCGCGGACTTTCTACCGGTACCGAACTTGAATATTCTGATACCGAAACAATCCGCAACGCCCTGGAAAGCCGCAGACAAGAAATCATTGTTTAGCCTCGCAAGAAAACCTTATCGCTTCATGCGAATGGCCTTTTTTGCTGCTTCTTTTATGTGTGAGACACCCATGCCGTAATGCTCTACCAATTCGGCTGGTGTGCCAGATTGACCAAAGAGGTCATGAACGCCGACGCGCACAACAGGCACCGGATGATGTTCGGACAGAAATTCAGAGACCGCCGAGCCCATACCGCCCGCAATCTGGTGCTCTTCAACGGTCACAACGGCACCGGAAGCTTTGGTTGCTCGCAGTATGGTCTCACCATCAAGCGGCTTGATTGTAGCCACGTGAATGACGGTCACGCCCACTTTTTCTTTTTCAAGCTCGCGTGCAGCGACCAAAGCATTATGGACAAGCGATCCCGTAGCAATGATGGTGACGTCAGGATTGCCGGCGATCGGCTCGAAAAAAACTCGAGCCTTGCCGATCTCGAAGGGCGTATCCTTGGTAGTTACAACCGGCGTCTTATCACGAGCCAAGCGTAAGTATGCCGGCTTCCTCAAAGCAGCCAGAGCAAGCGTCGCTTTCTTCGCTTCAATCGAATCGCATGGTGATACAACGATCATATTGGGCATGACGCGCATCAAAGCGATATCCTCGATAGCCTGGTGCGTGCCACCATCGGGGCCAACAGAGACTCCCGCATGTGATCCAACAACAATGACCGGTCGATCATTATAAGCAACGGTCGTACGGATCTGTTCCCAAGAACGACCCGGTGAAAACATGGCGTACGAAGAAATGAACGGCAACTTGCCCATCGCAGCCATACCAGAAGCCACTGTCGCCAAATTTTGTTCCGCAACACCGATTTCAATGAATCGTTCGGGAAATTTCTCTTTGAACAAATGCATTTGTGTCGATTCGGTCAGGTCTGCGCATAGTCCGACTACATTTTTGTCTTTCTCTCCTGCTGCAAGCAAGCCCTCGCCAAATCCTTTACGGATCGGAACCTGTTCGACATCCTTGTCGAAGATTTTTGGATTGAGTTTTTGAGAAGGAATGATCATCTGAGGAAAAAATATGCCGCAGCCGCGACGACGGCGATGATAATAGCGAATTTCAGCACACCTTTAAGTAGCTTCCAAGCGATAACAATGATAACCAGACCAACAATCGCAGCAAAGATCTGATTCATAGAAGTATTTTAGCAAATCTCAGAGTTACTCATGCTCGCTTTTGATCTTTCTGCCAAGCGTTCGTAATTCTTTTAAGGCCACCTCGCCTTGTTTTGCTTTCGGAATCTTGTCCTCAGGTCCAGCGCCTGGCGGATTACCATGCCAGCGGTAATCATATTCGAATTCAGGCACACCTTTGCCTGGAATCGTGTGAGCCATGATGCAGACCGGCTTGTTTTCAATACCACGAGCAGCTTCAAATGCATCGGCGACTTCGCGAATATTGTGCCCATCCACTTCGATCACATGCCAGCCAAACGAAATGTATTTATTTACGAACGGCTCCAAAGGCATCACGTCTTCAGTATCGCCGTCGATCTGAATATTGTTGCGATCGATAACGGCGACCAGATTGCGCAAGCGCTCTTTGCCTGCCAGCATGATCGCTTCCCAGGTATTGCCTTCATCGTGTTCGCCGTCGGACATCAAACAATAGATGCGGCGCTGGCTTCCCTTGCCGTTATCAATGCGGTCAGCAATGGCCATACCCACGGCCTGCGACAGTCCGCAGCCCAAAGGACCCGACGAGGTCTCGAGCATCGGCAGATATTCGCGATGCGGATGACCCTGAAGACGCGAACCAAATTTACGCAACGTCTTCAATTCTTCGATCGGAAAATATCCGGCATGGGCCATCGTGGAATACAAGACCGGCGCAATATGACCGTTCGACAAGACCAGTCGATCGCGGCCGGGCCAGCTTGGTTTTTTGGGATCATGCTTAAGGGTGTGGAAATAAAGCGTGGCAAAGACATCAGCCATGCCCAAGGGCCCGGCCGTATGACCCGACTTTGCTTCAATGAGCATTTCAATGAGCGACTGACGAATGTCGTTCGCTTTGATCTCGATCTCTTTTATTTTTTGTGCGGAGAGGGCCATGCTAGAGAGCTTTCAATTCCTCTAGTGTAGCAAGGAAATCGGAAGCGTTAAACAGGGCACTGCCCACAACCAAGCGATCTGCTCCTGCGTCAACTAATTCCGATGCTGTTTCAAGCGAGACACCACCATCAACCGAAACCGGCAGGTGCGGATAGGTGGCTTTAAGAGAACGGACAAGCTCGATTGCACGGCTGTCGAAAGGCTGTCCTTGAAAGCCAACTTTTGCAATACCCATCACCTGTACGAAATGAATGTCTGAAGCAATCGAAGCAATATCCGCAGCATTGTCACCGGGTGCAAGCGCTATGCCCAGTTCAACATCGAACATGCCAACTTCGCCAGACGTGCGACCATAATCGCGAACAATAGCCGAAAGTTCTTCAGCATCGAGAGAAGC
Organism: Minisyncoccota bacterium; assembly: GCA_036565605.1. Taxonomy (GTDB): domain Bacteria; phylum Patescibacteriota; class Minisyncoccia; order Phycocordibacterales; family UBA6065; genus UBA6065. The sequence goes on along the minus strand of DATCXV010000009.1, from coordinate 10,393 downwards.
CCTGTGCACCACCACGCGCGACGCACCCGCGGCGATGAAATCAGGAATCTTCTCGTATGCTCCTCGAATCATAAGGTCGAACTCGAAATCAATCTCTTCCCAGTGCGGCAAAGCGCTTTCCTGCTCGACGATCGAAGAAAAAATCTGATCGCTTTCGGACTGCGTTCCCTTCAAATACGGCCAGGTGCGGTTAGGTACGAAAAAACCGTCACACACATCAATCTGTACTGTCGGGGAGTGTCCAGCAACAATGTCGAGCTTCTCCGTAAGCTCGTCATAGGATTTCGGCAATATCGCAGGGATAATCTCTTTGTTCATGTTATTTACAGGTAAAACTGCTATCGGCCCAATTACCACTGTTCGGGATGCTCTTCATAACATAGGATCCGGTACGTTCGGACCAATAGCCCAAATGAAGGCCGCTGTATGATCCCCCGCTGGGATAACAATAATAGCGATAGGCAAATGTGCCTGACGGTGTAGCGTCACCCGTCATATTGTTTGTCGGATCAACTGATACTTTGCTCATAAGTCCCGCTGTCTCAAGCCACGGAAGAAAGCCTCCTCCCTGTGAACTGTAATCCCATCCGCCAGCCTCTGATGCAGCAGTGGTGCCATTGCATGCCGAAGAACCCGGCGTTGGAAGACAGCCATAGCGATCATAATAGAACTGAAGTGCAGTAAATATTTCGTGCATGTCCCTTTGCCGTTTCGCGTCGCGCGCACGCACGCGAGCTGTATTGATGGTCGCCATAACAATCGACGATAGCAGCGCAATGATCGAGATGACCACCAGAAGTTCTATGAGCGTGAAGCCGCGACGCGCAGACGAATACATGATCATCAAATTGTAGAATAATAAGCGCGGACCGAATCGACGTCGCCAACAAACCACTCGCCACTAGTCCACGAGCTACCAATTCCAGTCTGGTTTCCTCCCATATTCGCTACTCTAATAAGTGGCTCCGACACCGATTTGTCGAGCTTGCCGTCAATATAAAATTTGTAACCTACGCCACCTTCAAGGAGGAACGCCACATGGGTCCATTTGTTAAGCGGAATCGTGCCGCTTGATGCAGGCCAATAATTACCGTTACCCTGCCCTGGCGCATTTACCATAAGCTGAAGTTGCCTTGATGGATTCACACAGAAATATAAGAAGCCCGGAAAGCCATTTGCAAAACAACTGTAAGCGCCAGAAGTATACGCGGTCGGCTGTATCCATGCCATAAATAAGATTTTACCGCTATCAAAGCCTCCCACCAAGTCCGTTCTCGAACGGATATCAGGCATCACCGCCGAGTTTGAACCATTAAATCGAAGAGCTGTACCATCCATGCCCGGCACCCAGGTAGGACTGCCGCTCAAAGAACCATTGAATGAATTACCTGAAGTATCCGCAGCTGCTGTACCCGACCCTTCATTAAAAAGCCATACGCCAAGAGCATTTGCACCATAGGCATGTTGCATATTTGCCTCGAACTGCTTGCCAGCGGCGATACGCGCTTTTTCTCGGGCAGCATTTACCGATGACATAACAATCGAAGCAAGAAGCGAGATGATCGAAATGACCACCAGAAGTTCTATGAGCGTGAATCCCCTGACACTTTTCATAACAAATTATTTGCCGGAGAGAAAAAGCTTCTGAATACGACGCCTGTGGCGCTCGTCGCTAGAAAACGGTGTAGAAAGCCACACCGTTACAGCATTCAGCGCATCAGTAGGCGCAAGAAAGCGCGCACCCAGAGACAATACATTTGCGTCGTTATGTTCGCGCGAGAGCCGTATGATATCCATGTTGCCTCCATAATACAAAGCCGCGCGCACGCCATAAAATTTGTTGGCGCAAATCGCTTCGCCCTGCCCCGAACCCCCTATAACAATACCACGCACACCCGATGGATTATGCGAAACTTCTTTTCCCACCAGTGACACATAATCAGGATAATCGTCATCTGCCTTAAATTCCTTCGGACCAAGATCACGAACATCATGCCCAGCTAATGAAAGCCTTTCTACAAGGTACTTCTTAAGCTCGAACCCTGCATGATCTGAGGAAATGAATATCTTCATATAAAGAATTATATCAGCGCCACGGGCTTTTCCCATTACTTGACACTATATACACAGAGGTGTTTAATGTGATCAGCATGTACTCCAGTACCCCCACCCAACCCCCGCCAGGAACAAAACTGAGTCGACAGACAGCGCGAGCGCTCCTCGCAACTGCTTGGGCAAAAAAGATCACCAGAGAAGACGCATTGCGCACCCTTGATCAGGTTGCCGCAGGACTTCTGCTCGAAGATCACTTCGATGTCGCTGTTGCCAAAGCACATCTTGGGAGCGAGTTCGAAACGTTACGACGATCCGCAGAGGAACGTTATCGCGCACAGGCACGAGCTGGCGATTGTATGCATCGCCGTGTCTCGGGCTCGTACGGCGCCGGAAAACGCCGATAATCAAATCGCCGATCGATAGATTCTATCGATCGGCGATTTTTCCTGATTTTTCCAGATTACTGTGCCAGAGTTTTTTCTTTTGGAGTTTCGACGTTGATCCAGATATCATCCGCATTACACCAGTACAATGTTCGGTCATACTTTTTACCATCTTTGTCGTTGTGACTAACATCTTTGTTCTTCACAATCATTTCTTTTTTACATTTTGGACAATTCATATTTTTAAATTAATTTTCCAGCACTTATAGTTAGTATGTAACAAAAATCGAAATATGTGGAACTTCTTAATACTTTGGAGGTGAAAGCTTATTATACATGTGGATAAATTAATCTTAATTTAAATAAATCTTGAACAAAATATCTAAAATAGGGCTAAAATAAATGTGATTTGAAACAGCCTGTTATTTATTGTATAACTTGCAACTGGCGGTGTTTTATGGTAGTATTAATTACATGGGCGTAAGCCCCGGGTTCGCCAACGTGAGCCGACAAAAAAGCCCCTCCAGGGGCCTTTTGTTTTATATATCAAAACAACTATATTTAATACCAAGTTGACGCCAAAGATTAGATGGTATTAAGGCATCAATAATTTTTTTGTTCTTAAAAAGAATTTGCCATAAATAGTAACCCGGGTCTCGTTTCCTCCTAACCATAGGATACAGATAAAGATCTGCGATCTGCATATAAGTACTGACTTTCTTTTTACGCTCAGGTTTCCCTTTTATTATTTTCCTGAAATCGTCAGATGTAAGTGATGAATAAGAACTCGAGGTATTAGGATCAAAAGGCATGCCGCTATTTACCAAATCCTTTGTATAGTTTTCAATATTCTCCTGCTCTTTCGTACCACATTCTTCAAATCTTATTCTAAGGTTCGAATCAGAACCAATATACTTACAGGCTCTCTCAATCAATATTGAATATACAGTTTTACACAAATGCCACCTATTTTTTCCATAGAGTGGTTGATACCTTTTATTGTATCCATCTCTGTGTATCACAGCAGCAAAACCAATCACTGGTATATCGACAAGAAAATCTGACAGATCCTTAAGAAACACTTTACCTTTTTCTCCCTTTACCCACCTGAAATTCTTTTTTCGATTTCTTATGTCAGTAGAGTGGAGAGGATATGTGATATTCCATTTACTGCAAAACTGATTAAATTTCTGAGCCACAGTGTCACGATCTCCTTTTTTGATTAACACTCCACCCAATGCGAAATAATTCGTCGGCCCCACAGAAGCAGGGTCATTAGTATCAGGTTGTCTTGTGCCTGAATCATCTATATACAAATAATACTCTTCCGCTCCCACGATTTCATCTACACCTGCCTATTCTTAATTTCTGGCTACATGCCAAGTGTTGCATATAGGAAGACCTGACCCGACGCTACCCCTACGCCTAGTTTAAGAAAAGGCTCTTGGGACAAACCAGCAAGTCAGAACGACTTACTAGCTGTCCCAAGAGTCTTTGAGCCTTTCCAACAGTTAATAAATTGTTCCGCCACTGATTTGTCCACCCGAAAGCCTTTTGCTTTAGGTAAGTTAAGTGTACTCCTGTACAAACCTTGACAACAAGGCCAGTGTTGTGTCGGATGTGCTCTACCACTTTGCCTGTAGCAATGACCAAAGATGGCTTCCAATTTTTGGTAAAATCATGCCTCCAACAAATCCAATGAAGGTTAGTGCGGTACCAATGAGGATATCCATGTTTTTAAAAATCAGGGATGTGAATGAGTACACTTCCCATCCACGATAATCGAGCCATATCTGCATCGAATAGCCGTTGATTCTGGGATCAAAACCGTCAGTCCTCCCAAATACTGCTTCCTGTTTAAACTGTTCTGTTAAATCACCAATTGTTTTGATTCTTTCTTCCCGATCCTTCGTTCCTAGAAAAAGCAACCAGTTAGATTTTCTCTTTAGAAGAAATTCTGTGAAATCATTTAGATATACGTGAATTCCTAATTTCCCTCCAGTGAATTTATAAAGACCTCGTGCAAGCGCAGATGGTTCTTAATCATGTAACCAATATTAGCAGAAATCTTTTCTCCATTTTGGGCAGAAAAATAGGTTGGTATCCTAACGAAGGTGAACCGGGGTTTGCCAACCTAGCAAAAACACCGGAAAAATGTCCGGTGTTCGTTGCGGAAGCTTTGTTGAGAGACGAATTAGAGTTCCTTTGCTGCTTTGATGACGTGTTGGGCTAACGTATGCGTATAACTTAGTTAGTTTTCGTTCCACGTTATTTCCATAACTTCAGGTTACCAGTAATTTTCTTTAGTTCGTCTTTCGAACCAAAGAGTCCTATTCCGAGTATATTCAATTTATCTGATTCGATCTGACTTAATGACCTTGCAAGTTCTTTATCATCAATCATGTCGATCATTTCTTGAACATACACTATCCAGGACAATACTGAGTTACGAAGCTGACCACTTAAATTCTTTAATTCTTCATTTGAAGCTTTTAGGGCAACAATTGCGAATTGAGAATTTCTTGGGATAGCCAGATTATCTTTAGTGACAAAGTTTTCTCCAGTATCGAACGGCTCCTCCATCTTGTTTCCAAGATAAGCCGCAATATGTCCAATCGTATTTGTAAGTTGCCAAGAAGCTAAATCTTCTCGCAATACGATTGTCATTTTTTTAGAGAAATCTTGTGTCACTTATTATAAGTTCTGACCGGCTTTAATTACGTGCTGAACGAGAGTATGCGTATACCCCATCTCATTGTCGTACCACGAAAGCACTTTGACCAGATCACCATCGACGACGCGAGTCATTTCAAGGTCGGCGATCGAGGCGTGCGGATTGCCTTTGATATCAGACGAGACAAGCGGTTCATCAGTAACAGCAAAGATACCCTTCCAGCGCGGATCATTGGCCGCATCGCGCAATATCTGATTCACCTCTTGGGCCGTCGTCTTCCTTTTTGCTAGGAACGTGACATCAACGATCGAACCAACCACAACCGGGACGCGAATAGAAATACCATCAAACTTTCCCGAGAGCTGCGGCAATGCCTTTGTTACGGCGATAGCTGCGCCTGTCGATGATGGAACGATATTTTGTGCCGCTGCCCTGCCCTCGCGTAGGTCTTTTTTAGATGGCCCGTCGACAATTGCTTGGCTTGCCGTATATGCATGCACCGTATTCAAGACTGCCTTTTGTATACCGATCTTTTCATCCAAGATCGCCATCAACGGAGACCCCGCATTCGTCGTGCACGATGCGTTCGACGTGATCTGGCAGCCCTTGAATCGCTCTTCGTTAAGGCCCATGAGAATGGTCGCGCCCATTGCTTCAGATGCAGCGTCACCCTTGGACGGTGCAGTGATGACCACTCGCTTGGCACCGGCATCGACATGCACCTTTGCTTTGGCGAAATCAGTAAAGAGTCCGGTCGACTCGACGACCACATCAATATCAAGAGCCTTCCACGGCAGCTTTGTCGGTTCTTTTTCCTGAATGAAAGCGATCTGCTTCCCGTCAACGATCAGTGACTTGCCATCTTCCGAAGCCGAAACATCGAATGGGCTTACACCATAGGCCGAGTCATACTTCAAAAGATACGCGAGGTTTTTCGCATTTCCCAAGTCGTTTACTGCTACTACGTCGATATCTCCGTGCTCAAGCGCAACCTTCAAGAATGCCCTGCCGATCCTGCCAAATCCGTTTATAGCGACTCTGATGTTCTTTGCCATGTTGGTTTATTCTATTGCTACAGTATAACGCATTATTCGGCTACAGCGACCGGTTCCGACGACGATGCAGTGTCAGTTGGTGCCGAAGAAGCCGTTTCAACCAGCGTTGAGGTTGCAGTTTCTTCAGGGGTGCTTGTCACAACAGGCGTGGAGGTTGCAGCAGTCGAAGTTGCCGTTTCATCAGTCGGCGTTACAAGTGCCGTCGTTGATGTAGCCGGTGTCGAGGTAGCCGAATCGTCTGCGATAACCGGAGTTTCTTCTTCTACCGGCTCGACTACCGGTGTCGAGGTCGCTGTTGTCGAGGTGGCCGGAGTGCTCGTTGCAGCAGTTTCCTCGTTTACATTACCCGCGCCCACCGTCTCACCTGGCAATGGTTCCGGCTGTGTTTCCGGCTCGCTCGGCGTGCCGCTTGATGCCGTTACTTCGGTCGAAACCTGGCCAGAGCATGAACCTTGGCGGGTCTCCATCTCGCCGTTCACCACCTTCAGACAGTACGGCTGACCGTTGAGCTCGTCATACAGCGTGATGCCTGAACGCTTATCTGACGATCCAACCTCGAGCGCACCGACCGTTGCATCATCGATAACCGCCTTCTGAACATACGCAAGCTTTGCACTGAACTTGTCAGCAACCATGTCGGCAACGTACGCGATGCCCTGCTCCAACCTTAATCCAGCGTTTGCGAGGAACGAGAGCATGCCCGAACCCATGGTGTCAGTCCAAGCCGTCGTCGACGATGCTGCTGTTGCAACATTGTTTGCCATCGACGTCTGAATGGTAGCAACCGCGACGCGCAGATCTGCGATCGCCGCAGTGGTCGAAGCGACTGCATCGACCAAGCTCTGAACCTTCTCGTCCAAAACCTGCACACCAGCCAAGATGAAGGTCGAGAACTTGTAGACATCAACACCTTTGCCGTCCGCGGCCAAGACTTCGGTCGGAGCTTCTTCGGCGATCAAACCCAGGCGCATTGGTGCAGCATCCGTCTCTGCATTGTAATGATAGGTCGCAACACCGATCGAGCGGATCTTGTCGAGGATCGATGACTTCTCTTCCTCACCCAAGTACGAGATATCCTTCTTTGCCGTACGGGTCGAGATATTAACGAATGACGTTGCTGCAACATCGCCCATAACCTGGAGCTTATAGGTCGGGGTGGTGGTACCGATACCAACATTGCCCGAATCATCGACCGCGAACGACGAGAAGTCGATCTTTTGCTTGGACGAGACAAAGACGTTGATCGAGCCCGTATCATCCGCTGCACCAGACCATGCCTCAAGAGCGATACCGACCGTGTCTTCTGATCCACGAGCCTTGCGGCCGACTCCCGCCGTTGATGAAAGTGTGATGCGATCACCGATAGCGATAGCACCTCCCTGGCCGTTGACTTTGACCGGCACGCGACCTGAAAGCGCGATCGGCTTGGAATTAAGGTTTTCCTTTCCAAGGAGCAGGCCCGGAGCGGTCGAGACAATACCGATAACTTTATCACCCAACGCCGCCCTCTTGACCGTGGTCGAAGCAGTCGTGTCGAGCGCAACAATCTCGCCCGCCGAAAGCGTGTCATCAAGCGTCGGATAGTTTTCTGCGAGGTCGATGTCCGTGATCGATGCTGTCGTTGCGTAGATTGTTCCGGCGGTCGTACCGCAGGATCCCGTGTCGCGCACACAGAGCGATCCCTGAACCGAGAGGGTCGAGACTGGCGAGGTTGTGCCGATACCCACGTCTCCTGAGAAGTAGTTCTTGTTTTCGCCGGTAAGATAGACACCCCACTTTACTGCTCCATTCACAGGGTTTCCGTAGAAGGCGTAGTTATTCGCAGCATAGCTTCCGCCCAAGTTAGAAGCAGTAGGAAGCGACTTTACTCCGTAAATATTGTTACTCGAACCGACAGTGAATGTGCCGCTTGCTTCTATAAGAGTCGTGTCGACACCCGAAGCAAAATATGTAGAACCCGCAGTTCCCACGCGCATAATAGTTGGAGTTCCAGCAAACACATCAAGCATTGACGAAGCAGACATTCCGATACCTACTTTTCCAGCGACGTCCAATCCGTTTGCTGACACAGTTAGTCTCTTTGTCCCTCCGCCTGAAGCAGCATCGTAGACGCCAAGGTTGCTCGAGCTATCTGCTTTGATCGACCAGGTCGAAGTTCCGATATTTACTGTGCCCGCCCAGAGAGCGTTCCAACGACTTGTCGTCGAGCCCAGGTCGTAGCCAGAGAGGTTCGTCGTATAAGGTCCATTTGGAATGAGATTGTTTACCGATGCGTCACCTTCAACTGAGAGTGCCTTCCATGGTGTCGATGTGCCAATGCCCACCTTTCCGCTCGTGAGCGCGGTATCCGAAGACGTGTCGCTGTTATAGATGCCAGTAGCGAAGAGTACGTTACCGAGGTTAAGCTGCTGGGTCGCGCTGTTTTTGGTGCCGCGACCAATGGCGATCGAGTTCGAGAAGCCGCCGGTCGAAGTATTATCACCAATAAGGATCGAAGTACCGCTGCTCGTATTGTCAACAGCATCGTTGACCCCCGCCTGGTATCCTATGAATATCGAGTGAGTAGCATTTGCTGCATTAAAGCCCGCAGACGTTCCAAGGAAATTTGAGTTAGCTGCATTCGTCGCCCCATAACCAGCGCTTGCCCCGAAGAAGTTCGCGGTGCTTGCATTCGTCGCCCCATAACCAGCGCTTGCCCCGAAGAAGTTCGAGGCAACAGCGTTGGTAGCAGTGTAGCCTGCGTTGAGTCCAAAGAAGTTCGCGTTAAGAGCGCCCGACGCGCTTCCTCCCGCGCTCACTCCGAAAAAGTTCGAGTTAGAAGCGCCTGTCGCTTCGTAACCAGCGCCGCTGCCGAAGAAGTTTGAGCCAAGAGCATTCGTCGCCCCGTAACCAGCGCTTGCCCCGAAGAAGCTCGAACCACTAGCGCCTGTTGCCGCGTGACCAGCATTGATTCCTACGAAAGTCGAGTTATTTGCGACTGCATTAACAACAAAGAAGTTTTTGGTATTCGTAGGGTCAGAGATCTTGAACGCGACGTCGGACCCGGTGGTCGTGGCAATAGTAAGCCTCGCCGCAGGATCGGAGACCCCGACGCCCACATTACCATTGCCCTTCACAATGAATGATGGGGTCGAGCTGCCTTCATCCGCAACCGCAAAAACGTTGCTTTCAGAACCCTGTTCAACAGAGAATCGTGCGTATGGAGATGTGGTACCACCAATGCCAACATAACTGCTGGAACCAGTCACAAACAGTGCTGCAAAGTTCAATGAGAGGTCTTGCAGAGCATTATAATTTCGGCTGTATGCGACAATATTTCCGCGATGAGGCACAGTGCCCTGGGTATAACTCAATTCGATTCCTTCACCGTCTGGCGCGAAAGAAGCTGCTGATCCGCCTACTCGTATCGTGCTTGATGTATCTAGTTGGAATCCTGGATTTGATTTACCCAAGCCAACATAACCGTTATCAAGAACAGTGAATTTCTCCTGATTGCTGGAATCTGAGATCGCAAAAGCTCGGCCATAGAAGAAAGTATTATTGCCCTTGATAGCAAGCTTTGCTGAAGGCGAACTCGTTCCAATACCGACATATCCATTCGCATTCGCCGAATCAACGATAAACGACGGGGACGAGCTGCCTGCCACACCGACAACAAATGCTGGCGTGGTGCTTGACTGGGCAATCGAGAATTTCGCATAAGGCGAGCTCGTTCCGATACCAACATTTCCCGAGAACAAGGCACCGCCATCATAGCCGATGCTTGCCTTCTCGACGCTGCCATTCTTGAAGCTCACTATCTTCGAGCCAGCTGTGCTCAGAGTATTTAGTGTATTCAAAACCGTTCCAACGGCCGTCGAAGAGTCCGTCGCACCACCCCTGATCTCGATATTGCCTCCCGTTGGTGGGAAAATCTGGACGCTTCCTGAAAGAAGGATTTCGCTATTCGCACCAAACACCGCCTGGTTACCTGTATTGTATCTGAGAAGGTTTACTGATGAACCGTTTGTAAGCCTTCCCTTGAGCGAGAAGTTATTATCAAGCTGAATATTACCTTGATATACCTCAAGCTTCTGGCTTGGCGAAGTCGTGCCAATTCCGACGTTGCCCGTCGGAGTAATTCTCATATATTCCGAGAACGACGCAGATGAATATCCGGTATTCGTATTTGCACCGAACCTCAGCGGACCAAAAGCAGACATGCGGATGCCCTGTGCAGAATCCGG
>DATCXV010000024.1:0-32675 GCA_036565605.1 Minisyncoccota bacterium | reverse complement strand
GACCGCTCGATCGAGATCTTGAAAGAGCGATACGCCAAAGGCGAAATCGGCAAGGAAGAATTCGAAGCCAAGAAAAAAGATCTGGAAGCGGGTCGCTGATTTTATTGACTTCCTATGAAATGGAGCATCATCGTCACGCTTGCGATCGTAGTATTGGTAGCGCTTATCGCGCTCTTTAACGCGCCGGTTAACACACCTGCTACAACCACTATGAAACTTACCAGCATCGCATTCGAGGCCGGAGGAAAGATACCGCCGCAGTATACCTGCGACGGAGACAACAAAATGATGCCACTTTCATTCGACGGCGTGCCTGCCGAAGCGAAATCTTTGGCGCTCACCATCGATGATCCGGACGTGCCGAAAGACCGCGTTCCATCGGGCGTCTTTGACCATCTGGTCGTGTTCAATATTCCGCCAAAGACGGAAGGAGTGAAGGAGACGGACACGACGGTTCCGGGAACGTACGGAAATAATGGTGCCGGACAGCCGGCATACGCTGGACCCTGTCCGCCGGATCGCGAGCATCGCTATTTCTTCCGCTTGTACGCCTTGGACACGCAGCTTGCATTAAAGAAAGGTGCGACCAAAGAAGAGCTTCTTGCTGACATGGAAGGCCATGTCATTGCAAAGGCGGAACTCATGGGTACGTACGAAAGGCAGCAGAAAGAATAACTATTCAAAGTGCTTATGGAGCGGAAAAAACTATACAGGAGCAGGAAAGACAGAGTATTCGGAGGAGTTTGTGGCGGCCTGGCTGAATACTTTGACGTCGATGCAACGGTCATACGGCTAATTCTAGTGTTCATCGTCATCTGTACCGGCTTTGCGCCGGGTGTTCTGGCATATTTGATTGCTCTGGCGGTGGTGCCGGAAGAGAAGATCGCCTAAAGAGCGCTTTGACCACTGTGGGGTTCTGCAAGCTCTTTTGCGGCCGAACTATATATAGGAAAACCCGCTCAGAGATGGCGGGTTTTCTTGTACTCCGCTATGATGAACTTGTTATGACCGAAAACACTATTTCCAAGCGCAGGAATCAGGATGTAGGTAAACAAGGAGAGCTCGAGGTAATACAGCTGGTTTCTTGTCCTAATTGCGGAAAGCCTCTCGCAGAACTTCTTCCTGGATTTCCTCTGTATGACATTCGATGCACGGGGTGCGTTTTTCAGGCACAGGTAAAAACAATCAACTCAAAACCAAAAGGATCGATTCAGGGTGCGACATGGAATATTATGGAGAGCGCACTGAAAACAGGGCAATTGGTTCCTCGTCTTATTGTGAATTTCAAATGGGAAGAAGACGGGGCTGAGCATCAGAAAATTATTTTCTATCCCTTTTTGTCCAAGAAGGACCACTTGAAGAAATATTTTACGGAGATAAAAAATCCTGCGCGTTCACTGTGGATGTTTAGATACGTAAATTTGGACAAAGCTGTGTCTTCTGTCCTGTACGAAAAATAGATTCGATGAGTGTTTCGTATGAGATGCGTACGAATGTGCGTGCTCGCCGTCTCTCGATCTCTGTATACCAAGACGGTCGCGTTGTTGTGTCTGTGCCGCGATGGGCACAGCAGAGTGATGTGGAACGATTTGTTGCATCGAAATCGGTGTGGGTCGAAAATGCATTGAATCGTTTTAGGCCGTTTCGGCCGATCGTAAAAGAACCGCGAAGAAACCGCCGCGCCGAACGAGCGCGGTATCTGTCGCATCGCGAGGCGGCGCGGCGGATCGCATGCGAGCGCCTTTCGCACTGGAATCGTTTTTATAATCTTCGTATCGGGCGTGTCGCTATTCGCGACCAGCGATCTCGCTGGGGTTCCGCTTCTGCAAAAGGTAACGTGAACTTTAACTATCGCATCGCACTGCTTCCGCCACGTTTGGTTGACTATCTAATTGTTCACGAGCTTTGCCATTTGAAAGAGATGAACCACTCGAAGGCCTTTTGGGATCTGGTGGCACAAACGATTCCTGATTGGAAGGAACGCAAGTGTGAATTGCATGCTACTGGTATGGATCTCTTATGACGTATCATCTTTACATCCTGCGCTGTTCTGACGACAGTCTGTATACCGGCATCACGACGGATCTCGATCGGCGTCTGGCCGAACATAATGGCGTTGCATCCGCAAAGGGGAGCGGGGCCAAATACACCAGATCGCGCCGGCCGGTTTCTCTTATATATTCCAAGGAGTATCCAGATCGTTCTGTTGCATCACTTGAAGAAGCGCGTATCAAAGCGCTTTCGCGGGCAGAGAAGCTTGCACTTATCAAAAAAACGTAGCCCAGAATCGATTATCCCCAGCTGGACCCTTGAAGGTGAACTGTAGTTCACCTATACTGATTTCACTTAGGAATAATCGTTTTACAAGCTATGAGCAAGAACCAAATGATTAAGACCATTAAAAGCGAGATCGACGCCCTTAATTGGAAAATTGACCTCAAGATTATCCAGGGCCAGCCGTACAAAGCAGAAGCCAAGAGGCACAAGTTTCTGGTCTCGCAGTGGAAGACTTTGACTGCTGCCAGGGCAGGATTCGGTTTGTTTGGTAAAGTATTCGCATAACCGTCTACGGATTCGATCATGATCGACGAGTACAAAAAAAAGATCACCTCTTTCTATGAACGGCATAAACGTATGCCGGGGTACAAAGAACTGCTTGCATTGACCGGCTTCAAATCCAAGAATGCCGTCTTCAAGCTGGTGAACAAACTGGTCGAGGCGGGCGTGCTTGAAAAAGATTCTCAGGGACGTATCACGTTGGTCCGCGGAGCAAGCGAAGTGCCGGTTTTGGGATTGGTTGAAGCAGGTTTCCCGACGGTAGCCGAAGAAGCCGAACTCGACACCATGGATATTGGCAATTATCTGATCAAAGACCAATCGAATACATACATGCTCGAAGTGAAGGGTGATTCCATGATCGAAGCTGGCATTCACGAAGGTGATCTGGTCATCGCCGAACGCAGGAACATCGCCAAAGAAGGTGAGATCGTTATCGCCGAAGTTGACGGAGGTTTTACCATGAAGTATTACCGCTTAAAGGCTGGCAAACCGTACCTTGAACCGGCAAATTCTAAATACAAACCGATCTATCCCGAATACGATTTAAAGATCGCTGCGGTGGTAAGGGGTGTGGTGAGGAAATATTAAAATGAACGAAAAAGAGTTCGAACAAACTGTCGCTATTGCTTTTGACCGTCTACCGCAATGGATTCGTGACAAGGTAAGGAATGTCGCGGTCATGGTCGAAGATTATGTGGAACAAAAGACTATCGACGAGATGCTTCTCGATAGCTCGATGGACTTGCTTGGTCTGTATCGTGGCGTGCCACGTACCGAACGTACGGTTGCAGCGGGTTTCGAAATGCCGGATACGATCACCTTGTATCGCATGCCGATTTTGGAAGAAGCGGACGACTCGGGCAAGTCGGTTGAAGACGTCGTGTACGAAACCTTGTGGCACGAGATCGCACACCATTTCGGCCTGGGCGAAGATGACGTGCAACGCCGAGAAGGGGAAGAGTTCGGTCAGTAAGCGGTCTCAAAGAGCCGTGGAACTTACCTTGCAAACCTTCTTTCACTATGCTATAATTAAAACATTGCAAGTAACGCTCGCATACCTGCGAGCACAAGCGAAAGGACTCTCTGCATGTATTTCCGTGCACGATCGAGCCCGGTCGCGCAAGTCGGTAATACATACATGAACACAGCACTTACAAAGGAAACCTCCGCGCGTGCGGAGGCATCCGAGACGGTTTCAAAAACGGCAGAAAAGAAGGCGGAGCCAGGTTTCGCGGATTTGGGCATCAGGCCCGAAATTCTCGCGATTCTTTTGCGCGCAGGTTTCAAGGAACCAACGCCGATCCAGGGCAAGGTTATTCCGATCGGCATCAAAGGTCAGGATGTGATTGGTATTGCTCAAACGGGTACGGGCAAGACGCTTGGTTTCGGTATTCCAATAATTGAACGCATTCTTGAAGGCAAAGGCCCGGGCGTCGTTATATTGCCGACGCGTGAATTGGCATTGCAGGTCGACGAAACGCTCCGAAAAGTCGGTGGTCCATTGGGCGTACGTACGGCAGTGCTTATTGGTGGTGAGCCAATTTATCGCCAGGTTCGCAGCCTGCGGTATCGTCCTGACATTGTCATCGCAACGCCAGGTCGTTTGATCGACCACTTGAAACAAAAGAATCTCTCGCTTGCTCATGTGGGTATCGTTGTCTTGGACGAGGCGGACCACATGTTCGATATTGGCTTCATGCCACAGATCAGGGAGATCATGGCTCAGGTTTCGAAGGAGCGTCAGACGATGCTGTTCTCTGCAACCATGCCAGACGAGATTGCAAAACTTGGTTTGGAGCACATGAAAACGCCTTTGCGCATTGAAGTTGCTCCACAAGGCACCGCAGCAACAAGCGTCGAGCAGGAAATCATCATCGTAGACAGGAAGTCTCGCATGCCTTTGCTTATCGAGATGGTGAAGTCGGTCACGGGACCGGTCCTGGTTTTCTCGCGTACTAAATACGGCGCTGGTGATATTGCTCATGACTTGCGCAAGGCAGGCTTTACCGCGACCGAGATTCATTCGAACCGTTCGCTGGGCCAGCGCAGGCAGGCTTTGGACGGTTTCAAGACAGGCAAATTCCAGATCCTGGTCGCAACTGACATTGCTGCTCGTGGTATCGATGTGAAAGGTATTGATCTGGTTATCAATTACGACTTGCCAGAACAGACCGAAGATTATGTTCACCGCATTGGCCGTACGGGTCGCGGCGGAGCGACCGGCAAAGCTGTTTCATTTGCGCTTCCGGATCAGGGTCGCGATATTCGCGATATCGAACGCCTCATCAAGAAAGAGGTTTCAAAGAAAAGCCACAATGGCGCATCTATTATCGAAGTAGCCTCGGCTCCGCGCGGTCGCGGTGGAAGAGGTCGTGGCAGGGGTGGCCGTGGTTTCGGCGGGGGTTCTCGTGGCTTCGGTGGCGGACATGCATCGCATGGCGCATCGCACACAGGCGGTCACGCTTCTCATGGTGGTCATGGTGGTCCGCGCCGCGGTGGTTTTGGTGGACGCTCTAAATATCCGCGCCCGCTTAAAACCGACCCATCCAAAAAAGCAGCGCTTGGCGACGGTTACCGCCGCGTCTTCAGAAAGGGGGTAATGCGCTAATCCAATGGCGGACGATACGGTACTGCGCTTCGACGAAGTTTCCTTTAGCTTCGGACATAACTATCCGATCCTCGACGAGGCGTTTTTCACCGTGCGACG
This sequence comes from Minisyncoccota bacterium, assembly GCA_036565605.1. Taxonomy (GTDB): domain Bacteria; phylum Patescibacteriota; class Minisyncoccia; order Phycocordibacterales; family UBA6065; genus UBA6065. The sequence goes on along the minus strand of DATCXV010000024.1, from coordinate 27,409 downwards.
GGGGTCGAAAATCACGTTGATGGGCCAGAACGGCGCCGGCAAGTCGACGATCTTCAAGCTTGTTGCTCGCGAGCATCGTCCTGAATCGGGTAAGGTAATTACGGGACACGGTCTTTCAATCGCTTTGTCGCGACAAGTTATTCCGCGCCCGGAAGGAGAATTGTCGGTTCGCGATTTCTTCCAGAAGTGTTTCAAAGAAAAAGTCTACGATATCGATCCGCGCATGGATGCAGTTTTGGAAGCGGTGGATTTTCCTGGACGTGCAGCTCTTATTGGCGACAGGATTGTAAAATCATTTTCAGGCGGCCAGCAGGCGCGGCTTCTTCTGGCTTCGGCTTTGATCCAGAATCCGGACATCCTACTTTTGGACGAGCCTACTAATAACTTGGACAAAGCTGGCATCGAACATTTGACGCACTTTTTGAAATCGTATCCGAAGACAGTGATTGTCATTTCGCACGACGCGGAATTTTTGAATTCATTCACTGATGGCGTTCTGTATCTGGATGTCCACACAAAGAAGGTTGAACAATATGTCGGTGACTATTTCGATGTGCTTGAAGAGATCACTGCTCGGGTCGAGCGTGAGAATCGCGCTAATGCTTTATTGCAAAAGCAGATCCAAGAGAAGATCGCTCAAGCCAATTCATTCGCGAACAAGGGTGGCCAGATGCGTTTGGTCGCCAAGCGCATGCGTGAAAAAGCCGAAGAAATGGAAGAAGAGATCGTCGAGGTTCGAAAGGAAGACAAGACCATTCGCGAGTTCGAAATTCCATCCCAGCCGGAATTTGTTGGGCCGATCATCGAGATTTCGGCATATCAAGTCATCAAGAATCATAAAGCAACGCGAAGGACGTGTTCCATCAAGCTGAAGCGTAATCAGCATCTTTTGTTGCGCGGTCCAAACGGCATTGGCAAGTCGACATTACTTGAAGCGTTGGCGTCAGGAACATCCGAAGGTGCCAAAATCTCTGAAGGCATACGCGTCGGATATTATCGCCAGGATTTTTCGACGCTCAACTTTGAAGACACCGTATATGAGTCGCTCCTTTCCGCGTCAGCGACTCATATCGAACAACATATTCGTTCAACAGCGGCCGGATTTCTTATTCATGCCGACATGATGGACAAGAAGATTGGATCGCTTTCCGAAGGGCAGAAGGGATTGGTGGCTTTTGCGCGATTGGTCCTGCAGAAGCCGGGACTTCTTATCTTGGACGAGCCGACAAACCATATCAATTTCCGTCACATTCCTGTGATTGCCAAGGCGCTTAATGAATATGAAGGCGCGATGATTCTTGTTTCGCACGTGCCTGAATTCGTCGAATCGATCAGGATCGACGAAGTCTTGGATCTAGAGAAATAATTAAAGCGTCTGGGCGTAATCGATCAGCTCTTTTATAAGATCGATTGCTTTGTGCAGAATGAGCGACGTTTCGTTCCAGTGCTTACCAAAGAATATTGCTGCGGCAAGAAATACTCCGAGCCATACTAAAGCGATCACAGTATCAACGATCGGTCGGATCACGCTCCAGACATTGTTCTGTTCGTACGTTTTGTACATATGACGTTCGTGACGCAGTCGGGCGCGTTCGGCGCGCAGGCGAGCGCGTGCTTCGTGGCGATCGTATGACCATTCTTTCTTCCAAGCTTTCCCTTTTTCTGTCATCTCGGCATATTTTTTCTTGGCGCGTTCGACCAATTCCTGTGCATTTTTTGGGTCACCGAATGCACGAGCTTTTTCTTCAGGTGTTTCTGCCGAAGGAAGGAAAATGGCAAGCAGTACATACGCCGCGATCCACACACCGCTTGTGGCGATGGTTAGGATGATGAAAATAATGCGGACGATGATGGGATCGATGTCGAAGTATGCGCCAATGCCGTTACATACACCAAAGAGCAAAGCGCCCTCGCGAATCTTGTAAAGCTTTCGTGGCTTTGGTTCTGTCTTCGGAGCGTCTGTCTGTTCTTGTTTCTCGGCACCTGCGACCGGACCCATTTCAGCGATGATCTTTGCGATCTCTTCGGACGACACGACATTTTTGTGAGCAGAAAGCGTGCGGTCGCATTTCTCGGCGACGGCCTGTTCCAAGTCTCGGACGATCTCGGCCTGATCCGGATCACCGGCAAGCGCTGCAGATGCGTTATCAAGGTACGAGCGCAGCGCCTCGTATCCTGACTCGTCCACCTGGTATGCCCGTCCGTTTAACTGTATCGTTGTGACTTTGTTCATAATTCGTTAATTACTTGCCCAGACTATTAATAGTGTCGCCGATCTTTTTCCAGTACCGTTCTAATTCTTTTAATTCTTTCTCGCCTTTGTCTGCCAAGCGATAATATTTGCGAGGTGGTCCCGAAGCGGATTCTTTCCATTCGTAATCAACCATGCCGTCGCGACGCAATCGCGAAAGCAGGGGATAAAGCGTGCCTTCCTGTGTGGCGAAATCTGTACCGGAAAGCTCGCGGAGCATATCCGCGGCATACACCTGTCCGCGCGAGACAATTTTCAGCACCGCGAATTCAAGCAGGCCTTTGCGGATCTGTCCGAATTTGTCTTTCTCATCCGATCGTTCCATACGCACAGTTTATCATAAGCTACCTTTCTGTGTAAAGGTACCGACTATTCTGATATACTGTCGCCATGAAAAAAGCCCTCTACGCAGTCATTGTATTGGTTATTATTGGATCTGTTGCATACGCTGCGATACGAAAGGATGAATCCACAACAAGCGCTTCGCATGAGTCACTTAATCCAGGCGGAGGAGGTTCGTATACGATGACTGACGTTGCAGCACACTCAACGCCGTCATCGTGTTGGGCTGCAATCGAAGGGAATGTCTATGATCTGTCAGCATGGATAAGTCAGCACCCAGGCGGTCCTGAAGCAATTGAATCGTTGTGCGGCACTGATGCGACGGCTGCATTCGAAGCTCAGCACGGCGGACAGCGTGCTCCGGCCGAAGCGCTGGCGACATTCCTTATTGGAAGACTCGCGCAGTAGGTCTGGTATAGTGTCGGCATGACTCAGGCCCAGGCATTAGACATTCTGAAAACGGGACGATCTGCCTTTTTAACCGGTGCTGCCGGTTCCGGCAAGACGCACGTGTTGCGCGAATACATCAAATATCTGAACGAGCACGATGTGCCTGTCGGCATCACTGCATCGACCGGCATCGCGGCTACTCATATGGGCGGCATGACTATTCATGCCTGGTCCGGTATCGGTGTACGTGCGACACTCTCCGAAAGCGATCTTGAAACAATTATTACGAAACAGTATTTAAAGACTCGTTTTGACCGTGTCCAAGTTTTGATCATTGACGAGATATCGATGCTTCATCATTTCCGTTTGGACTTGGTGGACCAGGTTCTGCGACGCGCCAAACTGAAGGACGAACCCTTCGGCGGCATCCAGGTTGTTTTTTGCGGAGACTTTTTCCAATTGCCGCCGGTGGTACGCCAAGGTGAAACGCCGTCTTTGTTTTCGTACATGGCGCAGTCTTGGAAGGAGTTGAACCCAGCCATTTTGTACTTGCACGAATCACATCGCCAGGATGACGGTCCGTTTCTGCGCGTTCTTCACGCCATTCGCGACGGTGAAGTCGAAGAAGGCATTGGCGAAGTATTGATGGAACGCCTCAATGCCCCGGTCGAAGGCGGTATCGAACCAACAAAGTTGTATACCCATAACAAAGATGTTGATACCGAAAATGATCGCGAGATCGACCAGATACCTGGTGAAGCGATCGAATTCTATATGGAAGAGCGCGGTCGCGACGCGCTGGTTTTGGCATTGAAGAAAGGCTGCCTTGCGCCCGAAGTTTTACGCCTGAAGCCGGGCGCCAAAGTGATGTTCGTTAAAAACAATTTCGAAGCGGGCTATGCCAACGGCACTTTGGCCGTGGTGGAAAAATGCTCGCAGGATAACATTGTGGTCCGTACGAAAGATGGCAAAGAGATCGTAGTTGAACTTGATTCGTGGGCAGTCGAAGAGAATGGAAAATTATTGGCGGAAATCAGCCAGTATCCTTTGCGCTTGGCCTGGGCTATTACGATCCACAAAAGCCAGGGTATGTCGTTGGACGCCGCCGAAATCGATCTTTCTAAATCCTTCGAGCGTGGCATGGGATACGTTGCGTTGTCTCGCGTTCGGACCTTGGGTGGTTTGTCGATCAAGGGTATGAACAACATGGCTTTGGCCATCCACGAAGAGGCGTTGGAAATGGATCGCGAATTTAAAAAAGCATCCGACGAGGCAGTCTCGGATTTGGAAGAGATGGGCGGGAAAAAATTGCGCGAAGCACAAGAAGCGTTTGTTTCGCGCGGCAAGAAGCCCAAAAAAGTAGATACGGTCGAAGCGACCAAGGAATTGCTTTTGGAAGGGAAGTCCATCGCCGAAATTGCTGCTAAACGAGAACTGACCGAAGGCACCATCATCGACCATTTGGAAAAAATCAAAGCCAAAGAGCCGCAGATTTCCATGTACCATCTGCGGGATACGGTGCCCGTTTCTCGTTTCAAGAAAATCATGTCTGCTTTCCAGCAGGTCGGTACCACGGATGGCGGCCAGCGCCCTTTGTCGCCAGTGATGAGCCTCTTGGGAAAAGGGTATGAATTTGATGAGCTGAGGATCGTGAGGCTATTTCTTTGATTCTTTTGCTGCCGATTCTCCTGCCACCCATCCGGTTGTCCAGCACAATTGCAGGCTGTATCCGCCCGATGGGCGGTCGATGTCGAGGACGTCGCCAATCAAATACAGGTTCGGCACGATGCGCGACTGCATGGTCTTGAAATCGACCTCTTCCAACTTTACGCCGCCGGATGCAACGATCGCTTTGTCGGCACCTAAAAATCCGGTAGGCGTCATGCGCAAATCTTTGACCGTTTTGGCCAAGGCCAGGCGTTCTTCACGGCTCACTACATTGATCTCTTTTTCCGGATCGAGTTTTGATAATTCGATGATCGCACCCGCCATAGCTGGCGTGACCAATTTGCCGATGGCATTCTTTACTTTCTTATTGGCATGCTCGGCAAAGACGGCCAGGATGTGTTTATCCATGGCGGCCGGGTCCAGATCAGGGAACAGATCAAGCGACAATTCGATCTTGGTTCCTGGTTGGGCGTACTGCAGTGCTTCACGGATCTCTTTTGAAAACGACAGAACAAGTGGTCCGGACATGCCGAAGTGTGCAAAGACCATCCTGCCGACGCGCGAATCGGTGCGCTTGCTGTTTTCTATGATGGAAAGCTTTGCGTGCTGGTGAGCGACGCCAGAGAGATCTCGGACCCATTGTTCGGCGATTTTGACCGGAACCAGTGCGGCGTCCGGATCGACGACAGTGTGGCCGGCACGTCGAAGCCACTCATAACCTTCGCCGGTCGAACCGGTCTCCGGGTGCGAAGTGCCGCCTGTCGCCAGGATATACGAATCTGCCTCAATAGTGATGATCGCACCACCAGGAAGTCCGACATTCAGTCCTACAATCTTGCCGTCGCGCACATGAAAGCCTTTGCCCAAAACATTGGGCACGACTTCGACGCCGGTCTCTTTCATAAATTTCACCAGTACGTCCCAGACTGATCGTGCTTGATCTGAAATGGGGAAGACGCGGCCTTCGTTTTCGACCTTGGTTTTCATGCTGTGGTCGTGGAAGAATTTCAATGATGCCTCGACGTCATGTTGGGCAAAGGTCGAGTGAAGGAATTTGCCCTTGCCTTTCAGTTTCATCAAAAAGGCGCGTGCGTTCGGTTCTGCATTGGTGACATTGCAGCGTCCGCCGCCGGTGATGAGGAGCTTTTTGCCCAAGCTGTCATTTTTCTCGACAAGAAGGACGGATGCGCCCGATTGTGCTGCACGACCAGCTGCGATCATACCGGCAGGTCCGCCGCCTATGACGCAGACGTCATAATGCTCGCGTTTAAATTGGGTTTTCTTGAAGGGAGTAGCCATGGCACACACAGGCTATCACAGCCGTAGTATGATTACACGTACTGATAACAAAATATATGGCCGACAAAGAAAAAAAAGAATCATCGTGGAGTATGGGAACTTTGGTGTTTATCGTCATAGCGGGTCTTCTTGCTGTGGGTCTTGCATATCTAATTTTCTCGCCTCAGCCGGAAAAGAATGTGACGCTCGAGCCGGGTACTGCCGTTGATGCGGGGTGGGAGACCTATCGCAGCGATACCTATGGTTTCGAGATCCAGTATCCGCCTTTGTATCGCGTCGAAAATGATTATGAGTACACGGCGCTGGGTCCGGGCAAAGATATTCCGGGCGTAGCGTTCTATATACCGCAGTCGATGGATGTGCGCACGAATCTGTCGTCAGACTCACATGTCTCGGTAGAAAAAATATCGGGCAATGAGTGTTCGGCGTCATCGTTTTTGTCAGACTCACATGAAGAAAGCAATGCGACAATCGGTGATCGCCAGTTTTCTTACGCGGAAACATCCGGAGCGGGTGCGGGTAACCTGTATGAAGAATATGTCTATGCTATTCCGGATGCATCTGGAACGGACTGTTTTGCGGTGCGACTGTTTCTTCACTCGACACAGATTGCCAACTACGAACCGGGTACAGTTGTTGCTTTTGATAAAGAGGGTCTCATAAAGACCGTGCGGGATATGGCGGGAACGCTTGTGGTACGATAGCTTCATAATGAGCACACACATAAGAAAGAAAAAGATTGGCATTGCTGTCGCGATCATACTGGCGGTCGCGGTGGCGTTGGGCATCTTTCGTGGCGGAGGATCGAAAGGGATGGACACGTATTCGTCGGGCGATTTTCAAGTGTCGTTTTCGTATCCGGAAAATTATATGCTTTCCGAAATGGATATCGACACGACACACCGAGTTCATCATCAGATTTTGCTTGCGGACGAAGATGCGATGCGCACTATTCCAAAGAATGGTGAAGGTCCGACGGCGATCACGGTTGATGTCCTTCAAAATGATTTAGATCATCAGTCTGCGCGAGATTTCGTTACGGGAACCAGTTGGTCCAATTATAAATTGGGTGATGGCCGTATCGCTTCGACGACGTACGGTTCTCTTTCGGGATTGCAGTACGGATGGTCCGGATTGTATGAAGGCAGGTCCTTCGCAGTTTCGACGCCTGGTTGGATATATCTGTTCTCGGTCACATACGATGCGCCCGGTGATCAGATCCTTGCTGACTTTGATAAGGTCGTACGATCGGCTCGCATCTCTTTCTGATCACTTTTTGGGTACTTGCTGATATACTTGCGGCATGAAAATCAACCGATCACCCTGGATCTATCAGCTTGAACATGGCCGAACGGTGGACGAATTGCGCTCGGATCTTGAAACGGACATCTGTATCGTAGGCGCCGGCATTGCAGGAGTAGCCACGGCTTTTTTCTTGCTTAAGAATACAGACAAAAAGATCGTTATCCTTGAGAAATTCAAAGTGGCGCGTGGTGCGACCGGACATAATGCGGGACAAGTGGTGAGTTATTTCGAACGTCCATTTCCTGAGTTGGTCGAGGAATTCGGCCTTACTTTGGCGTGCGAGGGACAGAAAGCGATCGAAGATTCGTGGACTTATATCGATGAAATGTATACCGATGCACGCTTAGCGATTCCGTACGCGCGTTTTACCGGATATGACGGCTTTTCGACCTATGATCAGGTGTTAGAGCAGTTGAAAACGAATGTGCTGCGTAAAAAAGGAGGTCTGCCGATTCGCGAGGTTTGGATTTCGGACACAGCTTCCTTTGCCAAGGACATATCAGCCGAATATGAAGGTTTTTACAAAATTGTGTCGCACCAGGCAATCTTGGGTGCGCTTGAAACCAAGCAAAAGGGATTTGTTGCGGCGCTGCTTGATCAAAAGGGCGTTATCAACTCGGCTTTGTTCTGTGAGCATGTTGTCGCGTATCTGAAGGATGCATATAAGGATCGTTTGTCGATCTTTGAAAAGACTCCAATCAGAAAGGTAGTAGCAAAAAAGGACAGCGCTTTGATCGATGCTGGATCTCATACAGTGTCGGCCCGACGTGTCATTTTGTGTACGAATGGTTTCGAGGGTTTTTCGATCATAAACGAAGGCGGCTTGGCTATTGATACCAAGTTTCATCATCTGGTAAATGGTGTGGTGGCACGCATGTCTGGTTACCTCGAGAATATGAACAAGCCGCCTATGGCTGTAAGCTACTATGTGACGCCAGAACCCGGTTTCGATAGCATGCTCGACCCCTATTTTTATCTTACCCGTCGTAACTATGAATTCGAAAAAGGAAAGGGTGAGCACAATTTAATCTGCCTGGGTGGTCCTCAGCACGATATTCCGGACCGTGAAGAATATCTGTACGAATACGATTATCCGGACGAAGTGCAAGGCGAAATCGATCGATTTGTCCGCAAGATCTATGATGTTGATCCTAATAGAAAGATCGAGTATCAGTTCACGTGGCATGGGCTTATGGGTTATACGCCAAATCGCGTACGTCTTATCGGTGCCGAGCCTAAAAATCCAGTTCTTCTTTATAATCTAGGTTGTAACGGTGTTGGTATTCTGCCATCTATTTATGGAGGCAGACGCATCGCACGTATCATCGCTGGTGACACGATCCCTCCAACAATATTCGATCCGAAAGGGTAGGAAAGAAATGGAAATGGACAGAAAAAAGCCCCGCGAACTTGCGGGGCTTTAGTTTCAGACGGCAATCTGCACGACTGCAGATGGAGCGGGCGTATCGAATGCTTTTCGGGGCACCGTCCAGTTTTTTTGGCTGTGCGGCTCTCTGACGAACACGTCAGGTCCTTCGCTTATTTGGATAAGCGTGGTGCCTTGCGTAAATGTTATGGTCTCACCACTCTGTTCATCTGTAGCAATACAGTCATGTTGAAGAATTACTGTTCGTTCTTTTCCTTTGGGGAAGCAGTGAATCATGAGGTCGAGCTGGGTTGGGAAAGAGCAATTCCGGAAGTTCTATTTTCGCTTGCCAAGTGAAACTGGTCAAGAAAGAAACTGTTATTTACATTATTTAAATACTATTGTGTAGTTAAATATGTATTTATACGGTTATACGTAGGGATTTTGTACACCGTGTATAGAATTGTCCTTTATGTACGGTTTTGGCCAATTTCTGGAAGGATGTCTGTAAAGGACATATTTTATAAAAGACATGCAGTATGTCCTTTATGACTGCGGACCTGTAAGCGGCCAGAGGAAAATGGCATGCAATGGAAACTTTTATTTGACAAGGGAACGTATCTGGCTAATGTAAGACGAGTGTTAGTGTTTTGGTAAACGACAAAAAACGGCCTTACAGACCCATGAAATCAGCCGCAGCACAGGCAGTGAATGGTATCAAGAAAGCGCTTATCTTAGCGCTTGTTCTTGCGTCCGTGGTCGGTCCGTTCGCCCCGGTGAGCGCTTATGCAGACGAAACGGGTGCGAATTCAGCGCCATCGGCCCCTTCGGTTTCGGGCTCTTCATCGGCTCAAACGAATGATTCGGTTGCATTTACAGCATCAGCAACTGATCCGGATGGTGATCAAGTCAACATTGGTTTTGACTGGGACTCTGACGGCGTTATGGACGATTGGTCTGGTTTTGTGAACTCGGGTGATCAGGTCAGCGTATCGCATATTTTCAATACTGCAGGTTCCTATTCTATTTCAGTGGTAGCGCGTGATCCGTGGGGAGAAACTTCGGGTGCGGGTTCTACTCCTATCCAGGTAAATGATCCGGTCGTAACGCCTCCTGTGACCACAAATCCGCCGGTAAACAACGAACCCTCAATTCCATCGCTTCAGGGAAGTGCATCAGCAGATGTGAACGAATCCATCGCTTTTACGGCGTCCGCATCAGATCCGGAAGGAGAACAGGTCAACATTGGTTTCGACTGGGATTCTGATGGCACTATGGATGACTGGTCTGGCTTTGTTCCGTCTGGAGCATCGGTATCTGTATCTCACACGTTCAATACGGCAGGCTTGTACACGGTTACCGCAAAGGCACAGGATTCTTCCAACAATGTCTCGGGCGCAGCGTCTGCTCAGATTTCTATACAGGATGTTCCATCTACTCCTGATAACGGCGGAGACAATGGTGGAAATGGTGGCGGTGGTAATAATGGTGGTACGCCAGTCTCAAATTCAGCACCTGCTATTTCTTCAGTTACGGGTCCGGATTCGGGCTCGACAGGTATTTCATACGATTTTGTAGCTACCGGTACGGATGTCGACAATGATCAGATCAATTATGGCTTCGACTGGGATTCTGATGGCACTATGGATGACTGGTCTGGCTTTGTTGCATCGGGTGCAAGCGCTTCTGTTTCGCATATATTCAACCAGAATGGTGATTATACGATCACCGTAAAAGCACAGGACCCGTGGAGTAATGTTTCAGGGGCGTTTACTAAGACGATCTCTGTACAAGCACCGACGCAAACGGTTGATATTACGACGGCCACTCTTACACCGAGCGCTTCGTGTGTTGCAGTTGGAACTTCGGCCTCGTTTACGGTAACGGTTGCGGGTACGGGTATCACGTCGATCGTTCTTGAAAAAGACACCAATGCTGATGGCGTTTTTGGCCAGGCTGCATCGTGGAATACTCCGGGCACCTTTACCTTCACCACATCAGAGAGCGCGGATTATGCAGGGACATTTACGGCACGTCTGCTTGTAAACGGTACCAATGTGGACCAGAAGGACGTTACGTTCTCGACGAACTGCGCTGGTGGCGGCAATGATGGAGGAGGTAACAATGGCGGCGGTGGTAACGATGGGGGTGGAAATGATGGTGGCGGAAATAACGGAGGCAACAATCCGACCGGCCATTTTACGATTAATGCAGCGGGTGGATTGACCACCAGTGAAAATGGCGCAACGGCCGTATTTACGGTTGTGCTCGACAGCGCACCGCTTGCAGATGTTACCTTTGCGGTTGTAAGTAACGATCCGTCTGAAGGTTCGGTCGATCCGCTTAAAACGACGCTTGTCTTCAAGCCTTCGGATTGGAATGTAACTCAGACAGTCACCATAACGGGCGTTGATGATGCTATCGTCGATGGTAATATCGCATATTCCATTTCTGTTGGTCCTTCGGCCTCGGCGGACGTTAATTGGAATGGCATTACAGCGCAGACGGTCACAATCACCAATATCGACAATGAATCAGGCGGCACGGTTGTTGTGCCTCTTTCGGCAACCCTTTCGACCACAGCTGGATCGTGTGTCGCGGTCAGCACTGATATGCCGTTTACCGTAACGGTAACGGGTACAGAGGCTGGTACGGTCACGCTTGAAAAAGATACTAATAATGACGGTATCTTTGGGCAGGTTGGATCGTGGACTTCGGCTGGTACGTTCACGTTTACAGGTAATGAGGGCTCGTCATATACCGGAACGTATGCAATCCGCCTTTTGTTGAACGGTACTGTCGTTGACACCAAGACAATCACGGTTTCGTCGGATTGTTCGAACTCGGGCAATAACGGAGGAAATAATGGTGGAGGCGGTCCGCTTCCATCGAACAGTGGTCACGGAGGTGGTTCTGGCAGCTCGGGCGGTCCATGCATTGGGTACGGCTGTACGACAGCAACGGTGCCTTCGGGCTCGAATGGTGGCACTGGAGGCGGCATTATCATCATTCCTGATCAGCCAGTATCGACGGGTGGTGGTGCTGTAATCACTGGTCCAGAGAAAGTCTGTCCATCAGGCAACCTGTTGAACGCGTTTTTGCGCATCGGCATCGATAATAATCCCGAACAAGTCCGTATTTTGCAGCATTTTTTGAATACATCTGAGGGCGCTCAGATCGCTGAAGACGGTATATTTGGCACTTCTACTGAAGCTGCGGTCAAAGTCTTGCAGTCTCGTCACAGCGAGGAAATACTTGCTCCGTGGGGTGTTACTGAAGCTACCGGTATTGTCTATATCACGACGACTCGTTACATAAATACGGTTACGTGTGGCCAAGGCACTTCGACCGATACAAACATAAAGGACAATTCTGATGACTTCAATGGTGCTATAGGACAAGCGACCAGCACCAGTGCATTGGGTAATCTGGCGGGCGCTCTTGGGGCCTTTACTGGCCGTGTATTGCGGGCCTTGGGTGATATACCGTGGTATCCATTACTCATACTATTGCTGCTCTTACTGGGAGCAGGGTACACCATACGAGGAGCATTCATAAAGGACATTCTGTCCCGGGGAGCTTACCTGGCTGTCATGAAGGGAATGGCACTGCTTGCGATAGGATCTGTCCTTAATGTCCTTAACACTCTGTCCTTTATAATCAATCCGAACTGGATTACGGACAAAGCTGGACTCTCACTTTCGTGGCTTCTCTTCCTTGATATGGCTAATGCCATTGTTGTGATCGGTATCTGTGTCGCCATTCTCTTTGCCTTGTACCGCAAAGTAGCTGCTCCTGAAGGCATTTCGACAAAATAAGGTATACTTCAATCCATGAAATCATCATGGATCATCATTGGAGTTTTGGTCGCCATTATCGTGGGTGGAATGATCTGGTATTCACATAAACCAAGTGAATATGACACATTCGCTACGTGTATAGCAGACAGCGGTGCGACGTTTTATGGTGCATTCTGGTGCCCCCACTGCCGTGCGCAAAAAGCGCTTTTCGGCGGATCTGCTGCGTTACTTCCGTATCATGAATGTTCGACGGCGGATGGCCAGGGCCAATTGCCGGAATGCACCGAGATAGGGGTTGAAAGTTATCCGACATGGGTCTTTAAAGACGGCACCAAACAGACCGGGGAAGTTGCACTTGAAGATTTGGCAAAGTTCACTGGATGCCCGCTTCAAAAGGATGGCGAGCAAGGGTAACGTAAAATCATGCAAGCGTTTATCCAAGGAGTAAATATGTTTTGGGCGGTGATGACCGTTATTGCAAATGCGCTTTCGATTGGTCTTATCGTAGCGTTTTTTGTGCCAGCGGTTCGCGATTCGTCGTTTGGGCGTTTCTTTCAGAATCAGGGAATGGTGGTGGCGTTTATTGTTGCATTATGTGCGACGATAGGGAGCCTTGGATATTCGGATGTGATCGGTTACGAGCCGTGTAAGCTTTGCTGGTTTCAGCGGATTTGTATGTATCCGCAGGTTGTTATTTTGGGCCTGGGACTTTTGCGCAAAGATCTATCGGCACGCACATCTGCCTTGTGGCTTTCCGTTGTCGGTGCACTGATTGGTGCGTATCACTATGTGGGGCAGATTGGTTTTAATCCCTTGGGTCTTGATTGTTTGGCGGTAGGTTACTCGGCATCGTGCTCGAAATCGTTCGTACTTGAACTCGGCTATGTCAGTATTCCAATGATGGCACTTTCGGCGTTTGTTCTGATCATTCTTTCTCTTGTATGGTATTCACGATCATCTATATCTGCGCAGTAGTTCTTGTTGCTGCGGGCATTCCTATGGCGTTTGTGCCTATGCTACCGGCGCTTTCATATATGTTCGCAATAGCGTTTCTTTTTGCTTTGGCGACGCGTTTTGCAACTTTATCAGGTGAAGGGGTGCTTGCTTTACTTGCCATCGCTCTTGTCTCGATCTTGATTGATCATGTATCTGGTGCCTTGGGTGCAAAATATGGCGGAGCGCATACCAAATCTTTGTTGTGGGGTATTGCTGGGGCGATCGTGGGTACATTGTTTTTGCCGACTTTAGGAAGCTTCATTGGACTGTTTGTCGGAGTGCTTGCTGGTGAAATGTACTATAAGAAGTCGGGTGGCAAGGCAATTAAAGCGGCGGCAAGCGCTGTTGCGGGGAGCGCGGTTGGTGTGGCGGTGAACGTCGCACTTTCGGTTGTATTCTTTGCAGCATTTGCGCTTGCTGCGTGGCGATAGAATACGTGTCTATCCGGCCCATGTTATGATGTGGGCATTATGAACGAACAACGCATTTTCAAGACACCGCTTGCGGCCCTGGGAATATTATTGGGCGCGAGTTTCCTTGTTTCTTCAATCATCGCAGCGTATGCATTTTATGCAGTACGTACTTCTGATGATGCGCTTTCGGTTACCGGTTCGGCGCGGCAGTCGGTGACATCGGATCAGGTGAAATGGACAGCGTCTCTTTCGCGCCAGGTGCCGGTGTCGTCATTGCGCTCTGGGTATGATCTTCTTGCACAAGATCTGAATCGTGTCATGTCGTTTTATGCAGCGCATGGCATTGCCTCAACTTCACTTTCTATCTCACCGATTTCGATGGACGAAATGTATGATTATCGTCCGGGCGCCGAAAATCGCGAGAAGGAGTACAATCTCCGTCAGACCATTTCGCTTTCTTCAGCGGATGTGCAAGGTGTGACGGCGGTTGCCAAAGATTCTTCGCAGCTTGCGCGTGACGGTGTGATTTTCAGGACGGACATGCTCGAGTACTCGTACACAAAATTGCCGGAATTGCGTGTCTCGTTGCTTGCTGACGCTATTCGTGATGCCAAGTCTCGTGCCGAAAAGCTTGCTGAGCCGTCGGGACAGTCTGTTGGAGCATTAAAGGCGGCGTCGCTGGGCGTAGTTCAAGTTCTATCGAAGGGCTCGGTCGACGTGAGCGACTATGGAGCCTATGACACGTCTAATATAGAGAAAGAGGTGATGGTGACTGTCCGTGCTTCATTCCGTATTCGCTAATCATCAAATCCTATGCCCAGCCAATCGCTTATTCACGCAGACATTTTCTTCTTCATCTCGACCATCGCGCTGGTGCTGATATCGGTTGGACTCTGTATTGCCTTGTATTACGCAATTCGCATTCTGCGAAATGTGCGGGATTTTTCTGATTTGGCTAAAAATGAAGGCGTGGAAATTCTCTCGGATCTTAAAAAACTGCGCTCGAATTTGCGCGACGAAGGTATCAAATGGAAACATGTGGCGGGACTGGCCCGTAGTTTTTTCGTAAGTAAGGTTCCGACTAAACGGAAAATTCAGGTTAAAAACGATCAAAACCATGGCAAATAAAAAGGGAATTAATCCGGGTGCAGTAGCGGCTGGCCTTATCGGTATTACGGCTGCCGCAGTGGGTGCATATTATCTGTACGGAAGCGATGAGGCTAAGAAAAATCGTGCTAAAGTGAAGGCGTGGATGCTTAAGGCCAAGGGCGACGTTCTGGAAGAGTTGGAAAAAGCACAAGAAGTGACCGAATCGGCGTACGAGACGGCTCTTGATACGGTGGCGCGCAAATATCGCGAATTAAAAGAAGTTGATCCGGACGAATTGGCAACTTTCCTGGCCGAAATGAAAGATCATTGGCAGGGTATTAAGAAGACAATGCGGGGAGGTCCAAAGAAAAGAACAGCGGCGAAGAAGAAAAAAGCGGAATAAATGAAAACCTCATGGGGTGGCGTGGCGGGTTGGTATGACAAGGTCGTAAACGATTACGATTCGTACCAAGCGCGTGTCCTTCTGCCCAATATTTTGCGCATTGTAGCACCCAAGCATGGTGAGAAGATTTTGGATCTTGCCTGTGGTCAGGGATATTTTTCTCATGCTTTGGCTGCTGAAGGTGCACAAGTGACCGGTGTCGATATCGCTCCGGAATTGATTGATATTGCCAAAAAGCACGCAGATCATAACGAGGAATTTCTGGTTTCCTCGGCGGACAATTTGTCTGCGTTTGCCGACATGTCGTTTGATGTCGTAGTTTGCGTGCTGGCGATTCAGAATATAGAACGTATGGCCGAGGCGTTCCGACAGGTTTCGCGTGTGGTACGCGCGGGCGGCAGATTCGTTTTGGTGTTAAATCATCCATCGTTTCGCATTCCAGGAAAATCTTCGTGGGGTTTCGACGAAAAGGCGGATACTCAATATCGCCGGGTCGATGTATATATGTCTGAATCACGTGTCGAGATTGATATGGAACCAGGTAGGGTGGTAAGCGAAAGCGCCGCGGCCTGCGGCCGCGGCGCCAAAGAAGTGACGTATTCTTTTCATCGTCCTTTGCAGGCCTACTTCAAGTCGCTTGCGAACGCGGGCTTCGCGGTTCTGCGCCTAGAAGAATGGATGTCGCACAAGGAAAGCGAACAGGGCCCGCGCAAGGCCGCAGAAGATCGGGCGCGCAGGGAATTCCCGATGTTTTTATGTATCGAGTGTCGGAAAGAGAGGTAAAGAAACAGGAGAAGTGATTGCATCGCCGGATCTTTGTCCAGAACCGAGCCGCTGCCGAAGGAGAGATATTGGTTGGCCACTCCCAATTTGCTAATGACCGTGGGCGATTTGCTTTCGGCACGGGCAGGGGAGGAGACGCTACGGAGCAGGATAATACTGACGATGTGCAGGATTTTCATGGTGAAAAGACAGTTCTTTCCTCAAATCACTCATTTTATTGTCTTTGTCAGTGGCTGTGGATAACTCGAGGATTTCTTTATCTTTTCTTTATCTCGATCTTGTTACGATGCGCGTATGAAAACTACATATACGATACCTAACGTCGATAGGCTTATGACAATGGCCGTTTCGCCGGGCTCTCTCGAGCCGAAGGTATACAAATTGCGCGACCTCCCCGATGCAGAAAAGCCACGCGAAAAGATGGTTATGCATGGTGCCGCTTCCCTTTCAATTGCTGAATTGGTCGCGGTCCTCGTGAACACCGGTACCGTCCGCGAGGACGTCATGTCCATGGCTACCCGCATTATTCGTGAATATGGCGAACGAAGCTTCTCGTCCTTCGATGATCCCAAAAAGCTTTCTGAAACTGCTGACATTCCGCTGGGCAAGGCGTGTCAGATCGTTGCGTCAAGCGAGCTGGGTCGGCGTTTCTATAAGCGCCCGGGCGGACGAAGTGTAGCTATCAGAAATGCCAAGGATGTTTCGGCCTATGTTCGTGATATGCACGATCTCCCTAAAGAATGTCTGCGTGGCATTTATTTGAACGGTCATCATCGCGTCATCCATGACGAAGTGCTTTCTATGGGCACGATTGACGCCAATCTGATTCATCCACGCGAAGTCTTTAAGCCGGCCATCGAATACGGAGCTGCAGCAGTGATTTTGGTTCACAATCATCCATCGGGTGTCGTAACGCCCTCTTCGGCAGACATTGATATCACCCGGCAGATTGTCGAAGCAGGAAAAATTATGGGTGTTTCCGTCCTTGATCACGTTATTGTTGGCAAAGGTAAATTTTCGACCATCCCGGTCTCTTATGAATAGCTTTTCAAGTCATGACAACCGCACATAGGGCATACAAAATCCATTCCCCGTTTCGCTCGTTTATTCTGCGGGATGAGTCCGAAGGTCTTCCTGAAACTGTACAAATGCAGTATTTGAATCAAGTAATGAGCTTGCTTCAGCGCACGTTGATGAAAGTATATGGTCCTGTCGAACTTTCCGACAAAGATAAAGCGAATTTGCGTCGCTATATAGAAAAGGTAATTGAAGCCAAAGATATTATCGACGGCAAATTTCCGGACAAGACATATAAATAACGCCTAGGCGTCCTTAATCGAGAACGCGTAACGCAGTCCATAGAGCATAAGAATGCCCAAGGCGATGAAAAGACCCTTCATATCAAGGAAGACCAGAAGAATTGTTGCAGCGATCGGAGATATAACATAAGCCAAAGGACGAGCCGATCGGAAGAAGCTGATAGCGCTGGCAGAACTTGCATCCACCTTTTTGAAGAAAAAAGTATCGGCCATTACTTCTACCATTGCCGCACCGACGCGGGTCATGAAAAGAAGTAAGCTCCAAATAAAGGGGTCATGATCTGTGACGAAGGAAATAAGGCAGGTTGCCATACCCATAATGCCGAAGCCTACGGACATGATGGATTTTTCGCCGATGCGGTCTGCCAGACGGCCCATGGGCGCCTCGATCATAGCAAAAGGCAGAAGCATGAAGGTGAAGATCGTGCCAATCTCTTCCCACGAAAATCCGACTGTGTCGCGCAGGTACAGCGGTGTATAGATGATCATCCAGGCGTAAAAGAATTGAAGAAGAAGCTGGATCATTAAGACGGCTTTCAAATCGCGGTTGCCCCAAACTTCGCCAAAGGATTTCCAAAACGGTACGCGGGAAAGTTCCGGTCCACGGACACTTCTAAATGCCAAAAGGCAAAGCGCGGTCACGGGTACCAAAAGCACGCCAGAGATAGCGTATATGGCCGGGAACGACCCAAGATCCAAAATCTTTGCTGCAAGCAAGGGTGAAATGAGCCAGGCTATGTTTACGATAGAAAGGTATGAGCCACGGATTTTGCCGGTGTGCGAATTGGTCGAAAAGCTTTCCAGAATCAGATCTATGACGAAGTTAAGGAGAGAGATCGTCACGAAGTTAAGCATGAAGCCTGCAATGACCGACAGGGCGTCGATACCCATGGTCAGTGCCCCGATCGAAGCAAGTTCAAGACCGATAAGGACGAGTCCTGTACGCAACGCGCCGAAGCGACGGATAGCCGCCGGCATTTCAACGAAAGCGGCTACCGCGATCAATGATGCAGCAGTATAAATGATGCCTGCCAAACGGTCTCCGATGAAACCTGACAGATAGGATGAGCTGACATAGGTCGGAATTGCTGCGGACAAGCTAAAGAAAAAGCCAACCGCGTACATGATAAGGCGTTTGTGGCCAAGGGTTCGTTCTTCTGGCATACGGGAAAGTATACCAAGAATTTTAAACTTATTTGCATAAAAAAGCCCCGACTCTGATCGGGGCTTTTGATTCACCATTTGGGAAGGGTTGCTCCTTCGGAAAATTTGTCGAGCGTAGTCACAACTGTGTGGATATCCTCGATAACTTCCTCAAGAAAATCAGCGGGGTCCAGTCCTGGAGGGATGTCGATACTGATATCGGCATCACCGAACTTGACTGTGCAGGTAACCTTGGTGCCAAGACAGGCGGACAGACAGTCAGCAAGTTCTTGGGCAGCCGCGAAGGTGAGGATGTTCGTAGCTCGAATAACATCCTGGCGCGGACAGATCAGGAGTATGTAATCGTGCATGGGGAGTATGAGGGGATCTGGCCGCACATTACGCCTGTTCATGAAAAAAGTCAAATGAGTAAAAAGCCCCTACTAAGGGGCTTTTTACTCATATATTAACTATCTGTGTTATACCGCGAGCAGGACCGGAATAACCACGGGCCTTTTGGCTGTTTCTTGGAACAGGTGCCTTGATACGGCGTCTGTGACATTGGACTTGATGAGCTCGACGTTGATCGGGTTCATGCCGCGCGATGTATCTTCGATGGTTTTCTTGATGAGGTCGCGGGTATCGCGCAAAAGATCCTGAGATTCACGCAGATAGACGAAACCACGTGAAATGATATCAGGAGACTTGCGCAGGCGTCCGGTCTGCGAATCAATGATGCTGACGATCATGAACATGCCGTCCTGGGAAAGCATTTGGCGGTCGCGGATAACCACTTCCTGAACGTCGCCGACCGCGAAGCCGTCAACGAGCACCAAGTTCGACGGCGCCTTTTCTTTCAAAACGCGGATCGACTTGCCTTCGTTATAGATTTCGATCACTGCGCCGTTGTCCGGAACGACCACGTTTTCACGCGGGGTACCAAGCGACATGGACAATTCGGCATGCTGACGCAAGAAGTAATGATAGCCGTGAAGCGGAACAAAGAAGCGGTACTTAATCTGTTCGTGGATCCACTTTAATTCGTCGCGGTTACCGTGACCCGATGCATGGATGTCCGAGTCGAGATAGGTGATGACTTTTGCTTCGGTGCGGTATAGGTTATCTTTGAGTTTGATGACCGCTGCATAGTTGGTTGGAATGATCGACGACGACAGAAGAATGGTATCAGTCTTCCTGAGCTGAACCTGCTTGTGCTGCTTGGTTGCCATGCGCATAAGAGCGGCAAATTCCTCGCCCTGGGCGCCGGTAACAAGCATCACAATCCTGTCTGGTGGGTATTTGTCGATATCGTCGACCAAAATAATGTTCTGGATCTCGGCCAGTTTCAAGTATTTGATGATTTCGACGTTGGTTTTCATCGAGCGGCCTTCAACGACTACTTTCTTGCCATAGCGTTCAGCGGCTTTGATGATGGCAATGATGCGTTCGACTTGTGACGCGAAGGTACCGATGATCAGGCGGCCGGTTGAAGCCTTGATGAATTTATCAATGTTTTCAATCACCACCGATTCGGAGAGCGAGAAGCCGGGTTTTTCAATCGATGTCGAGTCCATGGTAAGAAGCAGGACGTTCCGACCCTTGAACTGCTCGTACTGTTTGATTTCTTCTTCGGTCGGAACACCTTTTATATTGTCGACGCGCACGTCTTCGATGAAGACGATGTCGCCATAAGGTGTTGCAACAATAAGACCCATCGAGTCAGGGATGGTGTGAGAAATAGGGAAGGTTTTGACCGAGATCTTGCCTGCCATGATGGTTTCGTTGCCTTTGATAACCTTCATGTCGAGTTTCTCGAGGTGAGGGAACTCTTCCTGGCGCTTTTCGATCATGACTGCGCCGAACTGACGGGTATAAACCGGTGGATAGCCGATGCGATCAATGACGTAAGGAATGCCGCCAATGTGGTCCAAGTGGCCGTGGGTGACGAAGAGGGCGCGGATCTTATCGCGGCGCTCTTCAAGGTATTTGGTGTTCGGGATGATGTAGTCGATACCTGGGGTGGTTTCGTCTTTGAATTGGAAGCCTGCATCAATGACGATGATATCGTCGCCGATTTCGATTGCGGTCATGTTCTTGCCGATTTCCTCGACACCGCCCAATGGAATGATGCGAACGACACCTGGTTCGATCGGGGGTACTGGAATGCCCGGTTTTTCGGCCGGTCCAGCAGAGAAGTCGCGAGGACCTGCCGCGCTGAAGCGACGCGGCTTGCGGTCATGGCTTTGGCCGCCACGTCCTGAATGGCCCATAGGTCCACGTCCGCCGCGCTGTCCGAAGCTGTTGCCGCGGCCTCCACGACCACGACCGCCTCTGCGGCCCCAGGGGCGTGCGCTGTGGCCGGTGCCTTGTGCTTCTCGGGCACCTGCTCCTGCTGCTTGTCCTTGCTGTTTATTCTCTGCTTCCATGTGTATATTTTTTAAATTAATTTCTTTCATCCGCGAACACCTTCCAAACATGATCTGCTTCCAAGTACCAATCTGTCACCGAGAGGAAACGGTCCGATGGGGTGGTGATCTCGCCTAATTTCACCCCATGTAGGCCCTCTGGGATCGCGTACAGGAATTCGGGGCTCCAGAGAAAGGCTGCAGGCTGGTCTGCGTCTATTTCGGTCTTGAAACGCTGGTATAAGGCAGCTGATTCCGATGTGGATGTTGCGCGACGCATGTTTTCAAGAAGTTTGTCGGCGCGGGCGTTGGTATACAAAGCAATGTTAAGGCCTGGATCAGTGCGCTGTGAGGAGTGCCAGAACGGATAAAGGTCTGAATTGCGACCGATGACGATACCGAAAAGAAGCGCATCGTATGTACGTGGGCGGATCACACCTTGGTTAAGGTCTGAAGGCTCGAAAACTCGAACGTCTACACGCGCGCCGGCATTCGACCAATCATCTTCGATCGATTTCGCGGCCAATACCAGTTCCGGAACGTTCGCAGTTGAAAGAGATAGGGCCAGGGTCGATGAGGCAGCTCCCTTGGTCTTGGGTTTCATCTCGAAAATGTCGTTCGCGTTCAATTTCCAACCGGCTTTCGACAGGATGGCGCGTGCAGACGCAGTGGGTGATGAAGTAGCTGTCGACGTGGCTTCTTGTGCCTGTGTATCCGAGAAATCAGGCGGCAAAGGACCATCCGCAGCAGCACCGTATCCCAATAGAACGTCATTGATAAGCGCAGGTCTGTTGACTGCGGCCGAAAGTGCCTGGCGAACTTCTTTGTGGGCCAGAAGTTCGTTCTCGTTTTGATTAAAGAAGATGCCGAAAACGCGCGACAGCGGCGCCGCGACAATATCTGCACGCGGATGTTTGGCAGAAGCAATCAACTGAGCCGAAGATGGTGATAGATTCGATGCGCTGTCGATGTCTTTTGAATCCAGTGCGTCGACAAGGGCTTCCTCGCTTGGGAAGAATTTAAAATCCAACTCTTCTATATACGGCTCGCCCAAAACATACTTTGGATTAGCTTCCAAAACTGCTTCGGTCGGCACGCCGCCTGATGACGAGAGTGATACAAAAACATAAGGACCCGATCCAACCGGCTTCATGTTCATTTCAGAAAATGCGAATGCGTCGTCGGTAACTCCTTTCCACAGATGCGACGGCAAAATACCCAGGGTGAGTGACGAAAGGAAAGGTGCGTATGGCTGTTTAAGAGTGAACTTCACCTCGCGTTCACCGATCTTTTCCACGACAACGCCGTCCCAGCTTACGCGGCGTGGGCTTTTAAGTGCCGAGTCCTGAGCTTTGCTTACGGTAAAGACCACGTCGTCTGCTGTAACTGGTGTGCCATCATGAAAGACTGCTTCCGGACGGATCGTGAATGTATAAGAAAGAGCGTCGGGCGAGATCGAATAGTTTTCAGCCAGGTCTGGCACAAAGGTGCCTTCAGGTGTCGCCTTCAAAAGGCCGGAATAGACCAGGGCCGAAAGATCGCGGTCCGCATCAGAAACAGACAAAAGAGGATTGATGAAGCGTGGTGCGCCCATCACTCCTTCAACCAAGGTGCCACCACGTTCAGGTATGCCGACTGTGAATGATCGGCTTACTTGAGTGAGCAGAGAAAACGCTGCCCATGAAAAAGCGAGCGCCGCGATGACAAATGCGATGCGTTCGGTTAATGAGAGAGAAGCGAAGGTCTTTTCGATGCGGTCGAATGCACCGATGCGACGTTCGCGAGTGAACGTCCCGTACATGGGGTTAACTTACTTGATGAGAGACAGGAACGAAGTAAGCGCGAAGAGTATGCCCAATACAATAGTCGAGACGAATAGAACCTTTTCAAGGCCTCGCCTGGTGTGAAATGCAGAACTCATATCATTGCCACCACCCAAAGCGCCGCCATTTTGCGCGCCCGATTGCTGGAGGAGGATGGTGATGATGAGAAGCGCCGCAATGACTACTTGGACATACGGCATTACGCTAGAAATCGTACCCATGCAAGACAGTCTAGCAGAGCTTGCCAATGACTGCAAGCAGAGGTATAAAATATGTGGCAGTTCCCTCAAAACCCCAGCTCCCTCCAACCATGTTCTATTTGACGCTTGCTATCACGATGATCGCGATCGGTGTCGCGATATGTTTCTGTCTGACCGAAATATTTTCGGTGTTCTGGTCCCTTGATGTCGAAGTCAAGAATGCGGCGAGTTATGTGAAGATCGTCTTCTAGTCCTTCATGTGTGCCATGCTGTTCGTCATCGATTGTTGGGCGGCGTATGTCTTCAGATCCAGCGCCTGGCATATCGAATTGGTCTTTATGCTTTTAGCGTTGTTCCTGGCATGGCTTACGTATCAGGTTTTCGATCTTATCGATCATCTCGTCTGTAAAAATACAGGCAATGCTTCGCCATCCTTTCTCAGGAAATTCATTATGCGACACGAATAGACCGCCTGACTGTAAAGAAGCTCCGCGTGCGCGTGGGGCTTTTTCTTATCTCATTTTCATGGTATTATCGAAACCTCGACGAACTTCTTTTATGCACGGCGAGAACAACCCCATATTGACCTTCCTTGACCGGTTTCTAGACGTTCCGGAAGCCAAGGTGACCTATCTCACCAAGGTCACTGCTATCGACCGCATTATTAAGAAGCTCTTTTTACCGCTTCTGCCTCATTCGGTCACACCAAATCAGATCACCAAATTCCGTCTGCTCTCTATCCCATTTGTAGGAATCTTCTTGGCGCTTGATTGGTATGCAGCAGCGACTATTCTGTTTCTATTCTCGGCATTTTCAGATGCGCTTGATGGAGCACTTGCTCGTACTTCGCGGAAGATCACGACCTGGGGCACTCTGTATGATCCAATTGCGGATAAACTTCTTATTGGCACTGTTGCGGTGGTGGCGATTTCTAAATTCATCGGCACAGGATTAGCATCGACGATTGTTCTTATTGAATTATTGCTTGTCGCTTCGGCATACCATCGTTACAAGGGTCGTGTTGTTCCTGCAAAATGGATGGGCAAGACCAAAATGATCTTGCAGTGTTTGGGCATTATCGCTTTGCTTTTCTATGCTGTTTTGGAATTGCCTTCGCTGCTTGCTGTTGCAACGTACATATTATATGTGGCCGTGGTCTTTGCTCTGCTCTCGCTCTTTGTCTTCCGTTCCATATAAATGCGATATAATTGAAGGCGTACAATCCTATGAAAAAATCAACAATCATTATCATTGCTCTTGTAGTGATCGTCCTCGGTTACGTAGGACTTTCATATAACCGATTGGTCTCGCAACGAGCATCGGCTGACGCCCAGTGGGCACAGGTCGAAACGCAGTATCAGCGCCGCTTTGACCTTATTCCAAACCTGGTGAACGCAGTTAAAGGCATAATGGGCCAAGAACAGGCTGTTTTCGGCGCTATTGCTGATGCACGCACGCATTATGCGAATGCTGCAACGCCGGATGAAAAAGCACAGGCTGCAACTGAAGTCGAATCGTCTCTGTCGCGTCTTCTGGTTGTGATGGAGAATTATCCGCAACTGCAGTCATCTCAGAACGTTTTGACCCTACAATCACAGATCGAGGGAACTGAAAACCGAATCTCGGTCGAGCGTGGTCGCTATAACGAAGCGGTCAGGGCGTATAACTTGTCGGTTTCGCGCTTTCCGGGCGCGTTGGTAGCACGGACGTTCGGATTCGATACGCGAGCGTATTTTGAGGCTGCGGCGGGTACGGAGGTTGCGCCGACGGTACAGTTTTAGCCACACCCTGCGAGGAGGCTTTTCTCGAAGGTCCGCGCTGATCTACACCATATCTATTCTATGAGGTACCTTCGTTTCATCGCCATTGTTGCATTCACTGTTTCGCTTGTAAGTGCGAATGCAGTTTTGGCGTATGTCTCGCCGGGCGTAGCAACGGGATACGTGAATGATTTCGCGAAGATACTGACTGACGAGCAGAGGGCAACCCTGGAAAATAAGATCGGAAATTTCGAACGTCCTGCTGGCGTGGAACTTGCGGTGGTGACCGTGCCGTCCTTGGAAGACGAGACGATCGAATCGTACGCAGTGAAATTGTTCGAAGAATGGAAAATAGGCAAGGCGCGCGCTGATAATGGCCTTCTGATTTTGGTGGCACCGAATGATCGCGCTGCGCGTATCGAAGTGGGGTACGGCTTAGAGCCAGTTGTCACTGATGCGGCAGCTTCAGGCATTATTCGCAACATCATGATTCCGGCCTTCAAAGTGGGGGATTGGTATGGTGGTGTAAATGGCGCAACTGATGCGGTCATTTCGCTTGTCGAAGGAAGTACGGATGCATCGTCGTTTGCGGTGCCTGCACAAAGACCTGTCCGCGACTACGGCTCGCTTGCTTTTGTGGCAATTGTCATCGGATTGAACCTGATTTCCGTCATGGCGCGAACAAAATCATGGTGGCTTGGCGGATTGGTCGGTGTCGCTGTGGGCGCATTTTTGGGTGGCCTCTTTGGCGCGGGGATCGGCGCAGTTATCGGTCTTATAGCAGACTTCTTGCTTTCACATTTCGGCTCTCGCTGGTTTTCTGGTCGCGGTCCGCGCGGCCCGTTTTTCTGGGGCGGCATGGGCGGCGGTCGAGGTGGCTCTAGCGGTTTTGGAGGATTCGGTGGTGGATCGTCCGGCGGCGGCGGAGCAAGTGGGAGGTGGTAGTTATGATTTCAATTTTTCTAATTTTAGGTTAGTTTGTAGTGGTCTGAAATGGAGGATTCGCATAGTGGTCTAGTGCGCAGTCCTGGAAAGACTGTGTGCCAGAAATGGCACCGCGAGTTCGAATCTCGCATCCTCCGCCAAGAAAACTTGTTATCGGCATGACCCGAGTGCATATGTAAGTGGGACGACCCGCATTCTCCCAGTTCGAATAAGAATAAAAAAACGCCTCTCACTTTCGCAAGAGACGATTTGTTGAATGCGACATTACATTACTTTTCCCAAGTCGCTTGGGTCGGACAAGTCTCCGACGATTACTGCTTTATCTTCGTTTCCACCAGACATGAGCATTTCAAGAGGTGAAGGAACTCGCTCGACTTTACCAGGCGAAACCCAGAATCCTTGGCGATCAGCGCCGGTATCGGCGCAATTCCAACCGAGGCATCCAACGAAGCAGCGTTCATCTTTGTCATACCGCACTGCATGCTCGGGAACCTTGTAGGATTCCCGTGGAATGTAGAGCGTGACCGGGTCGCCGACGTGGATTGAGTTCTCGCACCACGCGCACCTGATCGACATCTTGGCGATGCAATCGAGGCAGTAGTCGGGGTTACTGTTCTCGGAGAGCGGCATGGAGATCATGTGACTTTCGCCATGCGATGTCACCTCGCCAGTCTTCTTGGTGTGATGCCCGCAAACATTGGCAGCGTAGGTCTTGCGGAACGGATACGAAATGGCAAGCCAAACGACTCGCAGACGATACAGTATTTTGTGCATAAAGGACTCCTTTTTGGTTGAGGTTTCTCTGGGCGGGATACTACTTGATATTCCGCAGTAAGTCTAGGATTTCGTAAACTATTGATCCCGACCCACATGCCTCAAATTAAATTTCAAAACCTCCTAAAATACCCTTACGGTGTTTCACTGCTCTGGTACTGAACTCACATGGCCCGCTCTGCCTCACTCTATTTTGCTTATATAAGTCGACAGCGGCGTAACCACGATTTAAGTCATGCGCGTGGTCCTTTTATATCATTTGACATATACATTTTGTATGGTGTATAATATATAGATAAGCTCATTGATACAACTTGCGTCGCCGTAGCTTCAAGCCTCTTTAGAGAGTTTTGAAGCTACGGCGAATAGAACAGTCCGAAAGCCCAACCCTCAACAAACCAGTCATCGCAGGGGATGACGCAACATGGGACAAAAACCTATGAGCAAAGTGAGCACGCTGAGTCAGGCGGCAGGCATACTGACAGTCATCGACGAGCAAGGACTCGATCTCGATCAGGTTCAGGCGATTCGACCGTATCTCACCGCCCTCGCGAAGGGTGTGAAGAGCGGCGGACTGCCCGACATCGACACCTTCCGCGCTCTTGCGGAGGGTCGTGCCAAAGTCGAGGTTCAGAAGTACGTCGTCGACTTCGACAAGCTTCCGGGCGTCCCCGATGGCTGGTCGATCCTGCCCGACGACGAACAGTTGCCGAACAGGGTCAAGGGCCAGATGGAGTTCGATGCCAAGAAAATCGCGCTCCACTTGGACGAATGCCAGAAGGAGGGCGAAGTAATTGAGGGCAACAAGCTTCGCAAGAAGCTCAAGGATACCCTTGTTTACGGAGCCCAACTCCTGGACTTCTACCTCGCCAACCCACACCTCATTCCAGAGTATTGGAAGGGCAAGGCCGTGTTTTTCTGGGGCACGATCTACC
>DATCXV010000026.1:0-51012 GCA_036565605.1 Minisyncoccota bacterium | reverse complement strand
TCGGCAGCGCGCGCACGCAACAGACCGATCTCTTTTTCGATCTCTGCTGCACGGCTTTCAGCACGTGCGTTTTTAGTGGAATCAAGAAACGATGAAAGCGACTCGCGGATCTTTTTCAAAGCTGTACGCACGCCGGTCATATCAGGAGCACCCTCGATCTCGGCCGCAATTTCTTCAATGCGAGAAATAAAAGATTTTACTTTGGAGAATTCAATGGTCTGCGCTTCAGCCGAAGCAGTCGTCTTTTCTCGTGCAAGCATGCGTTCAAGCGATGCGACTTCACCTTCAATGCGGCCTATGGCACGCAGAGCTTCATCGCGGGAATCGCGAGCGGTTTTCAGCTTGGATTCGATAGAAACCAAGGCTTCGGATTTTTTATCCTTGTGCGCCGATGCATCCAAAACTTTCTTGGCCTCGGCCAGTTCTTTTTCCAAACGTTCGAGATCCTTTTTAGGCGCCGCAGACTCGGCAGCAAGCGCATCTTCGGTTGCCTTCAGATATTCTGTTTCTCGCTTGAAGTATTCTTTATACAGGCCACGCAATTCTTCGCGTAAAGCAATAGTTTTTTCAACCTTTTCAACCTGTTTTTTAAGGAATTTCAGGTGCGGCGCGATTTCCTTGCGCAAGGATTCGACCTTCTCCATGTTTTCGCGAGTACGTTCAAGCTTTCGCTCGCTCTCTTCGCGCTTGTATTGAAATATTTTCAAGCCCAAAGCATCTTCCAGCATCTCACGACGTTCTTTGGGGCTGGCGTTAAGTATCCGGTCTGCCTCACCTTGCGAAATGATGTGGTGACCCGACGCGCCGATATGCGCACCCGCCAGAAGTTCGGTAATATCACGCAAGCGCACCGCGGAACCATTGATGAAATATTCTGAAAGCGAATCGCGGTGGATAATACGTTCAATCGAGACTTCGTCGAAGTCAATCGAAAGCAAGCGCTTGCCGCCGCGCGGCTGGTTGTCAAAAACGAGTTTCACCGATGCGCGATTGCCGCGCGGCACCGCGTCCGAGCCGTTATAGATTAGGTCTTCGGTCTTCTTGCCGCGCATCGATCTGATCGACTGCTCGCCCAATACGAAGCGGAACGCCTCGGCCACATTCGATTTGCCCGAACCGTTCGGGCCGACCACCGCCGTTACTGGCGAGTCGAATTCAAGCGCCGCCTTTTTGGCGAACGATTTGAAGCCAGAAAGCTCGAGCGATTTGAGATGCACCCAATAACTATACCACGGCTTTCCTTAGCGCTTCTTATATTCAACAGAAAATCCAATTCTCCAGTCACAAAAAACATAGCTAAAATCCTTCGAACGGAGAAGAAAGTTTCTTTGAAAAAAACTTCTACGCTGTCGTCCACCCTTTCACGTCAAGAGCGCGCAATGCGGCGTTTTGTTCGGCTTCCTGCTTGGATTTGCCTTCACCGGTCGCTATCTGCTCGCGGCCGATAAGTACGCCAACCGTAAACGATTTATCGTGGTCAGGGCCAGATTCGCGGACCAATTTGTAAGACGGCGTAACACCTACCTTTTCCTGGGCTTTCTCTTGGAACAAGGACTTCGCATCAACCAAATTGCCGCGAGCAATCATTTTGTCAGCGAAGACGAAAATATTGCGTTCGATAAAAGTTTTTGCTGTTTCGTAACCCTGATCTAAATACATCGCGCCGACCACCGCTTCAAATGTATTAGCCAAAATATACTGACGTGCGCGACCAGTATCTTTTGCCTCACCGCGCGAAAGAAGCAAAAAGTCGTTCATCGATAGATTCGATGCCACTTCGGCAAGCGTAATAGCATTCACCAGGGCCGATCGGTACGTAGTAAGCTCGCCTTCCGGATTTTCTGGATATTTTTTATACAAAAAATCAGTCACAACCAGTTCCAGAACCGCATCGCCGAGGAATTCCAGGCGTTCGTTGTGCTCCATACGCATGCCACGGTTCTCGTTGATATACGAGCGGTGCGTAAAGGCTTGCTTTAGCAAACCCTTATCTTTCCAGACCACGCCGGCCTTTTTTTCGAATTCTGCAAAGTTAATATCCATATCCGGTATGTATCTGCTATTTTTTTGGAATCATTTTGACCGCCTTGGAAATAATCGGCAACATGTCGTCATAAAAATTGAGGTCGCCTAATTGGTCTGCTCTAAACCACTGCGCCTTGTCGAGTCCACCGGACGAACCCAGAGTGAGCGGTCCGTACTTCGCTTCAGCCAGAAAATAGTTGACTTGCTTTCGGATCTTGCCGTGCTCGGGATGAGTGGCAACATATTCGTTCGATGCCACTTCTTTTACGATTTTGATATCAATGCCCATTTCTTCTTTGATCTCGCGGATCGTACCGGCTTCCACCGCTTCATCGCCTTCAAGCTTGCCTTTGGACAAAGTCCAGTGACCGAAGACGTCGTGGACCAAGGCCAAATAGACATGGCCGTCATGGCGACCAAAGACCACTGCGCCACCAAGCTTTTGGATCGGCATCTTTTCGAACGGAACGTTGAATTTATCGTCTTTTTTCTTCGAAACCGCATCTTTGCCCGGCTCACCGAGCTCTTTATAGACCGAACCCAATACACCGTTCACAAATTTACCCGAGTTTTCGCCGCCAAAAGATTTGGCAAGTTCGATCGCTTCGTTGATCGCCACTTTTGCCGGCACTTCATTGCGATCCGCGAACAAAAGTTCGTACAGACCCAAACGCAACACATTTCGGTCAACGATAGAGATTTTTTCAAGCGGCCAGTCTGGCGCAGCTTTCACAATGATAGTGTCGATCTCGGGACGCTTCTTCAAAACACCATCACCCAATTCTTGCATGAATGAAATATCAGAATTGCCCGGTGCAAATTCAGTAGCATTACGAACAACGGCGCCAGAAAGGATGGAGTCCTTCTGATCGCGGAAATCCCACTCGAAGAGAGACTGCAGGACAACTGATCGGGCCAGGTGCCGGTTTGCCATAAAATGTACGAAGTAGCTTAAGCTATATATTGATATTACGCCCGAAAGCGAAAGGACGCAAGCAGAGAAATACACAAGAAGAAAGCCGCGCCCCTTTGGGGCGCGGCTTCTTGTTATCGAGCAGCCTGGGCCTCCTTGGCCTTGGCAGCCTTTTTCTTGGCCTTTTTGTCGACGTCGATGACGACAAGACCCTTATAAGCACCGGTCAAAGCCGAGGCGCGGTGGCGAAGATGAATCGCACCGGACTTGGAGTCAACGGTCAAAGCAGGGTTTTTAAGCGCGTGATGAGAGCGCCTGTTACCCGTATGAGACCGCGTGGAACGCATTCGTACTACCATAGTCCCGATACTATAGCAGGCTTTGTAGAAATTGCAAGAAAAAGGCCGGAATTCGCGAAAGCGAATTCCGGCCTTGAATGCATTCAAGAAATCACCATTAGTTCTTGAAGCTCTTGATGTAGCTCACCACGGCATCAAAGTCGTGGTCATAGACCCGGATCGGTTGCCGGCTACCAAACAGCCGGTCGATCAGATCTCCATACCGTTGCGCCACCAGCGGATAGTCCGGATTCTCGTTGACGAGTTTCCAGAGCGCCGCCGTAACGGAATCGAAATGAATCTGTTTCGAGCGCCTCATGCGTTCGATGGCTTCTGCAGCCTCGATCCATTGGGGAGCACCAATGACTTCCTCAGTCGGCGCGCCGTTCCATGAACCATTTTCGACGAGCGGATCCGTCCGCAGTACACCGTTTTCGAGAACGATCATACGGAACAGCTTGAGGTGACGGCCTCCGCGCCGCTCGCAGCTACCCAAACGAGCAAGCACGATCGGTTTCTTCGGCCAGAAGTTCCACTGCGGCTCGGCCGCCGTATCCTTCATGACCTCTTCGCGAATGCCCCGCTCCAGTGTGTCAGTTGGCGATTCGGGCTCCATGCCAGAGGCATAGTCCAACTGCGTCTCGACGATGCACCGCAATGTGGTCTCGTCGGACCGTTCCAGCCGCTTCATCGTATAGGGCACCAGAAGGAATTCGACGATTCCATCCCGGCCTACCCGAACGATGACCGCACCGGCCGCATGGCTGGTGACCTTTTCCGTTTTCCGCTCGATGCGTTGCGAGTGATATCTCTGTGTCTGAGCTTGCATGGTGCAAGTCTCCTTTCTGTATTAGTTAAGGTTGGCCGACCGCGCATATCCACCATGGATTTGCAAAGATCAGCTGTTCTATATTATACACCTTTTAGTATGTTTGTCAAGAATGACAACCTATGCAAAGGCGATGGCCCATGCTTCCTAATCGCCTTACGGTGTGCAGCGGTGCCATATCCTTTATGTGCATCGAAACCATAGTGTGGATACTTTCTCGCCTCTCCTTCCATATATCGATCCCGCAGTACCTTGGCTACAATGGACGCAGCGGAAATGATCGGAACCTTTTCGTCACCCTTAATAATAGTCTCCTGCATAATGAATCGTTTGGGCGCACGCAAGGAACCATCCAAAAATATCTGTGTCGCCTCGTGCGGTACACGCAGCGCACCAAGACATTCCGCAACCGCGCGCGAAATAGCTGGCGCGATGCCCATCGCATCTATCTCGCTCGCCGAAATGGCAACATAGGCGAAATCCAGAAATCCCGCCGCCTTCATTGTGGATATTTTTAAAAACCATTCTTCGCGCTTTTGCGGCGACAATTGTTTCGAGTCTCGAATACCAGCAAGTTGCGCCATATCAAAATCATGAGGCACGACACATGCGCACAACGCCACAGGACCAGCCAATGGCCCTCGCCCAACTTCGTCTATGCCCACCTTGTAACGGATATCGTTCAACGTATTTGTAAAAACTAAGATAATACATCACCGTATCTCTCTCGAGTTTCGGCAAAAATCTTTTCTATCATGGCACCACTCAGATTTACCGTATACACACGCACATCATCGAGCGAACCAATGAAGCTCACACAACACGGAGGCGTGCCAATCGCCGGCACCGCGTCATTCATATTTGGATAAGAAGACGAAAGCGTAACCTTTCCCGCTATTGCCCCATCGATATAACAATTGAAGGCAAGGTTCGTACGATCATACGCGCCGGCAATATGGTGCCACTTTCCGTCATTAACAGTTTTCGAACCACAGGTAGTTTCGGTAAAGCTGCCGTTGCCGATAAGGAATGCGATTTTTCCGCCGTTCAACCCGAAACGGAAACCGTCTCCGCCACCCGCATTACCGATGGCATACATCTGGCCACTCGAACTGGTAGTTTTAACCCACATAGAAATCGTAAAGTTGGTATTCGAGATACCGAGATTCTTGCTGAGGTTTACGCGGTTGCCATTAGCAAATGTAAGCGAATACCGCGACGAGCGGGACGCGTACGTATCCGCATCCCACGATGCTCCGACGATCGTGCCTGTATTTCTGTTTCCAGAGATATCAGCCACCGACGCACCTGACCCTTCTTCCATTGCCCAGATCCCGACCGCGTCCGAACCCAATCCATGCGCCAATGTGGCATCAAACTGCTGGCCAGCGGCCACACGCGCCTTCTCACGTGCGGAATTAAGTGACGACATAACGATCGACGCAAGAAGTGAGATGATCGAAATCACCACCAAAAGTTCTATGAGTGTGAAGCCTCTGTTACGCTTTCTCATAATACGATTGTAACAGGAACTAATTCTCGAATTTTCCCATCACCCATTCGAATTCACTCTGCCAGTCGCGGTCAGGACAGCTCCAACCCGGACTTTTGGAATGTGTGCCGGACGATCCTTCCATATCGCGTACACCAAGCACATAATAAGCACCGCGCGATGCCGAACAGGCATACGATCCTGCGGTATATCGATAGTACGCAAGATTTCCACAGTTCGAATCATGATTTGGATCATGAATAGTGTTCAAAAATCCATCAGCTGCAAGAGCTGGAATAAACGAGCCGTCAACCGTACCATCCCAACCTGAACATGAATAGCCTCCCGAATCGCTTGAAGGGTCTGGGTAGCGGCCATGCTTGTCATAATAGTATTCAAGAGCTATCTGAACCTGGCGCAACGCAGAAAGTCGTGCGGCATCGCGGCTTTTTATGCGCGCCGTATTCAGTGATGCAAGCACGATCGAAGACAAAAGCCCGATAATCGCAATGACAACAAGAAGTTCAATAAGTGTGAAGCCTTTCTTTCCCATATATTATTCCGCAGGTATAGCCATCTTCTGAATCTCGCTTGGAGTAAGCGTCTGTGAACCGCCAAGCACAAGAAAAGTACCAACTGATATCAAAACACACAGAATAATAAGAACCACATAGACGGTCGAAACTGCCTGCGCATCTTTTGCCACACCTTTTTCAATAAGTATGCGCGTCAGAAAAAATGGCTTCGAGGCAGATGCGATCGGCGCACGGCTTGGGCCATTAAAATTCTCTTCTTCAAAGCTTACGTTGTCCATTGCATTTAGTATACTAGCCGTATGTCACGCTTTATCCACCTTCACGTCCATTCCCACTACTCCCTGCTTTCCGCCTTGCCGAAATTGGATCAGTTAGTGAAAGCGGCAAAAGCAGACGGCGCTTCTGCGTTGGCACTGACCGATAACGGAAATTTATACGGAGCGATCGAGTTCTATAAGGAATGTAAGAAGGCGGAAATCAAACCTATTTTGGGCGTCGATTTCTATGTCGCTGCGCGAACACGTGCAGATAAACAATCCGGCATCGACTCGCGTAGGACGCGTATCATTTTGCTCGCCAAAGACTATGACGGATACAAGAATCTGATCCAATTAGTGACGCGCTCGTACTTGGAAGGCTTTTATTACAAACCGCGCGTCGATCGTGAACTGCTTTCAGAGCACAAGACGGGACTTGTCGCCATCCTTTCGGCATTCAATGGACCATTGACGCTTGCCTTGCAAGGCAACGACCTTGAAAAGGCGATCGAAATCGCCAATTCATACAAGGAAATATACGGCGAGGATCTGTACTTGGAAATTACACACCACCCGGATATCGACGGACACGAAACGTTGATGGCCCGCACCAAAGAAGTCTCGAAACGCACTGGCATTCCTGTTGTCGCCGGCGGCAATGTCTATTATCTGAAGCCCGACGACAAGCAGGCACAGCAAACTTTGATGCTGGTCAATTCATCCGGCGACGACCGCATTTCCGACGATGATGTGGCGGACTTTTCGTTCATTTCAGACAAAGCAGCCCAAGAATATTTCCGCGACACGCCGGAAGCTATCGAAAATAGCGAAAAAATCGCGAACATCTGCAACCTGGATCTGCCCTTGGGTAAATGGTCTTTCCCTGATTTCAAACTACCCGCAGGTGAAACGCCGGATACCATGCTGCGTAAGATCGTCTACGATGGCTTCGAAAAGCGCGGCGTACCGCAAACACCGGACGTGGTGAAGCGTGTTGATTACGAATTGGAAGTGATCAAGACCAAAGGCTACTCGCCTTACTTTCTTATCGTGGCAGACCTGCTTGCATACGCTCGTACCCATGGCATCCTTTCAAACATCCGCGGATCAGTTTCCGGTTCGATGGTGACATATCTTTCTGGCATTACCAACATCGACCCATTGGTCTATGAAATTCCCTTCGAACGCTTCCTGAACCCCGAACGTCCTTCCGCTCCTGATATCGATATGGACTTTGCCGACAACCGCCGCGACGAAATGGTGGAGTATGCTAAAGGCAAGTACGGCAAAGATCGCGTAGCCCAGATCGGTACCTTCGGCACCATGGCAGCCCGCGGTTCGGTGCGAGACGTGACGCGCGCTCTTGGTTACAGCGTGGAAACCGGTGACCGTTTGGCAAAGCTCATCCCCATGGGTTCCCAAGGCTTTCCTATGACCATCGACAAAGCGCTGGAAGACGTCGCTGAATTGCGCGAACTGTATCAGAAAGACTCGGACACACGGCGCATCATCGATATGGCGAAAAAAATCGAAGGCTGTGCCCGCCACATCAGCGTGCACGCCGCCGGCATCGTCATTGCGCCGACAACTCTCACCGATTTCACCCCACTTCAGTACGATACCAAGGGCGAACAGAAGATCATTACCCAGTACGACATGTACTCGATCGACGAGAACGGCGCCGGTCTTCTTAAATTCGACTTCCTTGGTCTGAAAAACCTTTCTATTTTGGCCGACGTGATCGACCGCATCGAAAAAATCGAAGGCAAAAAACTTGACCCAGAAGCAGTACCGCTCGACGACAGAAAAACCTTCGACATGCTTGCCAAAGGTGAAACAGTAGGTCTCTTCCAATTGAACGGTGAAGGCATGACCAAACATTTGAAGGATCTTAAACCCACCACCATTCACGATATCAACGCAATGGTGGCTTTGTACCGCCCGGGCCCAATCCAATTCATTCCTCTGTACATTGACCGCAAGCATGGGCGATCCAAGGTTGAATACCCGGACCCAGCGCTTGAACCAATTCTTTCAAAAACATACGGCGTGCTTGTTTATCAAGATGACCTGCTTATGATGGCGCACAAAATCGCCGGATATTCATGGGGCGAGCTCGACAAATTCCGCAAAGCCGTCGGTAAGAAAATCCCCGAGGAAATGGCTGCGCAGAAGGAAAAATTCGTGAAAGGCTGCGTCGAGCATTCGAAATGGCCCGAGAAAAAAGCGAAAGAACTGTGGACTTGGATCGAACCGTTCGCGGCGTACGGCTTCAACAAAGCACACTCGGTGTCGTACGGAAAAGTCGCCTACGAAACAGCATATTTCAAGGCAAACTTCCCCGCCATTTATATGTCTGCCGTGCTTTCGGCAGATTCTGGTGACGTTGAAGCGGTTGCAACGTCAATCGTCGAATGCAAGCGCATGGGCATTCCAGTATTGCCACCGTCGGTGAATGAATCGTTCACGGCTTTTTCGGTTGTGCGCGGCACTCCTGATAAAATCCGCTTCGGACTAACCACCATCAAAAACTTCGGCGAAGGAATCGCTCGCGCCATCATTCATGAACGCAAGACAAACGGGCCTTACAAATCACTTTCAGATTTCCTGTCGCGTGTAAAAGACAAAAATCTTAATAAGAAATCGTTGGAATCACTCGTCAAAGCGGGAGCGTTGGATGAGTTTGCGGATCGCTCGGCCATGGTCGGTAACTTGGATCGCCTACTTGAGTATCATAAAGAAAAGATGAATCAAGGCGGCGCACAAGATTCGCTCTTCGGCGGCTTCTCTGGCCACGATGACATTCGCCTTGAACCCGTGGCGCCACTTACCTTGAACGAAAAGCTTGGTTGGGAAAAAGAATTGCTCGGTTTGTATATTTCCGGACATCCTTTGGACAAATACCGCGCTATTTTGGAAAAGCGTCCGCTTCACATTTCCAGTTTGAAAGCCAAGGCGTTGAAGGAGTTGGAAGAAAAGAAAGCAGTGAAAGAAGAATTAGTCGTTTTAGGTTCGATCATCGAAGACGTACGTGTCATCATGACCAAAAAGAACGAGCCGATGGCATTTCTGCGCATGGCCGATCTTACCGGCACCATGGAAGCCGTGGTATTTCCACGCACGTATGCACGATTTAAAAACATCATTACCCCGGATAAATGCGTGGCGCTGAAAGCGAAAGTGTCTGAACGCAACGGCGAAATTTCTTTGATCGCGGACAATTTCATGGCGCTTGCGTAAAGGGCTGGGCCAGCGTATCATTTCTCTGTCAGAGATTGCCTGGTCTACCAAGCCGGGGCCGCGCGCCGAAGGCGCGCGGCGAACTCCCTAATCTGGCGACAATCCGAAAGTTACAAATCTAGGTGGAACCGCGAGCATCGCCCGCCCTGGAATCCGTACGAAACAATTCGTGCCGATTCCAGGGCGATTTCTTTTATCATCATTACAACCATCATGTCTTCTTCTATCGAACAAGTCCGTCACTCTTTCGCTCATCTTTTGGCCGCAGCGATCCAAAAAATGTATCCCGAAGCCAAGAACACCATCGGCCCAGCTGTCGACAACGGCTTCTATTACGATTTCGAATTCGCGCCCGGAGAAGCTCCGACGGACAAAGATTTCTTGAAAATCGAAAAAGAGATGCGTAAGCTGCTTCCCCACTGGAAGGGCTTCGAAAAGATCTCAGTCTCGGCGGACGAGGCTCGTACGCGATTCGCAGATAATCCGTACAAGCTCGAACTTATAGACGAAATCATAAAGAAGGGCGAAGAAGTAACCCTCTACAAATCCGGCGAGTTCGTAGATTTGTGCCGCGGCGGCCATGCCGAGATCAAAGATATGAATCCGGAAGGGTTCAAGTTAGATCGCGTCGCTGGCGCATATTGGCGCGGAGACGAGAAAAACAAAATGCTTACGCGTATCTATGGTTTGGCTTTTGCAACCAAAGCCGAACTCGACACTTTCGTCGCTCAACGCGACGAAGCAAAGAAGCGCGACCACAAAGTCCTTGGCCCAGCACTCGATCTTTTCACTTTCTCGGATCTCGTCGGTGCCGGACTGCCCTTGTGGACTCCGCGCGGCACCATCGTCCGCCATCTTTTGGACGGCTTCGTTTGGAGCCTGCGATCAATGCGCGATTACGAGAAGGTCGAAATCCCGCATATCACAAAAAAAGATCTCTATGTCACCTCGGGCCATTGGGAGAAATACCAAAACGATCTCTTCAAAATAAAGACACGCGAAGGTCACGAGTTCGCCATGAAGCCGATGAACTGTCCCCACCACACGCAGATCTATGCGCGCAGGCAGTGGAGCTATCGCGATTTGCCCCAGCGCTACGCGAATACCACGACCTGCTATCGTGACGAACAATCAGGCGAGCTTTCCGGCCTTTCTCGCGTACGTGCATTCGCTCAGGACGACGCCCATGTCTTTTGCCGCATGCAGGACGTCAAGACCGAATTCGGCAAAATTTGGGACATCATTCATGAATTCTATGGAGCCTTCGGATTCGAACTTATCGTGCGTCTTTCGCGCCGCGATCCGGCAAAGCCTGAAGGATACTTGGGCGACAAAGCTCGCTGGGATCTTGCTGAAGGAATGCTTGCCGAAATCGCCACGGAAAAGGGCGCCACGACCATCGACGGCATAGGCGAAGCGGCGTTCTACGGGCCAAAGCTCGACTTCATGTCCAAGGATGCTTTGGGCCGCTCGTGGCAGGTAGCGACTATCCAGCTCGACATGAATATGCCCGAACGATTTGATCTGTCCTGCGTCAATGAAAAAGGAGAAAAGGAACGCATTGTCATGATTCACGCAGCAATCATGGGATCGATCGAACGCTTTTTGTCGCTTTTGATCGAGCATACGGCCGGAAATTTCCCTCTCTGGCTTGCACCGACCCAAGTGAAGGTCTGCCCAGTCAAGGAAACGAACTTTGACGCGGCCACAAAGGCAGGCCAAGCCTTGAAAGCCGCCGGCATCCGCGCCGACATAGACCTTGGTCCGGCAGGTTTCGGCAAAAAAGTTCGCGAAGCAAAAGACCTGAAAATCCCCTACACCGTCATCATTGGCGACAAAGATATGGAAAAAGGAGTCGTCACCCTGGAGTCGCGCGACAAAGGCAAGGTTGGCGAATTCCCGATCGCCGAAGTAGCAGCAATGCTTTCCAAAGAAGCAGCGGCAAGAAAATAAGCACTCCCACGAGACGCGCACTACAAACGCATAGACATGAAAAAGCCCGGACCGAAGTCCGGGCTTGCCTTTTACAGGCATCAAACACTGATCTGATTGCC
Source organism: Minisyncoccota bacterium (assembly GCA_036565605.1). Classification (GTDB taxonomy): domain Bacteria; phylum Patescibacteriota; class Minisyncoccia; order Phycocordibacterales; family UBA6065; genus UBA6065. The sequence goes on along the minus strand of DATCXV010000026.1, from coordinate 39,328 downwards.
TTTATCATCCTCAAGGCGAATATCATTAAAGCCACAGTCTCTGAGGGTCATGGCAATAGCAACCATGATGCGCGGTAAGGTCGTGCCTTTCAGCAAAACAGCCGGACGATCGCCTTCACCTGGAATCTGCGTATTAATGATGTCACGCAGATTAGTGACGACCCACGGAATCGCATCTATCTCAGGGGTCGTCAGGCGGAGTTTTTTCTTCTGGCCCTTGGGCTTTACTACCTGTATCGCGCAGTGCCGATACAGAGAGCCAACATTCAAGGACACGTCGAGTTCGAACATACTGGACCTTTCTTTGGTTGAAGGTTCAAAGACAGATCAGGGGGCCTCTTGCGAGGACCCCTGGATTCGTCAGGATTGCTCCTGGCGGATCTCGGCCAAGTAGGCGAGATATTCGGCGAGACTGGCAAATACATGCCGCACGCCGTTGATGGTGACGATCATGGTGATCGACTCCTTCAATGCCTCAATTTTTCACTGGGTGAGGCCCGTACGGACGGTACGGAGTCTTCCAGCTTGTCGTTTATGGGCGGACAAGCGCCGATTAGGAATCAAGGTGCAAACCGATCATCCTACCCTGTATTATAGCAGATTACATCAGAAAGTCAAGCGGCAGGGCGCCAAGGCGCCCTGCCGCTTTATAAGGCCACTTTAAAGCCTCTTCCCTAGAGAGGAACGGAATATACCCACGGCGTCGCAACCGACAGAAGCATCAGAAGAAGCCCGACCAAGACAATATTCTTTCTGAAATTCACTGTCTGGCCAGCACGGACCATTGGATCAGTCTCATTCCAATATGCGTGCATAGTGAATGTAACTGGAATCAGAAAAACTATGAGCACAATAATACCCCAGAACGTCCAGATGCCCAGAAGAAGCGAAAGTCCGCCAACAAGCAGCAAAAGACCTGAACCAATAACAGCAAGCTTTGGATATTTCACTTTGGTCGCAGCGTACCCGATCGTACCCTTGTTTGCGACCAGATGGCCCCAGGCACTCTGCAAAAAATAGAGACCCACGATAATCCTCCCAATAATGAAAGCGATGTCCATAGGATATGTACGAATAAGTAATTATTTTGACTTCCTCTTGTGAATCATGATGCGATTACCATCCGGGTCTTCCACGAGAGTCATCTGACATGATGGCAAATCTAACGGCTCCATGATGAATTTCACACCGCCATCCCGCAGCTTCTTTTCTGCCGCACCGAAATCTTCGACTTCAAGAGCAGCGGTCGCCCCTGCCGCACCTGGCTTCATGTGATCGGCACCTTTTCCGATGACTATACAATGTTCACCATTTTTTCCCATCCAATATTCGATGAACGCCATCCCTCCCTCTTCAAAGACACTTTCAGGCTTAAGACCAAGTATTCCTTCATAAAAAGCCCTGGCGCGAGGCAGGTCTGTCACCGTATATCCAACAAATGCAATTTCAGTGATGTTCATAATGATATATATGGCTACAGTATACTGTACACTGTCAGACTTACTACGAATATAACGACACGTATGATTAATTGGTGGGCTCTTCTTTCATCGATGGTTGCCTCGGTCGTATTGGGTTTTATCTGGTATGGACCGCTTTTCGGCAAAAAGTGGATGGCTTTAACCGGCATTCAGATGCCGGCAGAAAAGCCACCATTTTCGACCATGGTAAAGCCGATCGTCATTTCTTTGGTTGGCGCGCTCTTCGCAAGCTTCATCCTTTCTTCAGGAATTGAAACGAGTGATCTGAAGATCGGTCTTCTGGCCGGATTCTTTGCATGGATCGGATTCATCGTCCCAGTACATTTGAATTTCGTCGCATGGGAGGGCAAGCCATGGGCACTCTTCGCGATCCAAGCCGGTTATTGGCTTGTACTTCTTGCGATCATGGGCGCCATCATCGCGGCGTTCCGATAGTTCCCGCTAAACTATTTTCCCTGGTAGGCAGCCTCGAGTGCTTTCAGGTCAAACTTTTTCATTTTCAGAAATGCCTGCGTTACTCGATCGAGCTGCTCGGGAGTAGCTTTCGTCATCATCTCGCTCATAGCGACCGGGGAAATTTGCCACGATACACCGAATTTGTCTTTAAGCCAGCCACACTGTTCTGATTCAGGCACGGCCGAAAGTTTGTCCCAGTAATAATCAATTTCTTCCTGATTATCGCACTGGACTAAAAGTGAAACCGCCTCGTTAAAGGTGAAATCATGTGAACCAGCGCCATCCATGGCTGCAAACCATTGTCCCTCAAGCTGGAAATCAGTAAACATAACCGTACCTTCCTTGTGCGGAGCCATATCCGTCGGATATCGCGCAATGGTACCTCGCTTTGAATTCTTGAAGACTGACAGATAAAAATCTGTCGCTTCTTCAGCCTTGCCATACGCGGCCTTAGTAAACAGAAGCGACGGCACGATGAAGGGCCTCTCTTCCCCATCTGGATTTGTAAGCATGAGCTGCCACGACACGCCATATTTATCCTGGATCCATCCAAACCGCTTACTGAAAGGATATGCATCAAGCGGCATCAAAGCCATGCCGCCTTCCGAAAGCGATTCCCAGAGCTTGTCCAAATTCGCTTGAGCGTTTTTATCTCGCGACGGATCAAAGTTGAGCATGAACGAAATCGAAGGATTCACCTTGAAGTACGGTCCGGCGCTGATCGCCATAAACGAGTACCCGGAAATCTCGAACGAAACGATGTCGCTGTCACCCGATGGCGTATTGTGAATCGTCTGTGTGCTGGTAATTTTCGCATCCTTGAAGACACGAACATAGAATTCTGCCGCTTCCTTCGCCTCCTTGTCGAACCACAGATGAGGAATGATTTTTTGCATAGATATATTTTGTTATCACGCTCTATTATAGAGCCTTCTACGAGACACCTATAAGGTTATACGCACCGTCCCGCCGATCACTTTCAAAACTTCAGAGATATTCTATGATATGTGCCATGACAACCTACGTCGCTTTATTGCGTGGCATCATGCCAACCAATCCCAATATGAAGAGTGAGAAGCTTAAAGTGGCATTCGAATCACTTGGCTTTAAGAACGTTGCGACCGTAATCGCCAGCGGCAACGTGGTTTTCGACTCGTCTTCTAAAAACTCTGGTGCTCTTGAAACAAAAATTGAAAAAACACTTCCAGAAAAACTTGGTTTCAAAAGCACGACGATTATCCGCAGTAAAGACGAATTGTTACAGCTTGTTGCAAAAGATCCATTTAAAGGAGTTAAAGACGAAAAACCAAATTACCTAGTCGTCACTTTTTTCAAGGATCGCACGCCGGAATTGGCGAGCGTTATCGATATCAGTTCGCCGGATGGCAGAACACCAAGCTTCATGGCACAGATCGAAAAGAAACACGGAAAACAAATCACGACCAGGACCTGGAAAACAGTTGCGCGAATCCTTAAAAAGATGGAGCGATAAAAAGCCGCTCACGAAGAGCGGCGAAAATACTTGTATCTGCCAATATTCTGCGAATAATCCGGATTTTTAATCTTGTACCAGCGGACGCCAGGCCAATACAAATCAGTGGTGCGTTTGGCGACCATTCCTTCCAAATCATACGTGCGGGCAAGTTCGAATAATCCAACACCCGAACCCGAAGTGAAAAATGCTGTGCGGATTACACCTGCGGCCCGTTTTTCTCGAAAACGCTCCAAGGCTTTTTTGCGTTGGGACAAAGGTGTGTCTCGCAAATCCTTGCCATCGAGCCACAAAAGATCAAAAGCAATGTATGCGATCTCACCTTCGCGACGCATAAGCGCCCGGAAATCCGGCCAGCCTCCTGGCGCAAGCGAACAAATTTCGCCATCTAAAATGGCATTTTTGGCCCGAATACGTTCGGTAAGCGATCGCTCAAGCATAGAAAACGATAAGAGTTTTCCTCGCTTTGATCTGAATTTGCATCGGCCGTCCTCAAGATACAGAACCGCCCGGAACCCGTCGTATTTAAGATCAAAGATCCAGTCAGGACCATCAAACGCAATCCGTCCTGCTTTCGGCAGGATCGGATCGATATGCGGTAATTTCATGAAAGAGCCCCTATGCTCTATGACGAATGAAAGCCGCCGCTCGTTTCAAGTATTTCAATGTTATGCCAAGCGTTCGGTCGGCAAAGCGCCTTGACGTGCTGCATGCTGGAACAAAACGGCTGATCCAACAAAGAGCAGTGCGAAAGCAATACTCAAGCCGAAGACACCAATAACACCCGGAGCGAAATCAGGACGAAAAACAACGTATGCGACCGCAGGAATAATCATCTGGACGGCCGCCATGACAAAAAGCGTCTTCGCCATTCCTCGCGGCTGAAAGCGCGAAAGACTCGCACCCACCAGACCGATAAGGGGAATCGCAAAATAGAAAAGGTTTGCCGGATTATCTTCGCCAATGAAACCGACGGCCAGATTACCCCAAGTCAGGATGAACGCGGCGAAGACAGCAACTCCAACAGCTGCTTTGTAGGCCATCGAACCTCCCTTTCGAGCAATCAATTCATAGGCAAGAGAGAAACCAAACAAAATAACTGCGGCAAAAGCGAAATCCGAACCGGTCCAATTCCAACCTTCAACGCGATGATTAACGAACAACGGAATGAGCAATATAAGAGCCGTGATGATTACAGGACGAATGATGTGTTTCATAGGCATGATGTGATTATGCATCTTATAAAACCCTTACGACCAACAAATGGTTACTTGGACGCCGGTGCGTATGTAAGAATGACGCCGCCCGTTGAAAGCGGTTTTGTTTCAAGCAACGTAAGCTTTTGATACTTCAGGCCAGACTTGAAAAGGTGTCTGCCTTTGCCGAGAAATACAGGAACAATTACCAGTCTGTATTCATCAAAAAGACCTGCGTTCATAAGCGACTCCGAAAGGATACTGCTTCCAAAAACAAACATGTTGCCATTGCCCTCTTGTTTCAATTTTGGAATTTCAAGAACGGCATCTCTTACGATCGTTGTATTATTCCATTCGGCTTTTTCAAGCGTCGGAGAACATACAATTTTGCGGATACTGTTCATGTAGCCTGCAGTCACCGTGTCTTCCCCTTCGGCCTTTGACCAATAATCGGCCATACCTTTGTAGGTCACTTCACCGAATACCAGCATGTCAGCCGTCTTCAATTGTTCAATACTAAAATCCTCAAGCTCCTTGCCCCAAACAAGGCTATGAAAGTTTAAATCCCAATTTTTCTCTCCCTCGAAATATCCATCGAGAGAGACCACGTTCCACATGATCAGTTTTCTCATACTGATCATTATAACAAAATTAGTTTGGTTGGCCGTCTGAGACGATGTTGGAACCCGTTTTAAGCCCTATTTCATGGATAATCGAGGAACCACGATACGATGACGGTGCTCAGCGTAACAAAGGCCATCGTATGTAAAGCGGCGTACGCGCACATCCCGCTTGTCGTGAGAGTCGATACGTACGTCCGCAATAAAGAATTCATTCCCGACCATGAAAAGGAATCGGAAATAGGTCCACCCTTCTGCCCCAAGCATATAGTCTTTCGCATTATTCACCACGAAACTTTTGATCTGCGGAGTGGTGAGGCACAGACGATCAAGGTTTTGTCCAAAGCCGCCAAAGATTTTTTGATAATCGGCGTCCTGGACCTGTTCGTACACTTCTATGTCCGCTTCCCTGGTCGGCTGCTCCGCCTTATCGCATCCCCAATTTTTGAAATTAGGATCGATAGAGTTGAATACGTCATTGGCAGACGCAAGTATCTCTGTGCCTTTGGTTGCAGCAATCTTCACCTTGCCAGCAGATATGAGCGTAAGACACTGTGATTCCATTTTTTGTGTCTGCTGTTTTCCGTGCGACCTTTAAAGCGGTCTAAACGTCGAAATAATCAGGTCCACGTCGTCTTGGTTAATACCACTCGATTCGTTGGCATTGATACTGCATCCAAAAGCATTATCTGGGTACAGCATCACACTGATGGAGCTTGGCGTAGAATATTCTCCGAACTGAAAACCTTTTACACTACCGGCATCAAATCGATACGCCTGTTTTGGAGAGATTTGCAGGGCCTTCAAAGTCAGTAATTTCGAGATTGCCTGGGCTTTTTCTAGACTATCGCTATTTCGCACATCTTCATCACGCGTCGAAAGTAATAGATTCATATACTCAAAACCGGAATCCGCTTTTTCACCCAGGAAACCGAGCATTTGACGAACGTCATCAGGCGGCAGCATATCGCCTAATGGATTTGGGTTAGTAAGTTCGTTCCGAGGCGAAGAGGTGAAACAAGAAAGGATTATTTTCTTTCCGTTGGCAAATTCTATCTGCTTAAAATACAGCGAGTTTTTAGTCTTCTCCGATTCGACCCCTCGTCCCCAAAAAGTATTGAATACATAACCAAGCGACGCAGTTGAGGCTGATTTTGTTGCATCTTGAGGTCGTATCGTTCTATCCACCGCTATCGCATTGAGGCTCGATATCTGTTCAGGAGCGAGCGTTTCTTCATATGCCTTTAATTCAAGATACGTCTTTTCGATCGCCTGCTTTTCCGATGGATTGATCTGTGGGTCCGCAATAGCGTCGGATCCTTTTTAGAAAAGGGCGATAAGAAATAATAAAATCCACCAATCAAGACAATAACGATTAGTGCTATCAATAAAACAGTCTTCCCATGAGACCCTGGAGCGCTATGCGGAAGCTGAGGAACTTCGAGTGGTGTGTTTTCCATGATTAGAAGTATAACAGAGATCGAATGTCGAAATAAATATCGATACCCAGGAGATTTGCTTTTTCGTCCCATCTACCAACAAACTTTGGTTTTTCAGGTTTAGAGGAATTTAATTCGAAGACCTTCATTAATCCTGTATCTGAGATTTCATGCTCTGTTTCTTCAGAAATTGAATAATCAGAATGGAGAAAATAACCATCTTCAATTTTTATATTGAAAATTTTATCAACCCCACTTTTTCTAGAGACTTCTTGCTTTTTCATTTGTTGAGACCCTGATTAGGCCGTAAAATCGACAGGGACAAAATTTCGAGTCTCGATTCCCTCGAATTTGAAGACCTCTATTATATCTTTTGCGTGAATAACAGATGGATGTAATTGCATTATGGAACGCTTTGAATGCTCACCTACAATATATATCCTTGGTTTCTGGGTAAGAGAATTATGTGCGAGACATACACCAAGCTCAACGAACATATCTGTCCCCTCGGGGTCACTGATAAGCACAAAAATATCGGCACTCAATAAAGAACGTACCACTTCCTCTGAAAATATTTGGACTTCGGAAAGATTTTCGCTATAAGGTTTTAGGGAACCTTTATGTACCCAATCTGAGACGACGGTCTCACCAAGGTCAACAAGAAAACGTGAAATCTCTATGATCTTTGACTGATGCCGTACCCTTGAGGCGAAATACCATTTCATTTTTTAATTGTAGCAAACTTTGTTGTTGCGATGAGTGGTCTAGAACCAGGTGGTCTTAGACGTCATATAGGTATTTTAGCATCCAAAACGGATTAAAAATGACCCGTCTTGGTCATACTAAAAACAGCGAAAAAAGCAGCGATGAACTGCGATTTATCTGTGAGAGTGATTTTGTTATATTTACGAAGCAAATATGGCAAATCTCAAGACACTTAAACCATTCAAAAAAGGTTCTGATTCCCGTAGGAATATAAAAGGTAGGCCAAAAAGTTCCTATTCAAAAAAGGTATTTGATCAGATGCTAGAAACGGATCTTGAAGGCTTCATGAGCGACATGGGAATGTCGCCTCTACAGGCAATCGTTACTAGAATGATTTCTGATGCTGTGAAAGGCAAAACTAGTGCTTATAAGTTAGTTATGAATTACAGGTTTGGGAGACCTGGTAAGTTCAGGATTGAGGACCACAAAAAGATTAAAGATCGTGAAAAAGTTTTGAATCCGATGCTGGATAAGTATCTAGAAATATTGGGTAGAAAGGTGCCTAAAAAATAGTCTTACTCCTCCAGGTCTATATCGACATCAGCAACACCGTAGCCAGAATCTTTCTCGATATTGTTATCTTTCTGATCTGGCTTTGAAACTGGGCTTTCAATAGTTGTAGCAACTTTTTCTTTTTTCCTAAAGGCGTCCAGAAATAATGCAATGAAAAACGCGAGTAGAATTATTCCCAGGACTATTCCAACAGGCCAAAAGATTACACCCCATCCGAACAGGGCCACCAGAAGAATCAAGATTATTATTTCTCTCATAATTTTCAGAAATAGAGCTGTCTAATGGCGGCGGGCATACAAAAAGCCCGCCACAGGTAGGAGCCGAAGCCCCTCGTACCGGTTTCCCGATACGGCCAGTTAGACCACCCTGTGACGGGTTCTTTATGTCTAACTGGACTTTTTCGCCATGCCGCCGATTGCTCGAGGGTTTAGGCTACTTTTATATTCAATTGTGACTCCATGATACCTCAAAAGGAGGCATCGGTCAGTAGCTTAGCTCGATACCAAAATTTATGTAAGTGGGTTATCCCCTCTTAGGGATTATTGGGAAATGGTAGCGGTGTCTGCATTTCATTTCTCCACTCCGCCGTCGTCTGAACGGTGACAAGGGATCCGCTTGGAAATTCTTTCTTGAGCACCTTTGTTAACCCTCTGTCATCTGTTACAACCTTTAAGCGGGGAATCAGTGATGGAAATAGCGGCTGATTGTTAGTGGCATTTTCGGCCCATGCACAAGAAGTGGCAAGTATAGACATATCACCGACTCCTTTTAGGTTGTAGAAAGATAGAAGATTGTATTTATTTAGAGTTCGTTTGTACGCTTGAAGATACAAAGCATTATCGATTTCAAGAGAGACGAATGAGCATCTTCCGAGATAGCTCTCATTCTCTCGACTAACTTGAAACTCATTCTGGACTTCTTCAGTTATGAAACAAGAATGATAACGAGCTACAACAAAACCATCATTCTGTAATGAAATTAGGGTCGCACTATCAAGTATGTTGATCGTGTTCATATACCCAAGTTTGATCTATAACCGATCCATTTCCGAGTATCGGGTCTGCCAAACATTATGATCTGAGCCTGGACAGGACTTATTGTCTTGTTTCCGACAAGATTGTTCGTTACTCCAAAAACAAGCTCTCCAACAAGCTTCTTGACTGACGTCTCGAGTTTTGGGCCATTTGGTGGAGGTGGTGATGGGATATATGGATTTTCCTCAATCAAATCATCGTACTCCTGCTGATTAATGATCCGCTCCTTTTTCAAACGATAAAGAGCTGCTCGAGGGGTTACCTTATATTTCAGACACATAGCCTTCAGATCGTCTTGTGTTACATTCCTATGCCTATATTCTTCCATTTTCTCTTTAGGCATTAGCAATTCGGATGTTATTTCATTGGCGAGATTACTTCGCCTGTCTCCACCTGCGATCTTTATTACACTCTTTGCTTTTATGGCCAAAGAATAAATATCAAGACCGATCATGGAAATTAGATATATCAATGTATAGATCTGCCGCCCCACTGGCTCCTCATCGCTGACTTCATTTGTGCTGAGGTATATAAAAGGCACCCGGGCATCTTTCAAACAAAAACCACTAAGATTCTTGTAAAGAGGTGCATGGCTCTCTGTTCGTGGCATGAGACCGTACGCTGTCGTGCCTTGAGCGACATTGATGTTCTTTTTCGCCAAACAGTCGATTAGATAGTCTATTGCCATCTTCACCGTTCGTCTGGTTCTAAAAAATTCGATGTCTATTGAAAAATACTCCAAGATTTTGTTTACAGAATCAGGGACGCTTAAGTCCTTTAACGAACCAGGAAACTGATTTATCGGGAAACTTGAATTCAAGGTAAGAAAACTTTGAATTCTAACGAATTTATCGATGAGTCGCATAGAAAAAGCGCCTCTTCGACCTGGCCTTCGTGACATGAAAGATAAAGAGATTTTGTCAGCGCGGTTTGATTCGATATTGTTGAGCTGTTTTTTCAGCTTCGTCGAATTTAGAAAGAACATTTGCCATGGAATAAAAAGTGTTTCTGATTCTGATTTTAATTCAGAGAAAGAAATCACACCGTCCCTCTTTGCCGCAGCGAATTTTTCTCGATTCAAGAGTCGTTCTTCTGGATAAAACGAAAGCAGGCCAGAGAAAACAGCGTCTTCGATCTCCACACATCTCTTTCTAAAGCTTGAAATCCACATAAAGAAGTCAAAATTAGCCTAATTAGACTGAATAGCAACAGAAAAAGCAAGGATGCATTGTTATCCCCTCCAAGCATTAGACTTAACACACACGAGAGCTATGGTGTGTGCCAATGGAAGGAATAAGCCAAATAGCCACGAAATATTGCTTGTATGCCCGTAAATCAAGCGAGGCGGAGGAAAAGCAGGCTCTGTCGATAGATTCCCAGGTTAAGGAAATGCTGAGCATTGCCCAACGGGATGGATTGCAGATCGTAGATATCTACCGAGAATCGCATTCAGCAAAAGCCTGCGGACAAAGGCCTGAGTTTAATAAACTCCTGGCTGATATTCGTACCGGAAAGTTTGATGGAATCCTTGTTTGGCATCCAGATCGACTAAGTCGCAACGCCGGCGACCTGGGAGCCCTTGTGGATCTTCTAGACCAAAGGAAGCTCATTGAGATAAGAACTTATAGCCAGAAGTTCACTAATAATCCGAATGAAAAATTCTTACTCATGATCCTTGGATCTCAAGCAAAGCTTGAGAATGATAATAAAAGCGTGAATGTGAAGAGGGGTCTCAGAACTCGATGCGAAACAGGACTCTGGCCATCTGTTGCGCCAACAGGATATTTCAATTCAAAGAACAAGGATCAGCGTTGCCAGATTTTCATAGATCCGGAGCGAGCTCCAGTTATTAAGGAAATGTTCACCAAGGTTGCCTACAGCGGCTGGAGCGGAAGAAAGTTATTTATCTGGCTTAAGGAAATAAAGTTTGTCTCAAAAAGCGAAAAGCCTCTTACCTTGAGTAACATCTACACGATCTTAAACAATCACTTCTACCACGGTACATTCGAATACCCGAAAAATAGTGGAAAGTGGTATCAAGGAAAATACACGCCGATCCTCACTAAGGATCTATTTGATGATGCACAAAAGCAGATTCAATCCCAAAGAAAGATAAAGGATTCGAATAAAGAGTTTGCTTTCACACGATTACTTTTCTGTGGGCAGTGCGGTTCAGGAATCACTGCTCAAGAGAAATACAAGTCCCTTAAGGATGGATCAATAGCGAAATATGTCTATTACGGATGCACTCGGGCTCGAGATATTAATTGCAAAGAAGGGTACCTTGAAGAGAGGATCCTGATTCTCCAACTAACTGACGCCATTAATCAAATTGATCTAGACAAATCCGGCATCAAGAAAAAACTTGAGATAGAAATTGAACGGCATAAAAGATTCCACTCTGGAATTATGGGTAGAGCAGAGGAAAACTATTCAGCAAAGGATGCTGATATCCGCAACTATGCAAAATACCTACTAACAGACGGATCAATATTTGAAAAGAGGGATTTATTGACCTGCCTTAGAAGTAATATATTGCTTAGGAATAAAAAAATTGAAATTAAGCAATAGAGGCTTCAATTTCTGAACAATGTCCTTTGTCGATCTCTCTCATCATTTTTAACACATTAAGAATGTGGTCTTTTGCTGTAGGCTCAAGCACTTCAGGTGAAAACCCTTCAATTTCCCTTATCGTTCCGTGTGATTTTATATTTACAAAACGATAAACTGATTCCTTTATCTCTTTTGAGATCGCAGCATTATTAATTGCATCGATCTTTGCTTGAAGCTCAATTTTTGCTGGAAACTTAAAGCTAAGAAAAGTCTCCAAAACTCTTCGGGCAATATTTGGATAATAATAAATTTTTTCTAAATCTGCCTGGACCGCTTCAGACGCTTTTTCGAATTCAATTAGACGGCTGTAAAGATATTGGTAATCAGAATCAAAATTCTTCAATAATTTATCGAGTTCATATATATTTGCGCATCTACCAATTCCAGAATCTATTTTGGCGCGTAGCATGTAGAGATCACACCTCCGGTCTTCTGCTTTTTTGTTTCTCCAATATTTCTTCTTAAACAAATTAAAGAAATCGTAGTTATGAGTGGAAAGAAAAAATTGTCCTACCTTTAGTACACCAGCTGTATCCTTCTCAATCGCACCAATTATGAACGCATATGCAGAATAGAGAAACTGTGAATCCATGCTGGAAATAGGATCATCAATAAAGACCAGCCCCTTTGATAAATCAAAGCTTTCTTCACTTAATTTACTGAGGAAATATATAAGTGAAATAGCCGTTTTTTCACCTTCACTCAGGTTAAAGGCAATTTCGTTGTTGCGCTTTATTTCGTAATAAACTTCCTTGTACTCGTCTTCTTTGTCCTCAAATTTCAATTCTGAATGACCTAAAAATCTTTCTAGATTTTTATTGATTTCATCGGCAGGAAGTTTAAAATCTTTTATTGATTTCTCACTTTCTTTTATTGTTTTATCCAGAGACTCGATCTCAGTTTTTAACTGTTTCTTTTTTATTTCATCATCTTGAATATCTTTGCTTCTCTTCTCGTATTCATTGTAATGATCTGCGACTAGAGATGTCTCCAGTTCTTTTGCTACATTTGATATCTTTTTAGTGATTTCTTCTGCTGAATTCTTTGTATTCACAAAACCCTCGACAAATGCAGTTCTGTCGGATTTTTCAAAAACATGTTTCTCTAATATGTTCTTCTGTTTGGATTCTACTTTTTCAACCAATTTGTCCAGTAATTCATTGAGAGATCCGGCAAGCTTCTTTGTATCTTCATCGGGAATTTTTATTTCTTCTTTGATCTTTAACTCCTTAAGTTCTTTTGCCTTCTCAGATACTAGAGTAATAAGAGCTGTGTAGTCCTTGTTGAAATGTTGTTCAAGATCATCGATTCTATCAACAGGGAGCTTCTGCCCACAAAACTCACATTCAGTGCTACCTCTGTCTTTATGTATAGATATACCTGACTGAACCCAATTGCTTAGTTGGTAGTCGGTTTTTAATTTTTCTATGGTCTTCCGTATAGAAACTGTCCTTTCGAGGATTTCAGCGAGGGTATCAATATATGTCGAACTTATTTTAGATGCCCCATTTTTGATATCCTCAATCCAAACTTTTAAAGCCTCGAAGCTTTTAACTGTCTTCAGCTTCTTCTCGAAGTCTGATTCCGGCAATTTGACCTTATCTACCTGAATTTCTCCTTTCGAGACCCTTGTTTTTAGCGCAGCAAAAGAATCAGTAAAACTATTTTTAAAGTAATGTTGAAATTCTTTTATTCCAAGTAAGCTATCTTTTATTTCTTTGGCAGTATCTGTGGCGAACTTGTCTTTTGCTTTTATCTTGGCTTGATGACTCTTTTCAAGATTATCAAACTCTAGTTTCTTATCTTCTCTTTCTTTTCTTTCTTTTGTTAACTCTATTTTTTCTTTACCCAGATAAAAAAGCGCCCTCACATTTCCACCATCCTGTTCTTTGTCCTGAAAAACATTCTCGTCGACGAAATCTTTATTGAAAACTCTAATCTGCTGTTTGCTACTGAAGTCTGCTTGAGACAGGTTACCTCCGGTGTCCAATTCGATATCACACTCCAATTCAGTGTATTTCTTGAGCTTATTGCACACTTCTCCAACTTCATAACATCTAAGTATTCTGGAAAGCGTCGTTTTACCAGTACCATTCCAGCCGAAAATCAAATTTATCTCCTTAAAATTTAGATCTGGATTTAATAGATTGCTTCCATCAAAATTATGAAGAATTCCGGTTTTCTTTATCTTTGTAATCCTCTTTATTCTCATTGTGCTTAATTATCCCACACAACGAGAAAACGAGCAGGATGACCTGTCCTGGTCTTTAGAAACTAATTCTTAGCTGTTGCCGGACTTGGAATCGAACCAAGATTAGAAGCTTCAAAGGCTCCTGTCCTACCATTAGACGATCCGGCAGATGCCAATAGTTATACCCTTACAAAGGCCTTTAGTCTACTAGAACCTAATGTACATTGGCTCGTCTGTCACTTGGACTACATACGCACCCGCTTCTTCCGTATAACCAAGCGACATACCCAACATGTCTTTGATCGACGTCGGATGCCGACTGAACTTCAAAGTCACAGGCGAAGCATTTGATACCGGCGAACTTGTTTCCGTCCATGCGATAACTTGGACACTTCCACCGCTTTCAAGCTTCAACACATGAAGATCTCCTCGATATGTTGGGATAAGGCCAGTCGTACTCCAACCATTCACTGTTTCATTAAGGATACGAAGAGCCTGACCAGCCTGTTTTTCACGACCAGATCGCGTATACAATCCAAAGTTCATATTGGACTCGGACGCATCGAGCGAGTCATTTGTCAGGTCGTAATAAGGATTCGATGGAAAGCCTGCAATAAACGATGTAAGCACCTGTCGCAAGGCAAGCTTTGCTTGCACGCGTTCGCCTTGGCTTGAGGCACCTTGACCAAACCAGTCGGATGAATAACCCCATTCGGTATTCCACAACGGCACACTGCTACCAAGTTTTTCCGCGACAAGATTCCGTAATTCAACAAGCTGTCCAACGATATGTTCAGGACTTTCAGACAGGTACGGATGCACACCGATAGCGTTTGCGCCTTGGGCCCCACCTGCATCAAGCATATCTGCAAGCCAGTCGAAGTCGAATCCCGAGATTCCTCCGGTCACAATTTGCACGCCTGGATTCGCCTCGCGTATTTTTTGTGTCACTGTTTTCGCAAACGTGGCATAGCTGGTCGGATCATTGTGCGGAAGCCATGTGTTGTTCAAGTTCGGCTCGTTCCAAATCTCGAACGCTACATCTTTATTGGAGTAATGTGCTGCAGCGGCACCAGCGAATGCCCCGAACTGATCGATTTGCTCGGTAGTCGTAATGCCCGAATAGCCTGGGATGCCGTACAGTGCATTACCGTACGCAAGGACGAAGAGAACTCTCATTCCCCTGCCGTTCAGCGCATCAACAACCGGATCGAATACTGAAAAGTCATAGACACCTTCTTCGTGCTCGACTTCGCTCCAGAGCAGATCTGTTCTTACTAATTTCACGCCAAGACCTTGCAAGAGTCCGTACTCTGGTTCATTAAAGTCGTTACCGTGAATCGACGCACCGAATGTTGATCGCAAGTCACTTCGGGGCACAGAAAGCACCGCGGACGACACAGGATCGATCACAGGCTCTGGCGCATCAAAGACGACATCATCGAACTCAACAGAACCTGACGAAACAGCACGATGTGGCGCACCATCAAGCATATATCGCAAAGGTTCAACACCAACCTGCACCGTAGAAATTGGAAATCGCGGCACGCCGTCGGCTGCACCACCCCAATAATACGAAGGAGATGGCAGTTTGACCGTATAACGAATCCAACTGTTCTGACCGCTTAAAGATTCAAGACTGCGTGGTAACGAGTACACCAATGTCTGCCCTGAAGAATCCACAAGCCTTAACGATATATCGAGTCCTGCAGGTGCTTTAATTGAAAGCGAGAGCGTCGATGCGGTCGTGGTTGCTGTGACGGCACGTTCTGCAAGAACGTAGTGACCAGATCCACCGATTGAAAACGAAATCTTTCCACCACTTCCGCTTTTGCCCTGCCCCACAGAGAATCCGCCGCTGGCGCCCGGAAATTCTCTTCCGTCATAGAAGCCCCAGCTACCCGCACCCGAATCAAAATCGTCAATCAAGATGCCTGTTTGAACTTGTAGAGGCGCAGTTGGGACAGGAGTTTGCGATCCACCGCCACCCGAGCTTCCGGAAGATCCTCCTGAAGAGTGCCCAGAAGAGCCGCCTGACGAGCCTCCCGACGAAGCGGAAGCAAATCCTATTCGTGTGGTTGCAACTGAAGATGAAGTTGCCTGCCCAAAAATCAGGGCGCGTGTCTTGGCATCAAAAGAACCGTATCCATTCGAAGCGGGCGTTCCCGAGCACACAAGTAGTTTCTCGCATTGATATCTTTTGAGTGCCGCATCAGTGGCCCCTCCAAAAAAAGAAGTCTCGTTTCCTGGAGATCCCGCTCCGGAAAGCGCAACGACATAGCCTTTGGCATTCAAAGCGCGTTGCAAGGCACGAACGTCTTCACCAGAATAACCAAGTGACAGTATTCTTGCTGAAGCACCCTGACTTAATTCTTGCAGCTTTTTGCGGGTGAGAGCCCCGACAAGACCGGTCGGACTGTACAATCCGACGGGATACAACACATCCGCAGCGTGAATGGTTTGAAATTTTTTAACCGCAACAAGCGTGAGCTGGCCAAAATAGGTGCTTTCGTTTCCCGGAGAACCAACGCCAGCAGATATTATTTTGGTATCGGGATTACTATTAAGAATGACCTGCAGTTCTCGGACATCTTCTCCGGACATACCGAACACAAGGTTCCTTGAAAAAGTTGCGGCATCTGCAGTGATCGATAAGGAGAACGCGGGAAGTAATATCATGACTACCAGCAACCCCTTATGATCTTTCATACAATTATTTTTTTATCGCTGACGGATCTTTGTCTTCGATCACGTCGAGCACCATCAGTTCCAGAGGAAGTTCTCGGATCGGTGAGGATCCAATATAGTCAAAAGCACCCAGCATTGTTCGCAGAAGCTTGGAGTCAACGGATGCCTTTGCATCAACTAAAAGAGCTGTCACAAATTTCTTATCCTCATCAGAAGCGTGCACAAGCGCGTCAGGCACATTCATCTTGGCCATAAGAGCAGCACGAACAAGTATCAAAGATAGTTCCAAGAAAAGCTTGGGATCAAGCGACTTCGCTTTGACCGCGCCGATGGCGGCAAAAGCGGCTACAGAGTCGCGGCGCGAAAGCGCCGCGACGAAATCCCGCACCAATTGCGACTTAGGTGATCCGGTTGCCTCTTCAACGTCTTCAAGCGAAATTTTCTTACCCTTGGCTCCCGCAATGACACGTTCCAAGGTGCCTAATGTGTCTCGGAACGATCCATCACCTACAAGTGCCACCAATTCAGCAGCGGCTGGCTCGATCGCATATCCTTCGGCTTTGGCAACACGCGAAACCGTGTCGGCAAGAATTTCGGCAGTCGGACGTTTGAATTCGAAAACCTGGCAACGCGAAACGATGGTCTCGGGCAATTTGTGCACTTCGGTCGTAGCAAGGATGAAGACGACATGTTTTGGTGGCTCTTCCAGAGTCTTCAAAAGCGCGTTGAACGCTTCCTTGGTAAGCATGTGTACCTCGTCGATAATGTAAACCTTGAAGCGAGATTCGAACGGCAGCACCGCTACTGCATCGCGCAAAGCACGTACATCATCGATACCGCGATTCGATGCAGCATCAATTTCATAGATATCATTCGCCGACGTACCTACCGCCCGGGCAAAGATG
This sequence comes from Minisyncoccota bacterium, assembly GCA_036565605.1. Lineage (GTDB taxonomy): Bacteria > Patescibacteriota > Minisyncoccia > Phycocordibacterales > UBA6065 > UBA6065. The sequence continues at coordinate 21,935 of DATCXV010000026.1, read as the reverse complement.
CGCGCAATCGACGTTTTACCAATGCCACGCGATCCGGCAAACAGATATGCATGCGCAACGGCATCGCCCTTGACCGCACCCTGCAAAGCACGAATGACGGACTCCTGGCCGATCACTTCGGAGAATTCCTTTGGACGGTACTTTCGGTACAAGACTTCGTGAGCCATATAAGATTGTTGGAATATAGTATAGCAGAAAGTCAAAAGGGCGGAGCGTCTGCATACGCTCCGCCCTTGTAGGCGTAATGTCAGTCACAAACCCTTAGGAAAGCACCCTCAGGCTTGTTGCAGAAATAAGAGGGAGAGCGGCACGACGCACGCCAATGCAGTTCGCACCGCCCTCCCGAAAGGCCAGTCTCTTAATTCTGGCCAAGTCAGATCTGACTTAACGTTACACCCGCTCCAAGACTTTGCAAGCGGTTTGTGCACACCCTAAATTAGGTACGAGCAAGGCCCGCGATAAAGGCCTCCACCTCCCTTTCCACTTCAGCTGCATCCTTGGCATCCATCAATTTAGTGCGTAATTCCTTGGCACCATCAAAACCGTTTACGTATGCCTTGTAATGCTTCTTCATGATGGCAAAACTTTTGATATCTCCCAAAAGCTTCTCATATAATTTAGTGTGCTCGACGGCGACACGTAATTTTTCAGGAATGGTCGGTACGGTCGTTTTTCCATCTGGATTACGTAAGGATGAGAAAAGCCATGGGTTGCCGAAAATGGCACGACCCAGCATCACACCGTCAGCACCAAACTCGGCGGCCTTGCGACGCGCATCAGGAAGATCCGTAACATCACCATTTCCAATGACAAGCGTCTCGGGTGAAAGTTTGTCACGCAAAAGAACAACTTCCCTCACATGTTCCCAACGTGCCGGAACCAACGACATTTCTTTGCGCGTACGGCAATGGATGGTAAGCGCCGCAGGCTTTTCAGCCAAGATCTGCGGGATCCAGGTCGCGATTTCATTTTTGCTATAACCGATGCGCGTTTTCACCGACACCGGCAGATTCGGTGCCCCTTCTTTGGCCGCGCGAATGATTGCCCGAGCGTTTTCTGGATTCTTCATCATGGCCGCGCCGCAACCCTGCTTTTCAATCGAGCGATCCGGACATCCCATATTGATATCGATGCCATCAAAACCCAGATCTTGGCACAATTTCGCCGTCTCGCGCATTTTATCCGGTTTAGAGGTGAACAACTGCGCAACAATGGGACGTTCGGCGTCGGTGAATTCAAGATCTCTCAAAAGAACCTTGCGTCCGGGTGAACAAAGTCCGTCTGCTGATACGAATTCAGTCCAGGTCACATCTGGTCGACCGTATTTTGCGATCATTCGGCGAAAGGCACAGTCCGTTACATCCGCCATTGGTGCGAGCACGAAAAAGGGCTTTTTGAGGTCTTTCCAGAAATCCTTCATTACTTCATCTTATACACCACCTTGCTGCCCGAGTCGAACTTTATATAGTCGAGATTATTCAGAAACGTCAAAAGATCCGGCGCGACCGATTTGTCAGAGATAACCAGTGCGATATCCGAAAGCACGTCTGAAAGATCTCTGGTTGCATCGATGATAATTTTTCCACCATTTGAAAGAGAAATGGTGAGGTACCCATCCGTGCCAACAAATATTTCGCGTGGTCCGACTGAAAGTCCTGAAAGCTGAGTCATGAAAAACTGCAGTTTACGAAAATCCGGCGAAACAAACACATCACGGCTTTCATCAATTGACGTGACCGCGCCGCGATACACAAAGCGGTCCGAAGAGATTACAGTGGTTCGCGCAAAAATTTGTCCGTTTTCGTCGACAGATGAACAGCGTTCGGTCTCGCCTATCGGACCTTCACACCACAGTGCAACTTCGACACGTTCTTCAAGATCAATCGACAGCGTATGCATATCCGAACGACTGATGTTCACGGATTTCACTGCAGGCACTGCCAGCACATCAGTGCGGATCGCGGACTTCGGATACAGCAATACGTTCGAGCGCGAAAAGATGCCACCATAATTTCCGGAAAGCTCGGCTAAAACGGTCTCGCGAATGTTTTCTTCTGGGACGCGGTGAGCACCCGTGACCACTACACGTTCGATCTGAAGCGCACTCAATTGTGATAAAAGACTGAGCGAGAAATACAAGATGGCCGCCGCCGCGACGGAAAGTCCGAGAAGTCGCCAAGCGCGGGCGCGGCGGCGAGCTCGAAGCTTTGTCTGCTGAAAAAGCGCCCGCTCCGCCATAGCCTTATTTAGTTATTACGTCCTTGCCCAGGTACGGCTTTAGAATGTCGGGAACTTTCACCGAACCATCCTCCTGTTGGTAGTTTTCGATGATTGGAACCAGGATACGTGGACCTGCAAGCGCCGTATTGTTAAGCGAGTGCGCGAATTTCAACTTGCCGTCAGTATCACGGTAACGAATATTCAATCGACGTGTCTGGAAATCGTGGAAGTACGAGCACGAATGCGTTTCGCGATAAGTATTCTGCGATGGGACCCAAGCTTCAAGATCATATTTCTTTACCTGACCGAGACCAATATCACCACCACAGTTAACCACCGTGTGATATGGCAATTTCAAAGCCTCCAAAATTTCTTCAGAATTACGACGAAGTTCTTCATGATGCTTTACAGATTCTTCGTGACTCGCTTCGCACAAAATCACTTGCTCTAATTTATAGAATTCATGAACACGGATGATACCCTTGGTGTCCTTGCTGTGGCTACCGGCCTCGCGACGGAAACAAGTCGAAAAAGCAATAATTTTCATCGGCAATTCAGATTTGTCGATGACTTTGTCCGCAAAATAGCTCATCGTAGCCACTTCAGCGGTGCCCGTAAGATAGTCTCCATCCTGCGTCTTGTACAAATCCTCTTCGCCCTGCGGCAAATATCCTGTGCCATACAAAGGCTGCTTGCGAACAAGCGACGGCACCATCATCGGCTTGTATCCTTTTTTCACAAAACGATCGAGCACGAACTGCCAAAGACCAAAGTTCATGGTCACAGCGTCATTCTTCAAATAGTAACCACGGAAGCCCGCGGTCTCGGTTCCTTTTTCAAGATCAAGCAGATCAAGCTTGGTCATAAGCTCGATATGATCTTTTGGCTGAAACGAAAACTGCGTCTTCTCGCCCCAGGTATGCACTTCTTTATTATCCGCATCACTTACACCATCCGGAACCGAAATGTCCGGCATGTTGGGTACACGAAGCATCATGGCCTGCCATTCTTTCATCATTTCTTTCAAAGCTTCTTCGTCAGCCTGCATATCAGTCTTCACCTTCTTCATTGATTCAAGAAGGGCTGCCTTGGTTTCAGCATCAGCCGAAGGCAGTTTAGCCGAGACGGCGTTTTGCTCGGCACGTTTAGCTTCAAACGAAGCAGTCAGCGCCTTTCGCTTATCGTCCAATACGATCAGAGCATCAAGATCGATATCAACGTGCTTTTTTCGCGCTCCAGCCTTGACCAGATCTTTATTTTCTCGGATAAATTTAATATCGAGCATTTCTTTATCTTTTCTTTATCTCGCCATGATAGCGTACAACCGCTTTGAAAGCCACGAACAAGAAAAACAATATGAACTTTCCTATCCGCACCATTCAGCCCGGCGATTATCCCGGACTTTTACGCCATTGCGACGATCTGCCCGACAAAATGTATGTGCGAGGCATGCTGCCACCGAATGATCAAATCTTTTTAACGGTCGTCGGCACGCGCAAGAACACAAACTATGGAAAAGAGGTCTGCCGCGAATTGATCTCTGCTCTTCGTGGTCTGCCGGTGGTCATCGTGTCGGGACTCGCCTATGGTATCGATTCGATCGCGCACGAAACGGCACTTGAATACGGACTAAAGACCATAGCCGTGCCTGGTTCAGGGCTTGCCGATGAAGAAATATATCCCGCGGCACATGTGGATCTGGCACATCGGATATTGAAAGCCGGCGGTGCACTTCTGTCTCCATTTGAAGAAACGGTTATGGGTAATAAATGGACCTTTCCTAAACGTAATCGCATCATGGCCGGCATGGCCAAGGCGACTTTGGTCATCGAATCAACAGTAAAATCGGGCACACTAATTACCGCTAAACACGCCACAGAATTCAACCGTGATGTTTTTGCCGTACCTGGCGGAATCTTTTCATCTGTTTCCGCCGGCCCACACTTTCTTATTCGTCTAGGCGCGACACCTATCACCGGCGGCGAAGATTTAATCGACGCTTTAGGCTTCGAACTTTCCGCCGTTGAAGAAGGAGCACTCGACAGTATACTCTCTGAACTTTCAGATGAAGAGCGCCGCGTTGTCGCGATTCTCGACCATCCCATGCCACGTGAAGAATTAGTCGAGAAACTCGGCATGAGCGTAGCCGAAGCCAGCGCCCTTATCTCGCTTCTTGAATTGAAAGGCATTATTGAAGAAAGTTTAGGAGAAATCCGTCTTGACGGAAAATATCGCGAGAGCTTACAGTAAATAGAGAAGCTCTTATTTATGCGTTCCCATCTCTCTTCCCTCACGCTTTTTATTGTAGGCATCGTTGCGATCATGATCGCCTGCGACGCCCTTATGAATCTGTATGAGGTGTTGTACGGTCGATTTGGCAGGAAAAAGTCCAGACTCTATCTGATTTCGAAACGCCTTTTGCGCGAATGTGGATGCAATGTCTACATTGTCGGTCTGCGCCCCGGCGTAGAACGAACAGAAAACGTTCTTCAGCAAGAGTTTAGAAAAGCAGGACTTGTCGACGCTGAACAGGACGTCATATATACGATGAAATACAATGGCGACGTGCCTGACGATCCTGTGTCTTCGAAAGTTGAATCTGGAAGTTTCGTCACGATCGACGGCCCGCATGCGATATATCATCACGACACGCGAAGATTCGATCCTGATGAATGTTTCGTTTGCATGGACGCACGATGTGCTCTAAGTCATGCTTTAGGATCCGCAGAAAAAATATCTGTCACCGAAGCCGCCTAACCGCGGCTTTTTTCTTGCTCGTTCTTTGAATATTTCTTGCCAAGCACTTTCCCTTCATGCAATACTGGCCACAACATATGGGAAAGCTCCTCATTGTCGAGTCTCCAGCCAAGGCAAAGACCATCGGAAAATATTTGGGACCTGATTACACCGTCGTTGCGTCGGTCGGACACGTGCGCGACCTGCCTAAGTCGAACAAGAAAGCAATCGACATGGAGGGCTTTGTGCCACACTATGAAGTGTCGGCCGGAAAGGAAAAAGTATTGGCCGAGATCTCGTCGCTTGCCAAGAAGTCCGACGAAGTATTGCTCGCGACCGACCCCGACCGCGAAGGCGAAGCGATAGCATGGCATGTGGCGCAAGCGGTGAACTTCGGCAAAAAGCCGGTTCGCCGTGTCGTTTTCCACGAGATCACCAAGGATGCCATTTTGGAGGCACTCCAGCATCCACGTGATATCGACCAAAACCTGCGGCGCGCCCAGGAGGCGCGCCGCGTCCTCGACCGCCTGGTCGGCTATGACCTTTCCGGTATCATTTGGAAAAAAGTCCGCTACGGATTGTCAGCGGGCCGCGTACAGTCGCCTGCTCTGCGCATTCTTGTTGAACGCGAGCGCGAGATAAAAGCATTCAAGCCTGAACGATATTTCACCATCGCCGTACAGACCGAGACATCGAAAAAAGTACCGCTTCCTTTGATGTGCACAGAGGAGCCAAAAGAACAAAAGGAAGCAGATCGTATCGTCGAGTCTGGTAAAAAAGGCTCGTGGATCGTGAAGTCGGTTGAAGAGAGCGAAGCGAAACGTGCGCCGCGCGCCCCTTTTACAACATCTACACTTCAGCAGGCCGCATCGACCCGCTTGGGCTTTTCACCCTCGCGCACCATGCGCGCGGCGCAAAAGCTCTACGAAGCTGGCTATATCACGTACATGCGCACGGACTCAACCAACCTCTCAAAACAAGCCGTGACTCAGATCGCAGTAGTAATTGAAAAAACATACGGCAAGGAAGCTGTGCTGACACGCACCTACGCGACCAAATCCAAGAACGCCCAAGAAGCACACGAAGCTGTCCGCCCCACCGACGCTTCTAAACTAAAAGCGGGTCACGACGACGATCAGAAAAAGCTGTATGAACTTATCTGGGCCCGCGCTGTTTCCTCGCAGATGGCCGACGCGCGCATTATGCGCACGAAGATTCTTGCCAATGTCTCAGACGCTAAAGCACCAATCCCGGACTTCCAGGCAAACGGCTCGCGCACACTTTGTAAAGGATGGCTCGAGGCAGATCCAGAAGCTCGCGGCGAAGATGTCGAGCTACCTAAAATCGCACAAGGCGACCCTTTAACTCTTATTGATATCACCGCCACCGAGAAATTCACCGAACCACCGTCCCGCTATTCTGAAGCAGGTCTTGTTAAAGAGTTGGAAGCTCGCGGCATCGGCCGTCCGTCAACCTATGCCTCGATCATCAAGACCCTTGAAGACCGCGAGTATGTCACCAAGGAAGGCCGATCGCTTAAGCCCACCGACACCGGTGAAGTAGTCTCGACGTTCCTTGAGGACAATTTCAATCAATACATAAGCGACGGCTTCACCGCCGAGATGGAAGACAAACTCGACTCGATTGCGAACGGCGAAATGGCGTATGAAAAAACTCTTTCGGATTTCTATAAACCCTTCATCAAAGAAGTGAAGGCAAAAGAAAAACTTGAGAAGGCAACAACGCTTGGCGACGCCGACCCATCCATCACCTGTCCTAAATGCGGATCACCGATGGTAGTGAAACTTGGTCGTGGCGGCAAGTTCCTTTCCTGCTCACGCTACCCCGATTGCGATGGCGCTCTGACCATCGACGGCAAAGAATTGCCTAAAGACAAAGTGATTGGCATTCATCCACAATACAACCAGGAAATTACCCTTAAGACCGGCAAATACGGACCATACGTCGAAGTGCCCACCGGCGAGACTACGGGCAAGAAAGTAAAAAAACCAGTACTGAGACGCGCTTCAGTGCCTAAAGAAGTGAAACCAGAAGAAGTCACCTTGGCACAGGCAGTTCATTTCTTGTCACTTCCTCGCCAACTAGGCATGCATCCAGAAACCGGCAAAACTATTACTGCAAATATTGGCCGCTTCGGTCCTTACATTGTTCATGATGCAGATTTCAGGTCGGTCAAAGCTCCGGACGATGTCTACACCATCGAGCTTGCCCGCGCCCTAGAAATTCTCAAAGAACCGAAAAAGAAACGCGGATTTGCGAGAAAGAAGAAGGCCGAGTAGTATGTCGGGCAGTATGATCCTGCCCAAAGGCCAGATCGTCTATGTCCATGTCGATCCAAGCGCCTCGGTTGCCAACCGCAAAGCTGCTTAGCAACACACAAAGCCGCCCTTCCGGGCGGCCTTTTTCTTTAGAGCGAGAAATTCTTGAGCGAATAGAGATCCTCCGAACTCTCATCTTCCTTCTTTTCATCCTTCGAACGGTCGTCGACGGCAACAACAGGTTCCGTTGGGATCACTTCAGATTTTTCCATCTCCTTAACCGCAGCGACTTCGGCTTTTACTTCTGCCGTACTGTGGCTTTCGATCGCCTTCATGATGGCTTTCAAATCGTCAGGCGAGAAAAAGTCGATAGTGATCTTGCCTCCCTTCTGCTTTTGCTCGATCGACACACGGGTACCGAACGTTTCGGACAAACGACGCTCCATATCAAGCATCTCTGGGTCGAACATGCGTTCTTTCTTACGAGTCTTTTCGACAGCAATTTTGCGCGCAATCATTTCCGTCTCACGCACAGTAAGACGCTTGAACATGATCTCTTTGAACAAGGTCGACTGTTCTTGCGGACGATCTCCGAGCATAAGAAGCGGTCGTGCATGGCCTTCAGAGATCTTGCCTTGCGACAAAGCGTCGATAATATCCGATGGCAAGGCAAGGATGCGGATGGTGTTCGAGACGTATTCGCGCGATTTACCAATCTTCTGCGCGACCTGAATGTGCTTCAGACCGAATTCGGTCACCAGCTGTTGGAACGAACGGGCACGTTCGACCGGATTAAGATCCTCACGCTGGAGGTTTTCGATAATGGCCAGCTCAAGCTTTAATCGAGCATCTTCGGCATTTGAACGGATAATGGCTGGAACCTGCGCAAGGCCGAGTAGTTTCGAAGCGCGCAAGCGACGCTCACCCGAGATAAGTTCGTATTCGACAACCAAGCCGTCTTCCTTCTGTATTTCGCTGCGTGTAACAACTAATGGTTGAAGCAGCCCGTACATGCGGATTGATTCGGCTAAATCTCGCAAAGCGGCTTCATCGAATTCGCGGCGTGGCTGATACGGATTCGGACGAATCTTATCCGTCTCGATCCAAAAAATGGAGTCTCCAAAAAATTGGGATGTCATGGCGAATATTCTATCATGTCAGCGAAGACATTGAGAAAATATCAAATTTGGTGTATTTTTTGTAAGAAGCCGGAGTGGTGAAATTGGCTATACACGCGCGACTCAAAATCGCGTGCCGCAAGGCGTGAGGGTTCAAGTCCCTCCTCCGGCACCAACATTGTCTGTGGATATATTGAAAAATGACGGTGATTCAAGTATCCTGCTTAAGCATCGGGATGTGGTGTAACGGCTAACATACACGTTTCGGGTACGTGTGACTCCGGGTTCGAATCCCGGCATCCCGACCAGTTAGGACGGTCATGAAAAAAGAATTGCCCAAAGTCGTCGTGGTCTGCGGACCAACCGCAACCGGAAAAAGCGACCTTGCGGTCCTTTTGGCTTTGCGCTTTGACGGCGAAGTGGTTTCGGCCGATTCGCGCCAGGTCTATCGCGGCCTCGACACTGGCGCTGGCAAAATCACCGAATCCGAAATGAAGGGCGTCAGGCATCATCTGCTTGATGTCGCCGACCCCGCTAAGGCACGCTACAGCGTCGAAGATTTTCAGCGAGAGGCAAGCGTCGCCATCGAAGACATCATTTCGCGCGGCAAGCTTCCCATCATCTGCGGAGGCACCGGTTTCTATATCGATACGCTGATATATGGAACCCAATTTCCTTCCGTAAAACCAAACAAAAAACTTCGTGAAGAGCTTGCAAAAGAATCGTGCGAAGACCTTATGAAAAAACTTGCAAAGCTTGATTCGAAGCGCGCTCGTTCAATCGATCCGTACAATAAGGTTCGTATCATACGTGCCATCGAGATCGCCATGGCTTTGGGCAATGTTCCGAAAGCGAAACGGACGAAACGATTCAAAACGCTCTGGATTGGACTTACCGCGGATCGCGAAACTCTACAACAAAAGATCTATACACGTCTGGAAAAGCGCATGGAAGGCGAAGCAATGGAAAAAGAAGTGAAGCATTTGCATGATCGCGGCGTGTCGTGGAAACGTCTCTACGAATTCGGGCTCGAATACCGACACGTAGCACAATATGTGCAGAAAAAAGTAACAAAGGACGAAATGATTTCGCGCCTCAAAATTGAAATCGTACAATTCGCGAAGCGCCAGATGACTTGGTTTTCGCGAGAAAAAGCGATCCGCTGGTTTAACCCATCTCAAACGACCGAAATCGAAAGTGCGGTGAGAGAATTTCTTGCATAAACTGCATAAAAAAATCCGGACACGTTGTCCGGACTTGTGTCATGTGAGCTTGGCAAAGGCAAACAACTTCCTTCCCTCCAAAACATCCATATGAGGCAAGATGGCAAGCGACTTAACCGCCTGGTTCTTAATGATCTTCCACAAGTAATGATGGAGGGTAGCAGCATGACCGTGCTCACTCATAAGGTGAGTAGCTACCGTAATCGCACCATCTGGAAAATCCGGATGACATGCAAGCAACGGTCCCGCACCCTCTGCAAGCGGACCCAACCCTTCGAGCGAAGCTCTATTGTAGAAACGCTCGTCGATGATACATTTCAATGGAGCAGCAACCGCCACGATGATTGCCACCGATGAAGCTCGCGGAATCTCAAAAACCCGCTGAGGATTCACCTTTAAATAAGCTTCGGCAAAGTTAATCACCTTAGCTGTTCTTAGCTTCACATTTATATCCGAGGCTTGTATTGAACCTGAAGAAATATGGATTTCTTCAGAAAACTTTTGGAAGCCCAAACGTGTGTAGGCATCAGGTTTGATCCTGGTTTCTTTCATGTGAATTAACAGATTCTGTCCCTCATTCTCCACAAAGACAGGACCATGTCAATCTTTTTTACCTTTGCGCTTTAAATACTTTTTTCCTTTTATTTTGTCAGGCAAAAGACTATCTGTATCATATTTCTTATAGCCCTTGTGGTACCCCAATTCTTTCATTAATTTGGTGGGGGCATTGCGGATCTTGAGCGGGACCGGCAGGTTACCAAAGCGGCGCACATCATCAAGCGCTTCGAAATATGCGTCATATGACGAACGGTCTTTTGCAGCAAGAGCCAGATATGATGCGCCATGTGCCAGATTGATAGCCGCTTCCGGCAATCCGATCGTTTCTACCGCACGAAAAACTTCATTTGCGACAACCAAAGCTGTCGGCTGAGCCAGGCCGATATCTTCTGAAGCGAAAATAACCATTCGTCGGGCTATAAATTTCGGATCTTCCCCGCCTTCTATCATGCGTGCAAGATAATACAACGCCGCATCCGCATCACCGGCGCGCATCGATTTTATGAAGGCAGATATAGTGTCGTAGTGCTCGTCACCTTTCTTATCGAAACGAATAAAGACCTGCTCAAAAGCGGATTTCAAATTCTCAATTGTCACTGTCTCATAAAGGCGCTTTGCATTTTCCAAGGCGGTCAAGGCAATGCGCGCATCTCCGTTCGCCAGATTAGAAAGCCAATCCAAGGCATCCTTTGGAATCTTCATCTTGGTACGCTTCAAGATCTTTCTGATCTCGTCTTCAGAAAGTGACTTGAGCACGAACACCCGGGCACGCGACAGTAATGCAGAATTAACTTCGAAGCTTGGGTTTTCGGTCGTGGCACCAATCAAGGTAAGCTTTCCCGATTCGACAAACGGCAAAAGAAAATCCTGTTGTGCTTTGTTGAAGCGATGGATTTCATCCAGAAACAACACTTTCGGCCGCTGATCCAAAAGCGAATTGTCATCAACAATTGTTCGAATATCTTCTTTGCCGGCCGACACAGCGGAAAGTTCATAAAAGCGCGCATCCAAAGCATGTGCATAGATACGGGCCAAAGTCGTCTTGCCAACACCTGGCGGTCCCCACAAAATAAACGAAAATAAATGCTTGTCTTCGATCGCCTTACGCAAAGACTTTCCAGGACCGACCAACTCTTCCTGACCCACGAATTCGTCGAGGGTTTGCGGACGGATACGGTTGGCAAGCGGTTCGTTGTCCATACGCTTAGTATACGTTTTCCCACATGAAAAAAGCGACCCACGAACGGATCGCTTGAATGTGCTACTTTTCCGGATCAATACACCCCAAGGGTACAAGACAGCATTCTTTTTCACCATGCTTGCCCAGCTCGCATTGCACGACGAAGTACTTTGCACCAGCGACATCGAGGATATCTCCAAACTTCGCCTGATGATGTTTGGTGAGCAGAACCCAATCGGGATTGTAATCCGGATAATTCGGGCTCCAGCATGCCCAGAAAAATGGAATCCCGTGATGTTTAACCGACTGTGTGAACACCAACTTTTCCTCTGGATTGTGGTGTCCTAAGCGATGGATCTTATTGTGATATCGAGCATGTTGCTGCAGCACCGAAAGCGGAACCGGACCCGTTTCTTCGGCACCAGCGCTACAAAAACATTCAGGAAAAGCAGCGATAAGTCGTTTACCAAGATGCGTCGTAAGATCCACCGTCGAAAGCGCCATGCGCAGATTCGAATCGGAAACCTTGCAGATCTTGGACCAGCTGCGTCCCAGATCCTTGTTTCTGAGTGCATACCACCACACGAACCGCGCAAGAAACTCTTCGAAGTCCTTTCTGCCTTCACCCGCAAACCATTCAAGGCATTCCGGACCAATTTTTGCCTTCCTACATGTCTCAGTGATGCTCGAAGAAAGCTTTACGACGATCGAGACAAAGTAATCGATCTGTTTCCAGTCGATACGCTTGGGACTGACACTTTCCACGCTTCCCATATTTCCTTTCCATCCCATCGCAACATCTTTCGATGCGCTGTGAGAGTAAGATTTATTTGAGCGACCGCAACAGTTGCAGTGCCCGGCCACATAAATACCATGTATGTAAAGAAATATCAAACTGCGATAACAGCGAATACCAATTTAAGCCCAAATATGCTATAAATCGTGCGTTGGGTGATTAGTTAAGTGGCATAACTACGGTCTCCAAAACCGTTGTCGGGGGTTCGATTCCCTCATCACCCGCCAGGAAAACTTAGTATCGGCATGACCCGAGTGGTTAGGATCAAATGGCGGCCCGCGAACTTTTGCTACAAAAATAACTAAATGTAAGCTAAAATTATTGCACTATGAAAAAAGTAATATCCTGGGTTATAGGGATTATTATTGTAGGAATTATCACCATATTTGCACTCAACTCATCTCGTGGATACTATCCCGATCCTGAAGGGTGGAATCGCCAATCTCTTTCAAAGAGTGGTCTAAGTGCTTTTCTCCCGATTACTCTCAACAATAACTTGTATCTTGTAAGTCCTGATGAAAAAGGGGTATTTGATGGAAAGGGTCCGGTATCGATTGATCAGGCTTTCATCGAGTACAGAGAAAATGCTCATATAAAAATTGGACTGGATGCTTCAAGCTCGGTTGTCACTACCATAAAAGCCCTCAGATCCTTTTACGGTCTTGAAGGTTATGATGAGATGCCTATTTTTAAAGTATGGGTAGAGCAAACTTCACCTGAAGATTTCTCAAAATACAAGACTTCAATAATTGAAGATACGTTGAAGAAGTATGCTTCTGTAGCGTCATCGAATACAAACGAGGCGATTAATCTTGAAAAATCAACTTACAAAAATCACGAATACTACACGTATTTAAGAAAAGATTTGTCCTATACTGGTTTGAAAGGCAAAAACTCCATCGGCGGAGCATACATGTTCTTCCCAGAAAATAATACTGTGGAGTATATTTTCTTGTTCAATACAAAATATAATTCAGCAGATGCATATCTGATTACAAAAGCTCAATTAGATAGCACAATCCATCAAATCATTGATTCAGTTGTCAAATAGTGGAAACAGACGCCTGATCCACACACCTCATTTCAATTCCTCAAAATCCGCTAAAATACCCTTACAGTGCCTCACCACCCTAGTACTTAACCCACGATGCCCGCACATGAACATTGCTTCAAAGAAAAATCCCGCCACGTGGCGGGATTTTTCTTATTTCTTCGATTCCTTGAACGTAACGCGCTTGCGGAGCTTCTTCGAGTATTTCTTGAGCTCGATCTTGCGCTCTACCTTGCGCTTGTTCTTGCGCGTGTAATAGACCTCGCCGGTCTCTTTATTGCGCAAAATGATGAGTTGATCCTGGGACATGGCTATGTATATAGACTGTTCGTTGTGCGGCAATATTAGCACGAGCCCTACAAAAGCGCAATATTATCGGCGCCGCGACATGACGATCAGAGCCACAGCCTCGATCGTAAACATGGGGATGACACTTATGCCGGGAATGGCTTCGATAATGGTTGAAATAATATACAGCGCTGCTGGTTTGCTTTTAAAGACATTTACGCCACAGAGATACAACGCGACGCCCAAAATACCCTGACCCGCGATAGCAACGTACTCGCTTATGCCCGGAATCAAAGAAAGAGCATCAAAGAACATGGCGATGATGATAATGATCAGGGCCTGAACGTTCCCAATGCGTCTCATATTTTTATTTGAGAATTGTTAACAGACGTGCGGCGGCAGGACCATCACCTCGCAAAAGCTTTGCATGCGCTTCACGAATTTTTTTGGTAATCGCACCTTCTTTGCCTGCACCAATCTTTCGTGTATCTACTTCAATAATCGGCGCAACAAATGCCGATGTTCCACAGGCGAACGCTTCGTCTGCGACATATAATTCCGTCAGATCGATCAAGCGCTCGATGACAGGAATTTTTAATTGTCGGGCAAGTTCGATGACCGTCTTTCTATTGATGCCTTCTAAGATATCACTTGCACGATCAGGAGTGATCAAAGCACCGTCTCGGACGATAAAGATATTGGCCGCAGAAAGTTCGCAAATATGTCCCTGCGCGTCAAGGAAAAGACAATCGTCATATCCGGAATCGATAGCATCTTGTTTGCCCAAGACGGAATTAACGTATGCACCGTTCACTTTGGCACGGGATGGAATAGCGTAATCAGGCACACGTCGCCAAACCGATGTCTTAAGACGCGCTCCGCTTTGTGTGATAATCGGATTCGCTTCGTACGCGAAAATAGAAAGTGTTGTTGGTAAACCACGAGATCGTGTACCGGGCACCAGTGCAGAAACATGGACCGTAGCACGGATGAAGGCAGTCGCATTAATCTTGTTCACAGAAACCACACTTACTACCGCTGCTTTAAATTTTTTGAGATCAAAGTCTTTCTCGAACGAATCGATGCCGATCACTTTGGCCGAATTGATAAGGCGTGCATAGTGATCTTCAAGCCGGAACGCAGCCATACCTTTTTTGGTCCGCACCACTGGCAGCACGGTGTAGACTGACAGGCCGTACAGCACTGCCGAGCAGGCCACGGAAAGTTTCGCATCATCAATGGATACGATCGAGCCGCCGAAGTACGCTTTAGGATAGATTTCGGCCATGCAAGTTTGGGTGCGTAGGACAGGATTCGAACCTGTGTAGCCCAATGGGCGACAGATTTACAGTCTGTTGTAATTGACCACTCTACCACCTACGCGATATTTGATACTGTACCAGATTTTGCCGTTATCACAAGCAAATTTGACGACCTATCCCAAAGGGGTAATATCCATCGCAGAGATCTTTAACCTCAAAACTCAACCTCAACAAAGGATAAGCAGTGAATATTCGAAAGTTCATCGCGCATATACAGAGACTGCTGCGTCTGGCCGGCATCATCAAACCCTCAAAAGAGGATCGCCTCTGGAAACAATGGCTCGAGCTTAAACAGCGGGAAGGCAAAGACCTTAACGAGATCCTGCTTTCTCAAGTCGCTAAGCCTTACAAACTTCGCGCACTTGCCGTGCTTCTCGCTGCGAAACGAGAGGATATTCCTTCGCATTGGTGGTATGACCCAGCCGATCACAGAGGTAATTGGCACGGTCGTCGCGGCGTCGAATTCGAGAAGCTTCCCCTCAAGCTTGTGCGTGCCGGAGCAAATCTGGTCTGCAAAATGAGGGATGAGCATCCGGATGAAGACTACGAAAAGGAGATTCTCCAGTTACTCTCAATCCTGCCCGAAGACGATCCTCTTGCGGAAGAGCTTTTTGAAAGATTCTCTCTCAAGGATCTTGAAACCGGCAATGGACCAGGCTACACCTCAGGCTTCAATCCATTTCAATGGCTTATGTTGGATTGGTGCGATGGAGCCAAGATCGGTCCTGTCCGCAACAAATGGAAATACCTGGCAGATCAACGCATGCGTCATATCGTTGAATTGGAAGCGTCTGGTCAATCCCAGCCTCGTGAAATATGGGAAGACGCGCTAGAGTGGTATGCCGAAACGGCGTTCTCTTTCAGCAAAGAGAAGAATTCTCCGAAAGATCTGGTCTTAAGCCAGGTGCAATTCGTTGTTGAGATCGCAAAAAGCAACGAGAATATCCAATATTATCTGTGCTACTGGTATTGCCGCTTCCAAGAACCTGAACATAAAGACCTGCGACGACGCATCGCCTTTCTTTTGAAGAGCGATGCTTCATCTAGGTATATGGACAGAGAGATCGCGGAACAGATGGCCGCCGAATTCTCGGATATTCACGAGATCGCAGAGCCCATTCTGGCCTATATCGAGGAGCGTAAGGCGCGAGACAGAGAGAACGAGCGCTTGAAATATGAAATGATTGCAAAAGAGTGCGCCGTACTCGCAGATATGGCGATAGCCTGATAACGCAAAGCCGCAGGTTCACTGCGGCTTTTTCTTTCATTTCTTATTTAAGCAGTTCGTTCCGTGACCGACACAACGTCGTCAAGCTTCAGCGGTACCGCCTTCCTGCCCTTCTTCACGTCAAAGGCGAACTCGCCATTCTTCAGAGTGACCGAGATCGATCCGCCCGAGCCCACGCCTTGCGAGATCATAAATCCTGCGACCGGCGTAAGAATCTTTTCTTGGATCAAACGCTTCAATGGTCGTGCGCCATACTGCGGATCATAACCTTCCTTGGCCAGATATTCGTAGACCGCCGGCGCGATGTCGAGCCTGATTTCCTTTTCGGCCAAGCGTTTTATAACCTGATTCACCTGGATCTTCACGATCGTCTTAACTGCTTCTGGTGACAAAATATCGAAGATGACGATCGAATCCAGACGGTTGAGGAATTCGGGCTTGAAGTAATCACGCAAGCTTTCGGTGACCTTTGCCTTCATATCTGTATAGCGAGATTTCGATCCAGAATCAGCGGCAAAACCGATTTTCTCCATACGATCAATGTACTGTGCGCCAATATTCGACGTCAGTATGATGACCGTATTCTTGAAGTTAACGACACGGCCCTTGGTATCTGTAAGACGACCATTGTCCAAAACCTGCAGCAAGATATTGAAGACTTCCGGATGGGCTTTCTCGATCTCGTCAAAGAGAATGACCGAGTACGGGCGATGGCGAACCATTTCGGTAAGCGCTCCGCCTTCTTCATAACCGACATATCCTGGCGGCGCACCAATGAGTTTTGAAGTTGAGTGCTTCTCCATGAATTCGGACATATCGACGCGGATCAAAGCCTTTTCATCATCGAACATGAATTCAGCCAGCGCCTTGGTGAGTTCGGTTTTACCTACACCAGTCGGTCCAAGGAAAAGGAACGAACCCAAAGGCCTATTCGGATCGGCTATGCCTGCGCGAGCGCGACGGATGGTGTCGGAAATCTTTTTCACTGCTTCGTCCTGGCCAACCACACGCTTTTCAAGCTCGCCTTCCATGCGCATAAGCTTGTGCGCTTCTTCTTCAAGCATGCGCGAGACCGGAATACCCGTCCATTTCGAAACCACATCCGCAATATCTTGGGCAGTAATCTCTTCTTTCAAAATGCGACGAGACGACTGCAATTTCTTAAGCTTCTTCAACTTAAGATCAAGCTCGCGTTCGATCATCGGGATTTTGCCATAGCGGATCTCGGCGACTTTCGAAAGCTCGGCTTTCAATTCAAGAGCGTCAGCTTCCTGGCGCAGCTTCTCGAGCTCTTTTTTATGAGCCTTGATACCGGTCAGCAATTCCTTCTCACCCTTCCATTTCAGCTCTAGCTCCTGCGTCTTCTCCTTTTCGTCCGCGATCTCTTTTTCGATCGCCTTGATGCGAGCCTTGGCAGCCTTGTCATCACCTTCTTTCTTCAAAGCTTCACGTTCGATCTCAAGACGCATGATGCGGCGATGCGTCTCCTCCAAAAGCGGCGGCTTGGATTCAAGCGAGATCTTCAAAGCAGAAGCTGCTTCGTCGATAAGATCCACCGTCTTGTCTGGTAAGAAACGGTCACTGATATAACGCGAAGAAAGATTTACCGCTGCAACAATAGCATCATCAGTAATGCGTACACCGTGATAAAGCTCGTACTTTTCTTTAAGACCGCGCAGAATTGCGATCGCATCTTCAACAGAAGGCTCGGTGACATAGACCGGCTGGAAGCGACGCGTCAAAGCCGGATCTTTTTCGATGTATTTCTGGTATTCCTTTAAAGTTGTAGCGCCAATCGCGCGCAATTCGCCGCGGGCCAATGCAGGCTTCAACATGTTTGATGCATCCATCGAACCTTCCGACGCACCCGCGCCGACGATAGTGTGTATTTCGTCGATAAACAAAATGACGCGACCTTCGGAGCGCTCAACCTCCTTCATGATGTTTTTAAGACGCTCTTCGAATTCGCCGCGATATTTGGTACCAGCAACCAAAAGACCAAGATCAAGCGATACCAATTCCTTGTCTTTAAGCGATTCCGGTACGTCGCCCTGTGCCATGCGGATAGCCAAGCCTTCAGCTATTGCTGTTTTACCTACGCCCGCTTCACCGATAAGGATCGGATTGTTCTTGGTGCGACGCGACAAAATCTGAATGATGCGATTGATCTCTGAATCGCGGCCGATAACCGGATCAAGTTTGTTTTCGACCGCCATCTTGGTCAGGCTCTTGGTATATTTTGCCAACGCCCGAGGTTTTTTCGGAGCGGACGGCTCGGCCTTGGTCGTGCGCAGATCTTCAAGAACGCGCAGAACTGAAGCGCGATCGATGCGGAATTTCGACAAAATATCTGACGCAGCAGATTGCACCTCGATCAAAGAAATGAAGAGATGTTCGGTTGAAATGAATTCATCTTTAAGCGCCGCAGCCACCTTCGACGAATTCTCCAAAGCCTGGGCAAGTTCCGGCGTAAGATATATCTGATACGACTGCGACAAAGTTGCGCCCGGATTCGCACCTTCGATCGACTCTGCGAGCGAATCCGAAAGCAAAATGATATCGACTTCGAGCTTTTCGAGGATGGCAACTACCATCGACTCTTCTTGCAGAATAAGTGCGGAAAGAAGATGGAGCGGCGAAACATGGTTCTGTCCGCGCTCGATCGCAAGCTCGTGAGCGCGGCGGATAGCTTCTTTTGCTTTGGTCGTGAAATGTTGGAGTGGCGGCATATTCGTGAGGAGTTACGCCGATAATACGGCTATCCTAACGTTTTTGGGCGTCTTTTTCAAGCGGCGGAAACTTAAAATCACCGGTAGTGTTGACAAGTTATGAAATTGAGGTATTTTGTAAACATCATGCGAAATAGGCATGCACAAAAGAATATGACCCTTTGGAACACCTGCGAAATTCGCGGCTCCTTTGCTATTACCTCGAGGACCTCTATTCTCTTGTGCCAAGCCGACATGCGTGCATAAATCTCTCTATCCCCACTGAAAGATGAACGCATCCCGGCTGGACGCAAGCCGGGATTTTCCTTGCCCGTTCCAGCAATTGTTAGTTCCTTACATACCCATGAAAGTAAAAAATCAAGACGCCTCCGGCGTCGTATTCCTCCGCGGCAAAAAGACTCTCCTTCGTCCTCTCGAAGAAGAAGACCTGCCGCTTCTTACCAAGTGGATTAACGACCGAGAAGTCACCCGATATCTCGTCACATACCTGCCCATGAGCGCGGAAAAAGAAAGGGATTGGTTCATGAAGCTTAAAGACAATAAAGACGAGGTCACTCTGGGAGTCTGTCTCCTGGACGGTACGCTTATCGGCGTGATGGGTACCCATCACATCGACTGGAAAGACCGAATCACAACAACCGGTGCATTTATTGGGGACAAACGCTATTGGGGCAAGGGTTACGGCACCGACGCCAAGATGCAACTTCTGAACTACTGTTTTAACACCCTCAACCTACGCAAGATCCAATCGCGTGTTATTGCATTTAATGCCCGCAGTCTCGCTTACAGTAAGCACTGTGGCTATCAGATTGAGGGCACAAGCCGTCTTGAGACGTTCAAGGAAGGAAAATACTGGGACGTGGTCGACCTCGGCCTTTTTAGAGAAGAATGGTTGCCTTATTGGGAGAAATACCTCAAAGGCAAGCTCTAACATGCAGCCCGGTATTCATGCCGGGCTTTTTATTACTTAATTAAACAAGAAATTGATCCAACTTCTTGTAAGAATCAATCGTAATGATTTTCTGTTCGTACTGCTTCAGAAGCTCTTTCTTTTTCTTTTCTTTATCATTGCCTATGCCGAACCTTTTTCGAGCAACATATATAAGATGACTGAACAATTTTTCATTGTCTCGATTCCAATTCCGACAGATAAGCGACCACCACTGCTCGAAAATATTTCGAAAGACTAAATTAAGAATAATGTCTGATTTCTCAAGTCCCGGCTTTATCAAATGAGTTGTACTACCTTCTACGATCCAAGCATCACTTTCATACACCCTTTCAATCTTTTCTATACTTTCCTGCCTATCATTCGGCACAGTAAATTTAATTTTCCAAAAATAATCATCGGTCGAATGAAGTGGTAAACCTGTTTTTTCCGTAAGCCTGCGCGCAAAAGTAGATTTTCCTCTACCGGAATCGCCTATAATAAGTATCTTTTTAGCTGTAGAAAGCTTCTGGTTCACACATTCAACTTCTTGAGGGTTCCAACTATATAATCCGCATCGCGCTTGGTCGCGTCGGGCGCAAGCGTAAATCGAAGGGTGTTTTTCGCACGCCACGGCTCGCCGCCTAATGCCGTAACAACATACGATTGCTCTTCCCCTTTCAAGCATGAACTTTTAGTCGAACAAGCGATGCCTTCTTTATCCAAAAAAAGAACAGCAAGTTCCGGATCAGAAATATTTGGGAGCGAGATGTTTACATTATTGGGCAGTCGTTCCGCGAGAGAGCCGTTTACAATCGCCTGCGGCAGATGCTTTGAAACTTGGTCGAAGAAATAGTCGCGGATCGACGCCGCTCGCTTTGCGCGCGGCTGTCTTCCTTCCTGTGCAATCGAGAGCGCTTCAGCAAAACCGGTCGCAAGCTCGACAGACTCGGTGGTCGGGCGCTTGCCGCGCTCCTGGCCACCACCGATCATAAGCGGCTCCCAGGAAACATGTCTGCGGACAATCAGCGCACCAACACCCTTCGGCCCTTGCATCTTATGTGCATCCAACGTCAGAGCGTCGGCGCGCAAACCTTCCATTTCGCACGAAAGCCACAAGGGCGCCTGCGATGCGTCAACATGAAAGACCGGAAACGATGCACCCATCTGGTCTCCTTTACCGAATTTCTCGGCGCGCAGTTTGCGGATGCCGGCGCCGATCTTTGAAACCGGCTGGACCGTACCGATCTCATTATTGGCAAGCATGACCGTGACCAGCGCCGTTGCGGGTGTTATCGCCTTCAAGACATCATCAGCGCGAACGACGCCGTCCGGACCAGGCGCGACATACGTTACCGTGACTCCATGCTGACCAAAGAGTTTAAGCACTTCCAATACCGATGAATGCTCGATCGCCGTTGTCACGACATGAACATTCTTCTCGCCCTTCTCGAGCTTGGTGCGCAGAACACCTTGAATGATCGTGCCGTTTGCTTCGGTACCACCGGAAGTGAAATAGATTTCCTCGTTTTTCACGCCGATAAGCCGCGCGCACTTCGTGCGCGCGGCTTCCAAAGCCTTCTTCGCCTCAACCCCCTCCTTATATATGCCAGAAGGATTCGCCCAGGACCGGCGCGCCTTCTTCATTGCCGCAGCCACGCGAGAATGCAGTGGTGTCGTTGCCGCCCAGTCCGCGTATATGCGTTTTTTGCTGAAAATCCCCATGGTATAGCCAGAATAGCACTTTTGGGCTAGTATGGAAGTCATGCTCATCGACCAGAATATTCTCATCGGCGCTTTGGCGATCCTTATTCTTGTCCTTACCGCTGATATATTTCATTTGCGCCGCTCGGTTAAAAAGCTCCTTATGGGCAAAACAGGCAACTTGGCCGAAGCGATCGCTGAAGTGAATCAGGGAGTAAAGTCCATCGAAGCCTTCCGCAAAGAGATGGAAGCATACCTCTTGGGCCTGGAAAAGCGCGTGCGCCGCTCGACACAATCG
This sequence comes from Minisyncoccota bacterium, assembly GCA_036565605.1. GTDB lineage: Bacteria > Patescibacteriota > Minisyncoccia > Phycocordibacterales > UBA6065 > UBA6065. Next base: position 277 of record DATCXV010000026.1, on the reverse strand, counting down.
GTCGAGACCATTCGCTTCAACGCTTTCAAGGATTCCGGCGTTGGTGGCAATCAAAGCTTCGCTACCGCGATCGTCGACGAGAACGGTTCAGGCGTCGTCTTCTCGAGCCTCTATGCCCGCGAGCGTGTGTCAGTCTTCGCCAAACCACTCTCGAAATTCGCTTCAGAAATAGAACTTTCCGAAGAGGAACGCAAGGCAGTCACCGGAGCAAAAGCGAAACTTTCCGTACCGTCAGCAAAGTAACTTACATGAAACCGTTATGGCAGGGAAAAAAAAA
>DATCXV010000003.1:0-16722 GCA_036565605.1 Minisyncoccota bacterium | reverse complement strand
AAAGGACCAAATGGTATGGCGCTTTATGCGCTGTGCCACCATAATAACAAGTGACACAATCGCTCCGGTCCAAAACGATAAAAGGAGAGCTGCGATGCCCGCAGAAAGACCCAATGCCCACCCTACCGACAATGCTAATTTGGCATCTCCCAATCCCATCCAGCTGCCTCGCGACACGGCCCAAAAGAACCAAAAAAATATGAAAAGAGTGGGTCCAGCAATCACTTGATACAAATCAATCACGCCCGTCACATGCCACTGCCAACCTATAAGTCCTAAGGCAACGCATGCAGCACCATAAGAAAATGTATCAGGAATAATTTGGTGCCGCAGATCATATACGGCAATAACAACGTAAAGCGACAATAATGCGGCAATTAGAAGAAACGGCTTCACACTTATGAAGCCGAGCACAAAAATAAGACCGGTAAGCAACTCAACCAAAGGGTACTGCCAAGAAATCTTGGTACCGCACGAACGACACCTTCCCTTTTGTGCTACAAAACTCAGAACCGGAATAAGTTCATGCCACGACAATGTCTTGCCGCAAGAAAAACAGGCTGAACGTCCTCTGCTTATAGCCATACCGGTATTCCAACGCAGAATGACGACGTTCAGAAAACTTCCCACAAGAAGCCCTAGAATAAAAACGGGAAGATAAATCCAGGCTTCCATGTTATCTACTTACTTTATAATTCGCTGTTGAACCCAAAATAGTGCACGATGACGAATCGGATGGTACCGTTCCTTCTAGAGTTGCTCCCAAGCAATAGTGCTTGTCACCTCCCGAAGTGGTGTATTCGTACAGAGCTCCTGTTTTCGGATCCGTTGGAATAGAAGGCAAAAAACCTTGGTCTTCATCAGTGAGCTTGGAAAGCCCCTCATCAGGCGTTGGATATGACCGATAATGATCGAAATAAAGCGCAAGACCAAGCTGTATTGTTTTAAGGTCAGCAATTCGCCTATCGTCTCGCGACCGTGCTCGGGCCGGTCCCGTCGATGAAACGACAACCATCGTCAAAATGCCGATAATGGCGATGACGATGAGAAGCTCAACCAATGTGAATCCTCTCTTCATAGGTATTTTTATTATTGGCACGCGCCAGTCGCTGTATTCGCCGTTCCCGCTTTGAACCAGCCCTGGCTATTATCGATACACCAAGTACCGCCGCCACGCAAAGAAGAGACAGACACCGCCCATTTCGTACCTGACGAATCAGTGGCACAGGTCATGCTCGCTCCTGGGGTAATATTTTGCACGACATTGGCGCGCATAAGGGCGAATTGTGAATCAGTAAAGACAGACGTTGAAGAACATGACGAAATGCTTGCTCCCAAAGAGCTATGCGAATCAAGATACGCCTGGGCTTGCGGCAACATTTCTTTCATTGTCGCCTTAACTGTATTGTCATAGCCTTTATTGCGCGCGGTGCCAAGTGACGACAAAACGACCGACGACAAAAGAGCGATGATTGAGATGACGACCAGAAGCTCAATCAGAGTAAATCCTTGAGTGCGAATTTTCATAATTCAGATTATAGCATAGCAAAACCGCCCACATGGGCGGTTTTGTAATCAATTCGAGAGAATCGATCGCTACACGAGACTAGCTGCAAGCTCCCGAAGTAGCCGTACCAGATTTCGATGCACCGGTCGAGTCAACGCACCAGTTGCCTGCGCCCGAAGTCTTGAGAGGAATCGAAACTGCCCACGAAGTAGCCGGGCTACCCGCAGTGTTGCAGGTTGCCGAGTTTCCAGAAGCATTCTGGAGCGAAGCAATCATGTTCGAAACGGTCGACGTCGCGAAAAGCGAGTTTGACGTACTGCAAGCCGAAGCGCTTACACCGTAGTTACCGAGATTGTCGTAAATAATCTCAGCCTGTGGCCTGATAGCCGCGAGCTGGCTCTTGATAGCTGCATCACCGCCCTTTGCGCGCGCCGTGTTCAAAGACGCGAGAACGACAGAGGACAGGATACCGATGATGGCGATCACGACGAGGAGTTCGATGAGCGTGAAGCCTTTCGTATTCTTCATATACTGTATATTTTGCCGATAAAACTGACTGATAAGAGTTCCCGCTCCGCTCAAATGCTCGACCAATTGCCTGGGTCATCTTCAAGCGCTTGGGCGGGCCGGGAACTACAGACATTATACAAAAGCTTTATTTTGCTTGCGCAAGGTCTGCTGGGGATAACAAAAAGCCGCGCCTTCGGCGCGGCCTAAATTTACGAGATATTCGACGAAATATTGTAGATCGGAATGAGCACTGAAGCCAGAAGGAAGCCCACACCAAGACCCAAGAGCACGATCATGGCCGGTTCGATAAGATCAACCAAGGTATCAACGGCGTTCACCACTTCACGGCTATAGAAAACCGATAATGTATGTAGAATCTTGCCCAATTCTCCAGACTCCTCACCCACCCTGATCATTTGGATCATAATGCCTGGAATAACATTCTTGCCTTCGAGTGCGTCAGAAACGGCCCTACCGCCCTTTACCGCCTCGGTAGCTTCATCAAGTACATGCTTGTAGACTTCATTTCCCACGACACCAGAAGTAAGCTCCAAAGCTCGCACCATTGGAATACCTGATACCAGCATGGTATTCATATTGTCCGAAATACGTGAAAGGTAGAGTTTCTGATAGAGGCTCTTGATAAAGGGAGTACGAATCTTTGCCTCGTCCAAAGTCAATTTGCCCGACGGCGTCTTGAAAAATCTCCACAAAAAGAAACCTGCGATGACAAGTGCAACGAGAAAGAAAATACCGTAGGTCGTAAGGAAACTCGACAACCCAATCACCACTTTGGTATACAGCGGAATATCCTGCCCCGACTCGGTAAGGATCGTCGAAATTTTCGGAATGACTACCGTAAGCATGAGCGCCATAACTACTACGAAGGTAAAGATAACAAAAGCCGGATAGATAAGAGCGTTACGCGCCTTCGAGTTTACTTCGTATGAACGGTCCAAGTGATCTGCAAGGAAGATGAACACCTCATCAAGCTTACCCGATTCTTCACCCGAGCGAACCATGTTTACATAAAAGTCCGAAAATATTTTCGTGTGTTTTGAGAGAGCCTTTGATATTGCACTTCCCGCCTGCAAATCGTCAGCGATCTCGGTAAGAGCACTTGCCAAGGCAGGATTTTCGGCTTCAGAGGCCAAAAGCCTGAAAACACGCAGAGCCGAAACTTGTGCTTCGAACAGGGTCGCAAGCTGACGCGACAAAACCACCACTTCCTTGGTTGAAACGCGTGAAAGGAATGTCAGATCACGCGAGAACAGTGAACCAGACTTGCCTGCAGGATCGATGTTCTTGATGACAAGTCCGCGGCGCTGAAGCGATACAATTGCAACCTCAAGCGAAATGGCATCAATCGATCCCTTGGCTTCACTTCCCTTGTCGTCTACGGCGCTGTAATTGAAAAGCATATATTTTAAAGACTAGATGAGACGATCGAGAATCTTTGGATTTGGCGAATAGAGCCGCGCGTTCTCGACTGTGATTTCGCCGCGACGCACCAATTCGGCAAGCGAACGATTCATATCGATCATGCCCTGCTCGAGCCCCGTTTCGATCACAGTCTGAATCTCGTGTACGCGCTTTTCGCGAATAAGATTCGCCACCGCCGCGTTCGAAATAAGTAACTCATACGCCGGAACAAGGCCACCCGAAACCGCAGGGACCAAACGCTGGGAAAAGATACCGGTCAGCGTCGATGACAATTGAATGCGAATCTGATCCTGCTGGGCTGCTGGGAACGAGTCGATAATACGGTTGATCGTTTGAGCCGCATTGTTGGTGTGAAGTGTAGCCAAAACCAAATGACCCGTCTCTGCAGCAGTCACCGCGGTCGCCATGGTTTCAATGCCGCGCATTTCACCGATAAGAATAACGTCAACGTCCTGACGGAAGACACTGCGCAGAGCCGTTGCAAAATCTACGGTATCCAAACGAACCTCGCGCTGATCAATAACCGATTTCTTTTGCTCATAAATGTATTCAATCGGATCTTCAATGGTAATGATATGTTCAGCACGTCGTTCATTTATGCACTCGACCATTGCCGCCAAAGTGGTGGTCTTGCCGTGTCCCACCGGACCGACCACCAAAAAGAATCCTTGTTGCTTTTCACAGAATTGCTCTAATACTTTCGGCAGGCGTAATTCTTCGAATGAACGGATCCTTTTCGGAATAAGCCTGAAAGCGAACGACACTGTTCCCTTCTGAAAATAACCATTACCGCGGAAGCGAGCTTTCTCTTTGTAGGTATACGAGAAGTCAATCTCTTTTTCTTTCTCGAACAAAAGTCTGTCTTCGGGAGTAAGCACTACGCCAGCGAAACCAACCGTGTCTTCCGCCGTTAGCACATTCTTATTCATCAAAGGAACCAAAAAGCCTGCGACACGAATGGTCGGGTAACGTCCCTCGGAAAGATGAAGGTCTGAAGCGGATTCCTTGATCAATATCTCGACCAAATCCTCGAATTCTTTTTTATAGTCAGTGGCCATTATTCTTCTTTTTTACCTTTTTTCGCCGCGTAAATCTTTTCGACTTCCCGCAAGACTTCTGACGGGATGGTCGCCGCCTTAATAATGTAACCATCAACACCGAGCGCTTTTGCCTCTTCAATATCAGAAGACTGGCTTTGGTTTGTAAGCATGACCATGATCGCGCCTGGAGCGAGCTTTTCATCGCGAATGGTCTTCAAAAGTTCAAGACCTGTCATGTACGGCATGATGATGTCGAGAAGGACGATGTCTGGCTTTGCGCCTGCGCGAAGTTTTTCAAGCGCAGGAAGCGAACCAACCGTCGTCTCGACGTCATAGCCATTGTTCGAGAATTTGAGCGAGTACATGCCCAAGAGGAACTTGTCGTCGTCAACAATGAAAACTTTGATGTTCTTCTTCTCCATGGGAATAGTCGATAAAAGTATAGCACGAGAAAAACTGAACCTGTCCGCAAGGACAGGTTCAGCATGCTACTTATGGCGCCCCTCGTAACACTGCCTCTCTGGTAAGAGGACCAAAGAGGCCTGTGGCCGGCAACCCTACCGCCGTCTGGTACGCCTTCAGAGCAGCCTGTGTTGCCTTACCGAACTGATCCGTCTCGTTACCAGGCGATCCTACACCCGTGTGCGCTACCATAAAGCCCTTCGAGTTGAGGTATTGTTGCAGCGATCGTACATCAGCTCCGCTATAAGAAATCGCCAGATTACGTGTGAACGTAAGAGAAGGAGGAGCAGCGACTGAAGTTGTCGGATACAAGGCGCGCGCAGAAGCAGCTTTATCTGGAGAAATCGCGCCGATAGCAATCAGGAGTTCAATGAATTGTGAAAGTGATGGTTGCGAATACGATGAAACCAAATTCGTACCATTAGCCGACACAGGACTATTCGTTGTAACGGCAAACCTGCCGCCCGTAGAGCCTCCACTACTACTCCTTGCCCTACTGCCCCCACTGCCTGAAGATGCCTGATCAATAGTGAAAGATATTGTGAAATCCGACGCATTACTGTTCGACGATCCGTCTATACAGCGAACATAGTAAGAATGGGACCCACTCGAAAGTCCAGTGATGCTTTGAGAGTGCGTCGTACCACCGGTAGTTAAGAAGGTGCTCGCGATCGACCCATAGGCCGTTCCAGCGTTTGTTCCATATTTACAGGTTGCCGCTTCGTCGGTTGCCACAGATATCGTCACATCTGTCGTTCCGGCCGCAAGAATTCCAGACGGCGAACCCAAAGACACGATCGGTGCGGTAACGTCTGATCCAGTCGTATCGAATGTTTGATCTGTTGATGACGCAGTATTGTCCGAAGAATCACGTGACACAACCAAATAATGATATGTCGTACCGGCTTGAAGATTCGTAAGTCCTACCGAATGAGAAGTGACCAGCGACGAATCCAAGTTACTTGAACTACCGTACGAACTCGTCAAACCATAATAGACCTGCGAGTCCGCAACCTCGTCCGTGGTCCATGCTATGGTTGCCGCTGAAGTTGTTATACCAGACGCACTTATATTCGATATAACTGGTGGATCAACATCGGATGCCTGCGTAAGAAAAGTATGATCAGTCGATGATCCGACATTACTTGAATCATCAGCCGAAACAACCTTGAAGTGATAAAGTGTCGACGGCGAAAGACCTGTTATAGGTACGTCATGCGACGTTGTCGTGGCTGTATCAAGTGTCGTCGAGTTCCCATATGAAGTATCAAGGCCATAGAACACTTGTGAATCGGCGGCTTCATCCGTGTCCCAAGTTACCGATGCGGTCGTCGCGGTTGTTGATGATGCCACAGACGATACCACTGGCGCCGTCGTGTCCGGAGCCGCACCAGATGTTGTGTCATAGAGCTCTGACACGTCCAAAGATGAAAGTTCCCTACTATAAATCCTCACATCATCAATGATGCCCGGAAACGACGTTGCGGCGACCGTGAATGCAGATGTTGCTGTCTGTACGCCGATATTGCCGCTCGCATTTGCATCTCCGTCGATATAAATTGTTGCATTACCGGTGTCATCTGCTGTGATACATACGTGATGCCATGTGCCGACATCAATAACATTCGAGTCTGACACCACAATTCCCATATTGTTATACGCCCCTATTTGATCCGCTCCATTGCCTGTATATGGGATTGAGAAATGAAGCGAGCTAATGATATATCCTGAAGTACCCTCCGAAGACGTTTTGATCCATGCACATTCAGACAACGGATATGTGTCTTGAATTACTCCCAAAGATACGGTACCACCGAGGCTGAAGTCGAGAGCGCCCGACCCTACTTTTCCGGCAACCCACAAAGGACTGTCGTTAATGGTTCCATCATGATTTCCTGAACCTGAATCTCCGGCAACCGAACCCGTCCCTTCATCGAACGTCCAATACCCAACAAGTCCCGATGTGATGTCTGCCTTAGCTTTGAAAAGCGGCAGACTCAAACCTGCAATTACGACAAATGTCAAGACCGTCGTTGCGATCGGTTTCATATTGGCGCCATTATCACACGCCCTACATCTTTTGCGAGGACGCTCTATTCTTGTATTGGGGATAACCCAAATATCCGCGGATTTTAGGTGCTTTTAAGGACACTTCTTTGTTCATAAACAGAGAACTAGACATTCTTTAAATTAATGTTATTATGAAAATAGACCGTTCACTGACATTTTCTCAGCACAACAACATACCCAGGATTTTTCCTCATGAACTCAGTCACAGCAGGCGAAAGCCTCGCCCCCCAAACCCCGAACGTCCGTCAAGGATTGTTCTCGTCCTTTGTCTCATTCATCTCTTCAATACCTTCGAAACTCTATCGCAAGTATTGGAGAATTCGTGGCGTCCAAATCACACACAGTTCCGAGTGGGATCGCCAGTACGATGAAGGTGTCTGGGACAATCTCGAGAATGAGCATGAAAAACTCGATATGCTCGCCCAGCTCGTCAAAGCACATACCCCGCACGGCCGCGTCCTCGACGTTGCATGTGGCCCGGGCTGGCTCACGAAACGACTCATGGATCACGACGTGGTAGGCTTCGACACCTGCACAAGTGCCATTGTCATGGCGCAAGAAAACGATCCTAATCCCCGGCACCAATTCGTTACTGCTGATGCCTGGGAGTTCCTTAACAGGGCCGCCGCCAAAGGCGAAAAGTTCCAGTGCATCATCCTCTGCGAAGTGCTGTACTACTTTCCGGATTATCTGGAATTCATGAAGAAGGCCGAAAGCCTTCTACTCCCCAATGGAGTGTTCGTGGTCTCGGTCTTTGACCGAAACATGGGCATATGGAGCAATGTGGACGAGCAATACGCAGGACTCCGAAAAGAAGAACGCATGATCCAAAAGGACCAGAGCGTTTGGAATATCGGAGTATTCTGTCCCGCCGCAGGATAGTTGTTGCTCGCCACGAGACGCACACAAGCCGCCCTCCTTGGAGCGGCTTTTTTATTTTTACCTACAGAACGTCAGACCGTTTAAGAACCAGTCGCACGACAGAACCTGGGATCGAAAAACTTTCACTCCCATCTATATTGATGGCAACATTCACGCCCACTGCCTGGCCATCTTTATCAAGAAGCGGTCCACCAGAATCTCCCGGATGCAGTGAGGCATCGGTTGCAATAAGTCCTTCAAGCCTTTCGACTCCCGTTCTGTCGGAAGCCACGACGGTTTCACCCAAAGCAGTTACCTTGCCTGAATAAAGAGTGTCATGAGAGCGGCCGAATGCATTGCCAACCGCAGCCACTTCATCACCAATAGTAACCCCATAATCAGCAATTGTGATTGCTGAAAAATCATCACCGGGTACCTTAAGGATCGCCAAGTCGTAGTCCGGATCCATGTACACCACCGTAGCAACTAGTCGTTCAGAGCCAGTATTCACTTCATATGTAAGATCCGGATCATCGACCACATGACGATTAGTCATGACATAACCGTCAGGTGTGACAAAGAAGCCAGAACCCGCGGTGACACGACGTGATTCGGATCCCGTTTCATGAGCCTCATATGTAATGAAGTTGGGTCCGCTTTCCACAAGATCCAGAGTATAGACTGGAAAATCCATATACCCGTCCACAGACACGACCGCAGAAGTCGCATCCTGTGCAACCTTGTCCAGATCTGCCGCATATGAAACAACCGGGGCGATCGTCCACATAAAAAGGAGTCCCGCAAGAAATGTGCGGTTATAGTTCATATATCTGTATAACGTTAGAAAGAAAGGGCCCGTACGGACATGTATGGCAATGTCGGGTTACTCTCTATACGAAAGTGGAGCGGCGAAAGATTCAGTGTCCTACTTTATTTCGCTCTATGTATATGAGGCTGGAATGGTCGCTTCCAAAGTTTTATTCCTTTTCGGTCAAAAAAGACATGATCGAGAGTAAAGATTTCAGGTTGAACAAGCAAATTTATCGACACACCGTATAGCATAAGATGCGGCCACACCAATTCGCGGAAGAACAAGAGCGACAAGGTGATATAGAAGAGACTGACAAGAACAGTTAGCCTCATCTCGAAACCGAAAATAATGAAAAGACCGATGGCGAATTCAGAAAGTCCGGCACCCAAAGTGACTAAAAGCGGGTCATGCGGAAAAAGCCAATGGAAACGAGTGAGATCCCAATGCTGCACCACTTCGATTGTAAGAGCGGGATGAAAAAATTTAACTGTGATCGCCGCAAAAATAAGTGCCGCACCATAGCATACGCGCACAATGGTCGTCTCGTATTTTTTGAAATGAGAAAAGAGTTCGCGGCGTTTAAAGAGAACTACATCAAGAGACCACTTCCCCGATCCGAACAGCAAGAGAACCAGAATCTCGCCAAGATAGTTAAGGTATGTCGTCACATAGAATCCAAAATGAAAAAAGCCTATGGAGTAAACGATGAGCGCAAGCAGCGCAGCAATTCGAGTGAAAAGTCCTAACGTTATACAGACCGCCGAGATAAACAACGCGATGCGCAAAAGTGGTGCAAACGGCAATACCGTAAGTGGCAATTCTGGACCCAAAAATGACTGACTTGCTGCGGAAAAGAAAAAGGCCGTAGCAATGGTCAATCGCAAAACAACCGGTCCATACGCCGAAAGTTTTTCAAAACTTCGCGAGATACGGCGTCCGACAGAGAACCTTCTGAGCAAGAAAGTTAGAGCGAGCGCCGCAACAATACAGACAGTAATGATAAGGAAGACTTGAACATTAGCTGGATCATTCAACGCACTTATACTTTCGAACGAGGCAGGTTTTGCAAGCTCGCTCCAAAAGAAATTTTGATCAAGCACATATGCTTCATGCGCAGAAGCACCAAGTGGCGCACAAGCTACCATTGCAATCGCAAGCAATGCAAAAAATGTCTTTATGATTCTCATTACAATTTATTTACTTCGCTCCACGGAATTTCGCCCTTGAATGCTTTAAGTATGGCGTCTTCACGCATAGTAAGCATGCCTTTGCCACGACAATATTTGAATAGTTCGTTTTCGCCGGTATTTGCGAGAATGAGACGCTCCAGCTCCTTATCCTTTTCCACTACTTCAGAAACAGCCATACGCCCGCGGGTACCGTTCGGACAGGTCGTTGATGGACGTGCTTCAAGGACAGTTTTCGGGAATTGAATATCTTTTTTGTATTCAGGCGACAAATCCGAGAACTGCTTTTCGGTCATCATCTTGATTGCACCGTCAAAAGGCAATTCTTCCCCACCTTCACAGATCTTGGACACCAGACGCTGGGCCATAGCCAAGACCAGTGTCGGCGCAATGAGGTACGGGTCAACACCCATGTCGATAAGACGTGGGATAACACCGATAGCTGTGTTGGTGTGGATGGTCGAAAGCACCAAGTGACCGGTGAGTGCAGCTTGAATCGCAAGCTGTGCAGTTTCCTTGTCACGGATCTCGCCCACCATGATGATGTCCGGGTCCTGACGCAAGGTCGTACGAAGACCTGATGCGAAGGTGTATCCGATTTCGGGACGGACCTGCGATTGCGACACGCCTTCCATGTTATATTCAACCGGGTCTTCCAGCGACAAGACGTTTTTGGTTTCGTCATTGATCTCGTTCAGCATCGAATACAGCGTCGTCGACTTACCGGAACCGGTCGGACCGGAAATAAGAATCAATCCGTATGGCTTGGCCATAGCACGGCGAATCGCTTCAAGGTTCGACTGAGAAAAACCGATGTCTTCGAGCTTTTTGACGCCCTTTTCCTGGTCAAGAATACGCATCACCACCTTTTCGCCGTAGTATGCCGGGAATGTAGAAACACGGAAGTCGATCTTGCGACCTTCGATGCGCGCTGAAAAGCGACCGTCTTGCGGCTTACGCTTTTCGTCGAGTTTCATATTCGACAAAATCTTAATACGTGCAACCACAGCATCATGAACTTTGATCGGCAGAACAAGCGAAGTGTGAAGATCACCATCGACACGAAAACGAACGCGAACTTTGTCGGACATGCGCTCGATGTGTACGTCGGAAGCGCCACCTTCGACGGCATAGCGCAGAACAGTCGCCACGATCTTGGTCACCGGAGCGTCTTCCATGATGGTGGTCTCGCCTTGCTTCGTTACATGTGTCGGAGCTTCGCCTTCTGATCCAACATCTGCGATGTCAGTCTCAAGCTCGTCGAGAGCCTTGGTCACTTCGCCAGAAAGACCCTTATAGAAATCAAGCGCCTGATTAAAATCTTCTTCAGAAATAAGAAAGACTTTGAACGGCATGTTCGCCTTTGAGGCGATAAAGTTCAACGCATCGCGCGCTTCAATATCATCCGGATCGACAACGCCCACTTCAAGCACATTCTGTTTGACCGAAAGCGGAATGAATCGATAATGCTGAGCCGATTCTTCTGGAATGTATTTAAGAATATCGAACGGAATCGTCTGATCTTTAAGCGATCGCACAGGAACTCCAGCTATTTCACCTTTGGCAGCCAGTATGTCTGGCTCTTTTATACCCTTCTTTTTAAGGATCGCTTCCAGCGGCGCGCCAGTCTGACGCGCTTCTTCCGAGATGGACACGGCGTCCTTCTTCTCGATCGCTTTCTTTGCAACGAGTATGTCGAGCAGATTCATGAATTAAAGTTAAAGAGTCGAACCGGTGGACCCAGACGAGACACTTGATGATTCAGAGGAAAGTGATGATGCATCAATAGGCGCAAACGGATTCGGACGACCTTGGGGCTGAGGCGCCAAAGTCTGTCCAGAATCAACAAGCGATGTAAATGAAGCGTCGCTAAAGATTGTGTCATCAAGACGCAGTTTTTTAAGCTGCAAAAGCGCAGGAAGAAGATCACCCTCGACCGCACCCGCTGCCATACCATCGACTGGTGCAGAAGTAAGCAAATCATCCGGTGCCTGATCACGACCGGCATAGAAATAGCCTGCCGCACCGATAATGATCAACACAACCAGTATGATGATAAGATTTCGCGCGCTGTGAGAAGTGTTTTGCATGGCAATGGTCTATTTAAGCCAATACGTCTTGATCGTCACGGAATAATCATACAAGCTTCCCCCATTTGCTGGAGCAGCGAAATCGATCGCCGTTACATCAATAAGGCGCAAGCTTTTTTCCAGAGTGTGCATGAATGCAAGGAAAGTCTGGTATTGCGCCGAGGTCGAGAACGATAACGTAAGTGTGCCATAGTTCGATGCATCCTTGCCGATCGCCGTCGATGTTTCGTTCGCATCCGCCTTGAAATTTCTGATGCGCATACCATACTGTTTCGCCATCTCGTCGATATCGATAATCAGGCGGACGTTATCGATATTATCCGGCAGAAACTTTTCAAGATCTTCAAGATCCGCCGGCTTTATGGCATTAAATTTCGAAAGCAATTTGTCACGCTCGGCACGAAGCTGCTCGGAATTATCCAAAGCACGATCATAGTTAAGCTTGTCAACGCGAGCTTCACGAATCTTGCCGTACGTCGGATCAATAAAGCCGAAGAAAAGGCCGATCGACGCAATCATTATAAGAATGGAAATAATAGTGCTCATTTATGGTTCGGTAGACGAAGCGTTATAGGTGACAATCGACGGCGATACAAGCGTCGTAACGCTGAACGTCACCATGCCAGACGGATCAAGCGCCATGTCGGAAAGCAATGTGTCTGAAAGGCCTTTCTGAGCCGAAAAAACGTCAGACTGTAAGGCGACCGCTGCATATGAAAGCGCCTCCCCTTTCATCGACAGTTTGATTTTGTCTGGTGCCAGATAGGCGAAATCGAAATCTTTAAACCTCACCGATCGCAAGGTAATTGAAGAAATGAAATCAAACAGCGGTGTGACAGCCAAGTGGCTTCCCAACAGTGTCTTGCCTGTAGTTAGACGCGAATCCAAACGGATCAACTGATCAATGAGTCCCGGATCAAAAGCATCTTTGGCGCGTTCAAGCGATGCTTTATCGTCAGCGATTTGCTTGTCAACAAGACCTTTATACAGATATGCCGCGCCGGACAAAGCAACGGCCACGATAAAAAGCGTCCAAGCAAGGAGCGGAAAGAGCGCGATCGAAGCCGTAGTGCGACCCGGCGCGGCCATGATCGGCTTTTTCGGTATGAACGAGGCGTGATTCTCGGGATTCATAGAAGAACTTGTCTTTTATTATACTACCTGTCTCTTCGATCGTAGACGTCCGCTATCCCCACATGCTATTCATTCTCTTGTAACTTACGTAACGCGATGCCGATCGCCACAGCGAACTCGGGTCCAGCAGTGCGCAGAACCGGTTCAAGGAATGCCGGAGCCTCGCATTTACTGAAAGGGTCTCCCAGAACAATTTCGGTCTGGAATTTCTTGCGTGCAAGGTCTAAAAATCCCTTCAGAAGCGATCCGCCGCCCGTTAGAATCACTTTGGAAATCGGCTTGCCATATTTGTGTTCGTAACCGCTGATAACCCGGTTGGTTTCCGAGAACACATAATCAAGATTGAGTTCAAACACCTCGCGCTGGGCTTTGTGTTCGTCATCTTGGGAAATCCCGACTGTGCGCTTCATGTGTTCGGCATCGCCGATCGAAAGACCCATCGACTGTGACAGGGCAAGCGTAAGATCTTGCGAGCCACGGTTAATCGTATGAGACGAACGCAAGATCCCGCGTTCGATCACATACAGCTTTGTGGATGCGGCGCCCATATCAAAGACCATAACCGGTTCAAGCGACTGATCGACCGCCGAGCGCATCGAACTCCAAATTTCAATTTCGAAAAATGATGGCGTAATCTGTGTTCCCTGAGCGATCTGGTTCAAACGCGACAGAACGTCATTGTGGATTACGACCAAAAGTACATCGACCCCTTTTTGGGCCGCCGTCTGTGCTTCTTTCACTTGCGTCGCCGTTGGCGCTTTCTCGAATTCAGAAATACTGTTTTCTTCACGCGGAACAATCCACCAGTCGAGCGCCACTTCGGTGATCGGTACCGGAATATATTTGCGCGCCTCGATCGGGATCATAGTTGCAAGCTGTTTCTGATCCATGGTCGGCATTCGAATGAATGAAAGAAGCGACGATGATGCACCGATAGAAATGCCACAGGATTTTGTGGTCGTGTTCGCTTCTTTAAGAAGGTCTCTCAGAGCTGCGACAATTTTCTCGACGGGCAGTTGCGTAGCGCGACCAATCTCGACACCCGCATAAGGACCCAGAGAAAGTTCGCCATATGTTTCCAACACCGCTTTGCCAGCTTTTCTACGCAGCTGCACGACCTTGATCGACGATGAGCCGATATCGATGCCCAGAACGCTTTCGCCCTTCTTTGTAAACAGGTCGCCAAAGAGAGACATACAGACAGTATAATATGCTTCATCCATATGAAAAAGCTCTTTGCCGCAGCATGGCAATATGCGCTTGATACAATTGCTCCACCAGATCCGGAAATACGGCGTATTGAAGGCATGTCTGTCGAAGAATTCACAGCAGAGGCCCTATCTTTTCGTGATAATAAACACGAAGAATATGGCAAGGTGCGGCGCGTACCCGACGGCGTCACAGCCTTTTTACCCTATCATTCCCCCATCGTGAAAAAAGCCCTTGTCGAATTAAAGGATCGACGAAATATGAAAATCGCAACGCTCCTTGGAAGCATTCTCGACAGATTTCTTACAGAAGTTTTGACAGAGACAAAAGCAGATCTGCTTGTCCCGATTCCCATTTCAAATAAAAAGCGACGAGAGCGCGGATGGAATCAGTGCGAACTTATGACCGCGCAGCTTCAAACCATTCCCGTCTGTACCGACACACTGACAAAGATTCGCGAAACCGGAGACCAGGTCGGCCACTCGCGCACAGAACGACTGGAACGCCTGCGTGGATCGTTTGCGATCCGTCTGCCTGATGCAGTGCGGGACAAAACGATCATCGTCTTCGACGACATTGTTACCACCGGCGCGACCCTTCATGAAACAAAGTCGCTCCTGCTTGATGCAGGAGCGACGCAGGTCATCTTACTTGCACTTGCCTATTAAACTAGATTCGTTCAGCCGAAGTCACCGACAGCACACCGTTCATTTGGTACTTCTGCCACTGATTTGTTGAAAGCATTTCAACTGGCGTAAGCAGTCCTTCTACACGCACCTGAACACCCGAACGGACAAGGTCGATCGTTTGTGTGGATGCGGCAAGGCTTCCATCCAAAGCATAAGTCGGACCGTCGTCAGAACGGAATCCTTCGGCACATTCCATAGTCTGCGGTCCGGTCGTATTGCTGTGAAGAAGACAGGTGTACACACCCGTCATGGTGACACGCTGAGGCAAGGTTCCACGCTCTCCCTTCACAGCTTTCGTAATCATCCACGCCGACGTACCATTCGCTGCCTGACGCTGTTCGAGCGTGAGTGTTACCGGATAGACACCGGCAACTTCTTTCTGATTAGTAGTCGTGGTCTCGATCACATTTGTCTCGACCGTATACGACCCATTCGCATTCTTTGTTATCGACACAACATACATACTGTCCGGATACGGATTCGATGTTTCGCGACCCAAGGCAATTGATCGGTCCGCCTTCCACAAAGCAAGCAGTTCTGGAGCGACATACGGAGCATACTCTCGCTCCATTTCCGCCGCAGCATCAGATCCGATAGCAAGGATCGAGACATTCTTCAGATGAGAACCGAAAGCGACAACAGTCGCTTCAATATCTCTTTCTTCGTCATTGTGCACAATCGAAGATGAGGTATTACTGTTGTTGTCTGTATCAACTGCGCCTTCTCTCATTCCCTTGCTCGAGAAATATGCCACACCGATAATAATGAGAATCGCTATCGCTATGATTTCAATGATGTATTTTGTTCTCATATATGTATTACGATTAACGAGGCTTCAATTCTTTCAAGAACTCATCATAACAGGATTTGCAGATGTGGAATTTATCCACTTTGTTATCAGGGCTTGGAGGGCTCAACAAAATCGCTCCGAATTCAAGAAGCTCTTTGCCACATTTATCACATGAAGGAGAGATTGCCATAATTGAAGTGAAACTATTATAGAGACTAAATTACTCAATAACAAACTTATCAGGCGTATTCCTATATCCTTCCTGTAATTGTTGTTCGTTCAAGTCTTCATAAGAAAGTTTAGGATCACAGTAGTGCCGTCCTTTTTTAATCTTCCCGTCTTCCATTTCAAGAACGAGAACGAGTGGTGTTTGATGAAATTGTCCTGTTTTTGGATCAGAGTAGCTTTCGATCAATTCAACCATTACCACATTCTCACCTTCGGCCGTATTCTTAATTCGGTATTTCCTTCCGCGTATCGGATAAATCTCTTCGAGATTTTCCTTTACATTTGGCCGAGATGTAGGAAACAAAAGATCCTTACCTCGATACATCCAGGTCATTGAATAATCACTCGCCATTTTCTCGAGTGCACATGACACATTGCCGTCGACCTCGTTTTTCAAAATCGCTAAGACGGTATCAAGATTTTTACTCACAACTTTTGATCTCATTGCGTAAGCTTTTGCACTATTTTTCTTCTTGATACGATGTTTCGTATAGAGTTCAAAGTTCTATAAACACATCTTAGAACTCCGTTGTCTAAGCCCTAAAACTCCTGGCGGGGCCTATTGGACAAAGTTCGAACTTATTTTGCCCAAAATCCGGAGGCGTAAGCCTTCCCCGGAGGCTTCCCCACTGCGGGGAAGAAACACGTTCGGTATTGAGCCTCTTAGACCAACAAGTTGCATCAACTTTGA
>DATCXV010000028.1:0-53589 GCA_036565605.1 Minisyncoccota bacterium | reverse complement strand
CGGATCGAAATCAATGAAGCCGTAATTACCCGATCCAAATGTAAGTCCCGTTGTATTTCCAGCGCCGCCCGCAGAGTTAGTTATGTTAATAGACGCTGATTTCGCCGCAACGTTGGTGTCAATCGAGAGCTTTGCGGCAATAGGATTGTTTGTTCCGATTCCGACGTTGCCGCCATTGAAATACGAAGCACCGTTCGAGTTGATATCTACAGTATCGGTTGAAGAATTAGGCCGGAGGACAAGATGACCGTTATTAGTTACGCGTGCGACAACATTATTGCTTGAATCATAGACATAAAGCGGCTGATCGCTGCCAATCTGCTTTACGCTCAGGCTAATGCCTGCTGCCGGAGCCGTACCAATACCGACACGACCCGATGACGACTGTACACCGAAGTTGCCTGGTCCGGTAATACCTCCGGCAAATGTCGAGGTAGCATTCGGATCGATCGCGACCACATTCGCCGCAGTCACATCGTTCAAGAAAAGACCACTTCCCTGAACCGAAAGTTTTTGCGACGGCGAAGTGGTCCCGATTCCGACGTTACCTGACGAGTTAACAGCCAAGAAGGTTGAGCTTCCACCTCCATTAGTAAGACCAAGGGTTCCGGCACCAAGGCTCGATGCTGTACCACCAACGCGCCATTCGAAGGCACCACCTGATTGGAAATTCTCCAAGCGCAAGTTTGCAGCTGAACCCGAAGTGTTCGTAGTAGAGCGAATTGTGTTCGCAACATCGAGAAGGTATTGAGGAGTAGTAGTACCGACACCTACGTTTCCTCCCGACGTCACTACAAACTTTTCTTGGCCAGCTGTACTGGTGTTATACGAGAGTCCGAAATTATTGTTATCGAGATTAAAGTTCCAGAAATTACCATTGGCTCCTCTCGAGAGCGTCATAGCAGTCGAGGCGCCGCTTGTTGGACCAACAACCGCCAACGTCGACATGGGGGTCGTTGTACCGATGCCCAAACTACCCGAGCTTGTGAAGCGTGCATATTCGGTACCACCGTTGTAACTTGCGAAGACAAGAGAATTCGATCCCGCGGTAGTGATGCGGCCACCTGCAGCACCTGTCGTGTCACTCAAGGAAATCGCAGCATTCGCGGTGCCGTTGTTCCTCATGATTGTCAGAGGTGCATTCGTGCTGCTTATGAAATTGGTATTAAGCGTACCCGTTGCAGTAACATTCGCCGCCAAAATATTACCCGAGAACAATCCATTACCTTGTACCGACAAAGCTTGCGACGGCGAAGAGGTGCCAACACCAACATTACCAGCACGCGAGAGTACGAGCTGATTTGTGTTGTATGTCGCAAACGACGAAGCCGAGTTAAGGACGAGATCGCCTCCACCACCTGCTTCCTTAATTGCCTGGATATTACCCAGGAAGAATGTGCCATTGCTTGCATTGTCATAACCGAAACGAATGCCGTTATATGTTCCATCGACTCCGGTTGAAACTATGCCAAGACCGTACGAATTGTCTGCAGTCTTGATGTTGAGCTTGTCGACCGGCGATGATGTACCAATGCCAACGTTGCCGCTGTTATTGACGATGAAATGAGTGCTGCCCGATCCATCCTGAACATAGAAGCCATCCGATACCGCTCCACTGTTATCTTTATCGAACTTGACTCCCACATATCCGTTCGCCTCGTAACGAGTATTGCCAGAGATATCCAAAATATTAATTGCACCGTTTCGAAGCGAAATAGATTTGTCGGCGCCCGTCATTTCCAAATTTCCGCCCAAGCTCATATTGCCAGCAAAAGTTGAAGTTGCCGTCGATGACGTTGCCTGGATGAACGGAGCTTCCAAGTATTTCCATGCGCTTATGCCGCGAGCCAAAATGTCACCCGCAAACGTCGTCGTACCAGTACCTGTGTACGCGACCGAACCTCCGACAGCCAAATTGTTTGCCGTGATCGTTCCGGTTGCAGTAATATTCGACGCCGAAACATTGCCCGAGAACAATCCATTGCCCTGCACCGACAAAGCCTGCGATGGTGAAGAAGTGCCGATGCCGACGTTGCCATTGTTAGCGACCGTCAAATACATGCTACCCGTTGACGATGAGACCTGGAAAAGATTTCCCGTCTGAGCAGAGTTGCCTCGGATATCCAACGTGACGCCCGTACCGTTTGATGCGTTCTGAATGAAGAGCGGCTGGTTGAATGAGAACCTCTTATCTACTGAGCTCCAACCCAAGACTGCATTCGGGGTTACTGCGCCGCGCTTAAAGATAAGGTTCGAATCTTCAGCATCAACGGAAACGTTATTTGAATTGATGGTGAAATCATTCGATGCAGTACCTGCAATTGTTGTCGAAGCAGCCGAGATGCTGTTTACATTAATAGTATCGAAATATCCGGTCCTCCAGTAATAAGACGGCGAACCTATGTCGCGCATAATATTAGTATCTGGAACAAGATTCGATGCTACGGCCGAATTGATCGCAATTGTATTTCCAGTACCCGAACCGAAAGACAAGTTACCAGCAACGCTTACATCTCCCGAGAAGGTCGAGGTACCTGTTCCTGTGACCGCGATAACGCCCGTAGTCGTTCCGTTGCCTGCTGTGTAAGTGTTACCCGCGATATATGCATTACCTGCGATGGAAAGTTTCTGCGACGGCGAAGAAGTGCCGATGCCTACATTGTGCGAGCTATCGACAACAAGTGTGTCACCACCAATCGTCGCCACCGACGAATACAGATTGGTAGTCGTAGCGTTAGTGGTCGTAGAATTCGTTACAGTCAGAGCACCAACATCGATATTGTCTGCAACAAGCGATGAAATGTTGGAAAGCGTCGACGAGAAACTATCAATGACACCCGTAGTGATCCTTGCGAATGACGAGAAAAGATTCGTTGTCGTCGCAGCGGTACCAGTAGCGTTCGTGAACTGAAGCGAAGCAATCGTTGCATCGTCTATTGAAGCGCTGCCCGCAGAAAGACCCGTCGCGCGCAAGCTCTGCGCGAAAAGGTTTGTGGAAGTTGCATTTGTGGAAGTAGCATCAGACGAGACAAGGCTCGAAATAATAGCACTCTCTGCGATCAGGCTCTCTATATATGAGCGCGTAGCGTACGAATTGGTGGTAGTCGCATTGGTTGCGGACAGATTTTCTGCAAAAGCACTGGTCGATGTCGACTGCGTCGTAGTTGAACGTTCGGCCGTGAGCGCACCGACTGATATGTCATCAGCAACCAACGATGCTATGTCCGCAAAAAGTGACGAAAGCGACTGCGCGAACAAATTAGTCGTCGTAGCATTCGTTGTTGTCGAGAATTCTGCAATTGTCGACGACGCGATCAGATCTCCGAGCGTGACACCATTAGCAAGGATCGATGACACCGAGAGCGAGCCGACCGAAAGTGCCGACGCTGTAATGGTGCCGCCGACCGAAAGATCGTCTGCGACGCTCACGCCTGCATGGAAGGTTGCTCCGCCATCGTCAGTGATCGAAAGATTTTTAGCGTCGATCGTAATCGTATCCGAAGGATTGCCCAATGCGATTTCGCCAGTCGCTTCGAAGTCTCCCGTCGAAAGTCGACGGAACGATCCCGAGCGTGCAACCACTGCCTGACCAACATCGATCGATCCGCGAACACTTATATTGCGCGAGACCGAAACATTGCCAAGCGATGCGGTACCCGTGTTTACGATCGCATCAAGATACGCTGGACCATTTACATGAAGAGAGCGATTGAAGTGCGCATCGCCGAAGACTGCAATATCTCCATCGACCTGTACGCTGGAAAGAAGCTTTGTCGCACCTTTAACCAAGAGCGTCTTTCCCACTTCGACTGATCCTTCAAAGAAAACATCATCAGTTGTAACCGCACCGTTCTTGGTGACATAAGCCAGGGTGAATCCGCTCGCCGGAACTCCACCGACAAATTCAGCGTTCAAATTCTTAACTTCGGTCTTCGAATCAACAACGATCGGCGCAATGCCGTCTTTAGCATACGAGCGGAACTGTCCTTCGGTCTCGATATGACCCATAATCGAAACATTACCTTCCTTATCCAAGAGCAAGATTTCATTCTCGTGTGTGCCTGGGCGGAATCCCATAACCGTCGAGGCATCAAAGACAGACTTTTTGACGGCAGTATAGATTTTGTCCACAAAGCCATAAACAAACGGCGTCGGGAAGATCGTGAAGAACAGAACAGTCACGATCGTCACGAACGCCAACGGCTTCTTGCTGAACGCAATGCGCGATGCCGTAACAAAAGGATTATTGCGCACAAAGCCAGAGCGAGACACAGCCTGAACCGGTTCCGCAGCGCGGGATGCCTGAAGTGATTCAAGCTTTTTCGAGATCTCTGCCAATGTCAAAGCAATAGCATCCAAATTCTGAACAGGAGCTTGAGCTACCGGCTTTACAGCAACAACTGGCGCAACGATAGGCTTAGGCACATTCGGCACGAACGAGGACAAAGCTTTTACAGGAACTGCAAGCTCGATCGCAGGCACAGCCTTTTTTTCGACCGTAGGAACCAGCACAGACGGAGCCTCCTTGTGAGCATGAAGATTTTCGAGATACGTCTTCAAATCGTGCTGATACGTGCGGATATGCTTTGTCTCGGGATGATTAGCGACCGGCGCAGCCGAAACAACCGCAGGTCGCGGAGCTGCAATCTCTGGCTCCGCAACTTCTTTGATAGTCTCCCTTGGAGCTTCTGCCATCTGAAGAGCAGAAAGATTGCCACCCTGAAGTACCTGGGTGCGGATCATCTGGCGCTTCATGTACTCGTCGAGTACGGCTTTGGTGGTGTACCAGGTCTTTCCGATCTTCTTTGCCGAAAGCTTCTTCCTGCGTGCAAGCAAAGAAAGGTACTCGGCCGAGTACGGTGTAAGCGATGCGGCTTCGGACATCGAAAGCCACTTAAGATCGCCTGCTGGGATTTTGTCGAAATCCTGGTTCAAGGGTTGGTTCTTTTCTATCCGATACGCCGTATCGGATGACCATCAAACTAACGGGGTAATTATATGGACCAAGGCCTATGAAATTAGGCAATTTTCTGTGGACAACCGATATGAAATTTCAGCCGATACAGGACTGAAGGATCTTCACCATGCGGAAAGATTTTCTTCAGAAAAAATCCCCTTCGCTTTTGGAGAGCAAAGGGGATTCTAAGTGACTTTTTGTATTTCCATTCGAGTACCTGCTAACTTTCTATAAACTTTTTTATTGTTTCTTAAACCTTTATAAACCTTACTAGATAACTTTCCTAAAAACCCTTATATTTCAACGTTTTGAAATTGAACGCTCCGAACACTCTTCCCTTGATAGAACCACGGTCGACCATGCCAAGTTCACGTGAGTCAATGCTCACCAAACGGTTGTCTCCGAGAACATAGTATTCGTTCGGATCGATGTTCGTTCTACTCTTTCCAATGGCAGGAGTATCAGACGAATTTAGGTACCCTTCGTCAAGATTGACGCTTTTTTCAGTTCTCGAAGCTCGTACCGAAACGATGCCGTTTTCAATCGAAAGCCATTCGCCCGGAAGACCAATTACCCTCTTCACAACCCTACCTGGATAGACACGCGGAATGACCACGATGATATCATCGCGCTTTGGGTCATTGTGAAGGTATGCCAGTTTGTTCACAAAGACGAATTCACCGGACGTAAGTGTTGGCACCATCGAGTCTCCACGAACAAAAAACGCCTCGAAAACGAATTGGCGAATAAGAACAACTGTCACGAAAGCTACTAAAGCGACCGCTGCGATATTTTTTTTACTGAATGTGCGCTCGGACATATCCATATATATAAGTATATCAGTAAAAAAGTGCTGAAAACGCACATTACAAAACATTGATATGTGATATACTTGCGATCATATGACAGAACATCGTGAGTTCATGACAATCAAAGATGCTGCAATCGCTCTGGGCGTCACTCCGCTCACCTTGCGCAACTGGGACAAGTCCGGCAAGCTCCCCACCACGCGCCATCCGATGTCCAATTATCGCATCTATAAAACCGCTGATATCGAGAAACTTAAAAAAGATATTGAAGCAGGCACAATCCCGGTCAAAGCGAAACCCCGCAAGGTCACCAAAAGAAAACTCGTCGTTCGCAGCATCAGAGACTGATAGGAACCAAAGAGAGAAAATAATAAAAGAAAAAACCGGCTCGAGCCGGTTTTTTCTTTCTTCACTTTTGTCTGTCTTTCGCTTCCCTTTCGCGATTACGCGATCGAAGCAATCTTTACTTTGAAATATGGCTGGCGATGTCCGTACTTTTTGAAATACTTGGACTTCTGCTTGTAGTGAATGACGGTAATCTTTGCGTCACGATCGATCTCAGCAATTTCTGCCGTAACCTTTGCACCCTTCACAAACGGCGCGCCGACAACCGTAGCACCTGCGTTGTCGACCAAAAGAACCTGGTCGAATACGACCGATCCGCCGACTTTGTGGTCGCCCGGAAGCTTTTCGATCTTAACAGTGTCGCCAACAGCAACTTTGTACTGCTTGCCACCCGTTGCGATAACCGCAAAAGCGCCTGCCGTAACCGCCTTTTGTGCCTTAGTTGTAGCCATTTCCTTGAAAATTAAGAGCCCGTTACGGGCTTTTGATGCCCGTCTAGTATCGCATAAAGGCCTTTAAAATGCAAGGCCTATTCCAAATCTTCTGTCTTTTCGGTCAATACCGGTTCCAAGCCTACAGCCGTGCCGGTAATGCGCAAAACGTCTTTATCTACTTTCTTTAATTCCTTAGATGCGAAATTATACTGATTCACCACTGTATTAAGATTGTTCCCCAATTTATTGTGGTACTCCTCGTACGCTTTCAGATGCCTGCCCAGCTGCCCTACTCGTTCAACAATATCTTTGGCCGTTTCTTCGATCTGAAGCGCCTTCAACCCCTGAAGCACTGTCTGAAGATACGCAAGGAATGACGTCGGCGAAACAATGATCACTTTGTATTTCGAAGCAGCGCGCTGGATCAGGTTATCTGTCTCTTCGGTAATAGCTCCAACTTTGTTCACGAGCAGATCATAATAGATCGCTTCGTGCGGAATAAACATAAAGGCAAAATCCATGGTTCCTTCGGCCGGACGGATATATTTAGATGTTTCGGAGATACGATTCTTCAGATCGTTCACAAAAAGCTTTTCCAGGCGCCCACGTTCTGCTTCGTCGCGTGTTTCCGCCAGGCGATTATAGTTTTCAAGCGAGAATTTCGAGTCAACCGGTACAATCTTGTCTTTAATACGAACGATCGCATCAACGATCTCACCATCCTTGAATGGATACTGCATCTCGTAACTGCCCGGTGGCAATACGTTCTTTAAGAGAGCCTCCAGATAATATTCACCCAAAACGCCGCGCTGCTTTGGATTCTTCAAGATGTCCTGTAAAGACTGCAATTGATCCGCGAACGACACCATTTGGCGGCCCGTTTCTTCAACGCGCGTCACTTTTTCGGTCACAGACTTGATCTCGCGCAGGAATTGATCCACTAACTTCTGCGACTCCCCTGCCAAAACTTGGGACTGATTGCGCTGATCGCGGATCGATTCGGTTACGGCACGGTTCGTTTCGCCCATTTTCTTGTCCAAGGTGCGATTCAGTTCGTTCACCTGCTCTAAAATTAGCTTCAATCCCGTGTCGTCTTGCTTGGGTGTTTCGACAGACTTGCGGCGCAAGACAAAAAACAATACGCAGGCGTTCACCGCCACGATGATCAAAGCAACGACGATCAACAGCACGTTTGACATGCCTATAGTATACTGTGGCCATGACGCTACACCAAACCATCAAAGCACATACGAAAGAAGCAATGATCGCCAAGGACGAAACCAGAACGCTGGTTTTGCGCGGCATCCAAGCCGAAGTTCAAAAGGAACTCATCGCCAAGAAAAGCTCTGCCACCGAAGGCACCGATGACGAAGTTTTGGCCGTGATCAAGCGACTGGTCAAACAGCGCAAAGATTCGATCGAACAGTTCGAGAAAGGTGGCCGTGCAGATTTGGCCGACAATGAAAAGAAGGAACTCACCATCTTGCAGGCATACGTACCCGCCGGACTACCTAAAGACGAGATCAAGAAAGTAGCCGAAGCAAAAAAGGCAGAACTTGGAGTAACTGATAAGGCCGGCATGGGCAAGCTTATTGGTGCAGTCTCGAAAGAGCTCAAGGGTAAAGCCGACGGTGCTGATATCAAAGAAGTCGTCGAAAGCCTGTTTTAGTTGCCAAATCTGGCTTTTCGTTTCCTGCTATTGACAAAATTTACAGCTGGGTGTATAATACACAAAGACTGATGAAAGCAGCGATCCAGCTCGCAGATCTCGTGAGTGATGTCATCAGACTCATGCACGAGCAGGAAATGACGGCCGCCAACGCTTCATTTGTCATCGTGACCCGGCAAGATTGCTGGGCCCGGTACAAAGAAGTACTGAAGGCGACCCATGATTTCCTCGCGAACAGGCCAGAGTTTCGCGCGGAAATCTCGCCAGCACGGACGGAACACAGCCTTCCGCCCCTCCCCAAAAAACTGTCCTTCGTAAGCGCCGCGGCTGAGGCGCTCGCCCGATTAGAGGACGAGGCTCCCATCATCGAGCTTCCCCTCCATCGAGACCGCATGTTCCCCGCAAACTAAAGACTTGCTGGGGACATCGGAAAAACACCCTCCTGGCCGAGGGTGTTTTAAATTTTGGTACTATGTGCAGCTATTTGCGCACCGTGAACGTTTCAACGCGGACCCCACCCTGTTCGTCGACAGAATAAAGAAAGTCTGCAACGTATGCGTTATGTCCGTCTTCATAGCGGATTGTTCCTGCACCACCGTGCGCCTCGAGGTCCGTGACATAGAACGTACCTCCCAAGACCGGTTTTTCCGGCGACAGCGCGGCCAGGTTCTCGTCAAAGAAAGCGCGCAGGCTGGTCACACGACCTTCGGTCATATCAGATGATTGTGGTGCAACCGGTGCATAAGCTGTCTGTATTCCCCACGCCAAGGCACCAAGTACAACCAATATCACGATCGCGATCAGATAACTTTTCATGCCGGCTATTGTAACACTAATTTCTTGAAAAACCGGCTCATATCGGCTATCCTTACAAAGCCACGAAAGCGGCCCTATCGTCTAATGGTCAGGACGGGAGCTTCTCAAGCTCTAAATCGGGGTTCGATTCCCCGTAGGGTCACAAAAAGCAAAAAAGCGTGTTTCAAGGCTTCAAATCTTTTTTTTGGGCTTATAATGCAACGTATTTCCAGAATAGAGGAGTTCTGAAAAAAAATAATTCGACTGACTTTCTATTTTTGTGAAAATTTGCAAATGAATAGTAAGGTATTGAGTTTTTTATGAGTTCGGAAATCGTAAATGACAGAATTAGACTTTTTATATAAAACAGTATATCTTTATCGTCAGATCTACCGCTCGGCCAGTAAACAAGAAAGTCTTCTTGAAAGGAGAACTATTGAAAAATGAAAGTCACAGCACATCTAGTCGTATCGAAAGGTTACAGCAGGGCGATCATTGCTTCACAGTGGATCAATGAAGTCCTAACCCATTGCGAAGAACACAATCAAGCGCATCACGGTGAAGAATATCTATCCCAACCAAAAGATCGAGCAGTTGTAACGGTGGAATTTGAAGTTCCTGATTCGGTCTTTGATAGACCACCTACGCCCGTTCTTCCTGCTACCGCTGTTAAAGAAAATTAAAACCTGTTCACAACCACAGACCTCGTCTGCTAGTTGGGACAGGTTTTGTGTTTTATCTAATTATTAAACTTAACTCTTCCACAGATTTTCTAATATAAACTCTTTGCTTCAAAAGTTCTGAAAGCCACGCAATGGGGTCACCATCAGCTCCAAGCACTTATACATGGCTAAATAAAAAGCCGCCCTTTTGGGCGGCGTGGTTTGAATCAATGTGCGACAGTTTCTTTTCGGTATTTTTTAAGCACGTGCTCGTACTTACGCTTTTGACCGTCGGTCAGCTCGCTCGCCACAAGCGCGCCGGAAACATGGAGGACGAAGAATAGATCCCTGACCTTCATACGCCGAGCAGAATTGTTCTGGTCGACAAGGTTTCGAGACTTCACTTCATCGACCGCAGCGACGATCGTTCGAGCCCTAAGCCGGATATCTCGATACTTTCTTCTTCGCATGAGCTTGCCTCCCTCTTTCTTCTCGGGGAGCGTGGTGATGCGATAATACATAACGCCGTTTCTCATCTGCCTGATACCGGGAGCAACGAATCTGCCGAAATCTCGACGGCGTTTGACCCTGCGCAGCTCGCCGATCGCGACACCACGCTGGCTTTTGCGCTCATTCCTTATAAGCTCGCCATTTGATTCCTTGATCAGACGATCAATAACATCAGGCGGCAAAAACCGGTTCATCCTGTCTGCACAAGAGAATCGAGAATCATATCTCACCTCGCTGTATGGGTCTGTGACGATCAGTGAATCGCGGGCGCACCCTCGAGTTCCTTTGTATTCGTACCAAAACCACCACACAGCAAGCTTTACAGCTTTGCGCCGATTACTCGCAAAGAATTCTTTCGTGGCAGTAAACTCACCATCCCGTACCTGTGCCTCGTATCGCCTTTTCGGTTGTATATTCATCATTGTGTACTCCTGTATGTAGGAATACTCTTGAAATCAACTCTTGTCAACGAGCCAGAACTCTATCTCCTCTCCCACTCTTCTTCCTGTCGTACCAAAAGCTCTTTTGCGCGCGCCGGTTCCGAAAGCAATACTTTCGAGACTCGTTCCATGCGCACAGACTGCGAACCTTTGACCAGAATCGCATCGCCGGCGCGCGGCAGATCGGAAAGTGCTTCGGCTGCGGCGGTCGAATCATCAAAATGCAGAATGCGGTCTTCGGAAAGGCCAGCGGATCGTGCGCCCAGCGCAATGTCTTTGGCCAACTCCCCCACCACAACAAGCGTATGAACGCACTGTGCAGCAAACCGTCCCACACTTTCATGTGCACGTTTCGAATCTGCTCCCAATTCCTTCATATCGCCTAGAACCGCGATGCGGCGACCGCGTACAGAAAGAGATTTCAAAGATTTCAGAGCCTCGATACAAGCCAAAGGCGATGAGTTGTATGTATCGTCGATCACAACCGAGCTTTGCCTTCCCGAAAGGATACGCATGCGGCCCCGCGGCGAATCGAAATGTCGGAAGGCTTCTTCAGCATGATCGATATCCAAAACCATACCGACGCAGAGGGCCGCCGCAACCGGATGCATCAGATGATCCCCCACGACACCTTCCAATTCGACACGCGCTTCATGCATCGAGCCCGTCGAATTTCGCACCGCAAAAATACCGTACTGCCCACGCGGAAGTGAAAGCGGTGAACCATCATACAACGCTTCGGTTTCGCGTACCGACACGTCGGCACCCTTCGCTGCACCGTATGTAGCTTTTTTCGCATCAATATCCAGAAGCGCTTTCTGGAACTGCGCGTCATCCAAATTCCAGACAATCGTGCCGCCAGGCTTCAAGGCCTTGGCCAGATACATTTTTTCTTCCAAAACCGATTGCGCATCCGGGAAATTTTCGACATGGACAGGAATGTCGGACATGCGCGTCAAAACGGCAATGTCAGGCTTCAGCCATTCTGTGGCCGTTTCGATATCGCCAGGATGATCCGCACCAACTTCAAGCACGAGCCATTCCGGAAAACGATATGATGGTCCTATCGCCACCCACAGCCCCTTCCACAAATTCTTCGCCCAACCCGACGCCGAAGACCATGCGTTATCCAGACCCAACACCGCAAGCGGCAAACCGATTTCGCTATTAAAACTTTTTTCGCTTTTGCGCGCTTCAAACGCAAGCGATACCACCGCGTGTATCGCGTCTTTGGTCGAAGTCTTGCCCACGTTCCCTGTTACGGCAACAATCTTCGGCTTATGATGCCGCAAAGCAACTTTCGCTTCCCATGTGAGCAGTCTGATAACAGTATTTCGGAAAAATTTTTTCATGGCTCTTATCGGTCTGGCGGAACGTCATAATAATTAATCAAGAACTTCGCCAGGTCAATGAACGGCTGTGTAAGCGTATGTGATGCGTATTCGGCACCCTTTGGATAGACAGTGAACAAAAAGACAATGAATTTAGGATCATAGGCAGGGAAATATCCGAAAAACGAGTGCAGATAACGGTCTTTATAGTATCCGCCTTGAGGGCTTGGGATCTGGGCCGTACCGGTTTTGGCTGCGATCGAATAATGAGGAAGCTTTACGGTACCACCCAAAAGAGCGTTGTCGACAACCGTAACAAGCATCCGCGTGATCGTCTCGCTGGTCTGGGGCGATATGGCGCGTTTAGTGTCATCATAGGCCGGTTTGCGTACCGTGCCGTCTTCATAACGGATCTCGCGAACCAAGTGAGGATTCGGCAAGAAGCCGCCGTTGCCCAAGGCAGACAAAGCACGCACGGTTTGAATCGGGGTAAGAGCAATTCCCTGTCCGAAGGCTGCTGTAACGTGTTCGATATCGCGCGGACTCTCGAGGTTCTTGGTAAGACCACGTGCCTCGCCCGGCAGATCGACGCCGGTCTCGGTACCGAAGCCAAATTTTTTGAAATATTCAGTCAGGCGTTCATTACCAAGTTTCTGTGCCACAAAGGCCATACCAACGTTCAGAGATTGACTCAAGACTTCCTGCATAGGAATGACACCACGGGCGCGGCCGTCGAAGTTCGATACCTTCGCGCCGTTCACGACGACCGATCCGGTGTCATCATACAACGTGGTGGGCGTCACCGCGCCCGCATCGATACCCGCGGCCATAGCCACCGGCTTTACGATCGAGCCCATTTCATAGACGCGGTCAGCCAAAGGATTTCCGTACACCGATGCATCGGTCTCTTTCTGGAATTCATTTGGATCAAAAGATGGCGAGACGGCCAAGGCATACACTTCGCCCGTTGAAGGGTCCATGATGATGCCCCCAGATATGTCGGATTGCCAGGTCGCCATAACTCCCGCAATTTTCTTTTCAAGCTCTGCCTGAACGGTCGGCTCGATGGTCGTAATGATGTCGCCCTCAGAATCGCTCGCCTTGTCATCACCAAGGTTTGCAAAGATGCGTGCAAAGAAATTGCCCGATCCACCAGTCGCTTGTCGCGAAAGCACGCCGTCATAATATTTTTCAAGTCCATAACGACCCGAAAGCGTCGTACCATCTTCTCCGAAACCAACAAAACCCAAGGTATTCGCCGCAAGCGGACCACCCGGATAGACACGACGACGCTCTGCCGATTCGGTCACACCAGAAAGATGCAAATTCGAAATGCGGTCAGCAGTTTCTTCATCAACGCCCTTGGCCACCTCGACATAACTTTTCTCGGCCTCAATTTTCTTCAAGAGAGCATCGTCGCCCAAAGGCACAAGCCCCGACAGAGCATTAAAAACATCTTCAGGATGATCCATCTGCGAAGGAGAAAGTGCAATGGTGTATCCCGTTAACAAAGTGGCAGCCGGGAATGGCTCGCCAGATTTAGGCGAAAATAAAATAGTACCGCGATCAAAAAGAGTCGCACTGCGATGAACATATTGGCGATCAGCCTGTGCAGCATACTCGTCGCCGTGCACAACTTGAACTTGATACAACCGGCCCACGAGCACAAGAGCAAACAAACAGATCGCAGCCGCAAGAATATGAAGGCGTCCGGTACGTATCCTTTCGTGCCGTTCGCCTATCGCTTTCGACATAACGTCTAGCGATTAAAGGAAAGTGACGCCGCTGTGCCCGCTGCAATGTACACCGGTGCCGATGCCGGAGCAGCAAGACCCAGGCGAGCAATGTCAGATTCGGTGACCGATGACTTCGCGGCGATATAGCGGGACTCAAGCGAGCTTACCCGCGCAGATAAGGTCGAAGCTGCATCTTGTGCTTCGCGTGCAGCCACTGCGTTGCCGATCGAAAGATGCACAAAGTATGCATAAACGAATGCCAGCGCAACAATAAGTCCGCACAAAGCCCATGCCGTCACCGGCCTTTCCATCGTTTCTACTTTTTCCTGTACGTATTGTGTCATTCTGTTGTAACCAAGCTTGTAATAACCGGCAGAACCATCACCTTCGTATAAAAATTCTCAATTTCGCGCTGCGCGATCGCGGATTTCGCTCGATCTCCGCTTCGCTTGGAACAATTGGCTTTTTTGTCGCCTGCTTCCCCGTTCCCTCACCTTCCCATTTCCTGAATCGCTCTTTGACGATGCGATCTTCCAGGCTATGGAACGAGATGACCGCAATGCGCCCTTCCGGTTGAAGAACTGAAAGCGTTGCATCGAGTCCGCGTTCGATTGACCGGAGTTCGTCATTCACTGCGATGCGCAAGGCTTGGAACGTCCGGGTTGCCGGATGAATCCTGCCATGGCGATACATGAACGGAACAGAGCGCTGGATGATCTCGACTAACTGATGTGTTGTTTCGATCGGAGCGATTTCACGAGCAGTAACAATGCCACGAGCAATCCGTCGCGCATATCGTTCTTCGCCGTAGGCATATATCACATTAGCGATATCCTCTTCTGCCCAGCCGTTCACGATGTCGCGCGCAGTGAATGCGTCCGCAGACGGTTCGCGCTCCATCGTCATCGAGAGCGGTTCGTTCTCTTTGAACGAAAATCCGCGCCCCGACGAATCAATTTGCGGCGACGAAACACCAAGATCGAGAATCACTTTGTTGACATGCTCGACGCCCGCATAAGCGAGAATCGATTTCATATCAGCGAAATTACCCTGGTGCAATTCGAAGTTGGCACCGGCTGCGGACAATTTTGCACGCGATTCTTCAATCGCCTGCGCATCACGGTCGATGCCAATCAAGCGAACTTTCACCCGCTTGACCATTTCGATCGAATGTCCTGCCCGGCCCAACGTTCCGTCGACGACTACGTCGCCGTCGCGCAACTCGAGTCCGTCAATCGTTTCTTGTAAAAGTACCGATTCGTGCATCTAATCTTTCGAATTAGAGCACGCCTACCTGGCCCAGCTTTTCAGCCAAGGCCCCTGCCTTGCCTTCCACACCCTTCTTGTATTCACCCCATGCTTTGTCGTTCCAGATCTCGACGCGCGACTGCACGCCAACGACCGCGACCTTGCCTTTGAGGTTCGCCCACTCTTGCAGGAAATCCGGCACGAGTATGCGACCAATAGAGTCGATATCAGCTTCGACCGCGCCGCCGAACATAAATCGGGAGAACGATCTGTTGTCGGACGCACCAAGCGATGCTTCGGAAAGTTTGCCAGCAATGCGTTCCCATTCTTTCGGCGTGAACACGAACAGACAGTGATCGAGGCCGGGAGTGACCACGACTTTTTTTCCCATCTTCTCGCGGAATCGAACCGGGAGCGAGATGCGATTTTTTTCGTCTATCGAATGTGTATATTCGCCGATAAGCATGATGCGCACAGTGAGAGCGGGCGGAAATAATTTTCCACCGTTTCCCACTTGCATGTAATTTTATAACACTTCGTCCCACATTGATACACGAATTCCCAGATTTCTGTGGATAACGTCAGACCGATTTCGCACAAGAAAAAAGCGCCCCATCTAAGGGCGCTTGTATCAAGGCTAAGTACCGCACGTATCAGTAGTAAGGTCGAAACATGTCGGGCATTGCCGCTTAATATCATCGACCGCGATGATCCAGCCGGATCTGATGCTCACATGCTTGCCGCTCGCCCCGATCTGGGGAAAATTGTTCCCAACTTGAAACCAAAAGGCATGATTGACGGACTGAATAAGTTTTGAAGCCAGATTACAATGAAATACCAGCGCTTCAAGATGCTCGAGATTTTTGACTCCCGATCGCGAAGTCAGGAATCCACTTGGCGACGTAAGACCGTGAGCTGTCCGGAAATCGTCGAGGTAAATCGTTAATCTCGAGTTAAGAGAAAAAAGCGAACGTGTGACCGTGTCATCGATCTCGCCCACGATCTCTTCTTCCGAGCAGAGCACGGAATCCGGGGCATATTTATCGCATGTTTCCTTTTTCAGAAGAATGCGGGCGAACTGAAGCTGAATCTCTTGGAGGTTCATTCATTATCCTTATTTGAGGTTTCAATGCAGGAAAACAGGAGTCCAAATAAAAAGATACAATAATTATTATAAAAGTCAAATTACTTTCCTCCCTTCGGCCTCATGAGCGGGAACAAAACGGTCTCGCGCAATGGCTTGTCTACCAGGAATGCGAACAGACGATCGCCGAAACCGAAACCGCAGGTCGGAGGCATACCGTGTTCAAGCATGTCAACGAATTCCCAGTCCGGCATCATTGCTTCTTCGTCGCCGGATTCGATCAGTTTCTTCTGGATCTCGAAACGCGAGCGCTGATCGACCGGATCATTCAATTCAGAATAGCCGTTACCAATTTCGCTGCCTGCCAAAAGAACCTGAAAGCGCTCGACGGTGCCTGGACGATCCTTGGATTCCTTTGCCAAAGCCGATACCAGCTTCGGATGATGAGTCAAAAACGCAGGGCCGGAAATATTTCTGCGGCAATACTTCCACAAGGTGTCAGTGAGGCGTTCTTTGTTCGCACCTTCGTATGTGACGCCCAGCTCGCGAAGCTTCGCCTCCATCTCCTTTTCGCTCGCGGTAAGGACATCGATACCTGTCTGGCGCTTCACCTCATCGACATAATTGACCTCTTTCCATTCGTCAGCCAAATCAAAGGTGTGGCCGCGCGTCGTAAACTTTGTTGTACCAAACACTTCGCGAGCGATCGTACGATACAGCTCCTGGACCAAGCGCATGCCGTCGCGGTAATCGGCATAGCCCCAGTAGAACTCCATATTCGTGAACTCCTGAAGATGTTCGGGGCTCGAGCCTTCGTTACGATAGGCACGGCCGATCTCGAAGGTCTTCGGAAAGCCTGCGGCCATAAGGCGCTTCTGCCACAATTCACCTACCGAAATACGCATGAAGACATCGATATCAAAATCGTTGTGATGAGTTTCGAACGGACGAGCTTCAGCGCCGCCGGTCGTAGTCTCGATGGTGGGAGTCTCGACTTCCAAAAAGCCATTCACTTTCAAAAAGGTGCGCGTCACGTCCCAAAATTTGGACTTCTTCATGAAGAGCTCGCGCAATTCAGGGGTCATAACCATGTCCAGGTAGCGCTTGCGGAAGCGTTCGTCTTCGTCGGTGAGGCCGTGCCACTTTTCAGGCAGCGGTGCTAAAGACTTCGATGCCATCGTCCACGATTTCACCTGAACGCTTTCTTCCCCTTTTTGCGTTACAAAGAATGTGCCGGTGACCGAAACAATATCACCGACATCAGCAGCATCGACGAAGAGCTTGAAAAGCTTTGCGTCAGTTTCATCCTTTTTGAAGACCGCCTGGAAACGCGCCGTTCCGTCATCAAGCACGACGAAAAATATGGCACCCTGTCCGCGCACCGCCATGACGCGACCCGACAACGACACCGCCTTTCCGGACGCTTCATGATCTTTGAAGGTCGCTTTAGCTTGGCCGAGCGACATATCGCGCGGCACCTTGGCCGGATACGCGTCCATGCCCGCTTCTTTCAAAAGAGCGAGCTTGTGCAAACGTCCCGCGCGTATCTCGTCGAGGCTTGCCATGCAGCGTTAAAGCTTATTTAACCGAAACGATCTTGTAAGAGATTTCCCCCTTCGGAGTTTTTACCTTGACGGTCTCGCCGCGCTTCTTACCCAAGAGCGCCGAGCCCAGTGGAGAAAGGTTCGAGATCTTGCCCGAAAGCGTGTCAGTCTCGTCGGAGCCAACAATCTTGAATGTTTGCTTGTCTTTCGCTCCAGCTTTTTCAACAGTGACTTCGGAACCCATTGATACGCTGTCGCCGTGAAGTTCGTGGACAATTTCTGCGGTCTTCAGGGTGTTCTCGATAACCTGGATGCGGTCTTCAACCATAGCCTGTGATTCGCGGGCTTCCTGATATTCGGTATTTTCGGAAAGATCACCCAGGGCGCGCGCATACTCGAGGTTCTGAGCAACCTCTTTACGCTTGACCGTACGCAAGGTCTCGAGCTCTTTTGCCAACTCGTCGTACTTTTCCTTGGTGAGATATTTGGTCGTGTCCATCATGGAAATATTGAATTGTCTGCTTGGAATTGATAGTCGCCGTATGATACCACAGAATGGCTATTTAAGATAGTCAGAATCGGTCGCGTGCATCCAATCAAACACTTCGCGCATGGCCGCTGTGGCTCCATATACATTTGCGCGCGGACCATGTTCCATCATGACAACAAAGGCATATTTCGGGCTTTCGTATGGAAAAAAACCAGTCACCCACGAGTTAACGAAAGCTTTTGAAACACCAAGTTCAGCAGTACCAGTTTTTGCCGCGATTTTCACATACGGAACATTAAGACCACTTGCTGTTCCAATCAAAGCGCCCTGCCGCATGCCTTCGCGGACGATCTGAAAATCTGCCGGATTAACGGGAACCGTCTCGCCAACAACCGGCGTCGATGTGCCCGTTTTTAAAATGGTGGGAGTAAGGAACGTGCCACCATTAGCAACAGACGACAGCGCACGAATCATTTGAAGCGGCGTGACCTGGAAACCGTACTGACCGATCGCTGTGAAATAGGTATCACCGATGCGCCACGGATCGCCGGGGAAAACTCTTTCCTTCCACGAAGGCGATGGTACCGTGCCCGAAGGTCCGCTGAAAAAACCTTCCGGCGGTTTTTGTCCGAAGCCGAAGAGTGCGAAATATTTATTAAGGTTATCGATACCAAGCCCTTTCTGATCCTGGAAACCCCCGCCCACTTCATAGAAATAAACGTTCGAAGAAACGGCGATCGCCTTTCTCATGTCAACTAGGCCCTGCGGACGCCAGTCCATGAATGTTGTTTTTTTTGTGGGGTCATACGGATTCGGAATGCTGATCGATCCAGTCGACAAAATCTGTTTGCTTGGATCGATCACTTTTTCTTCAAGAGCTGCGATCGAAACATAGGGCTTTACGATCGAACCAGGCGTATACAGGCCACCGGTGATACGGTTCAGAAAAGGTTTGCCGGCAGTGTCGGTCAAGTAACTTGAAATCGCTTTGGCGTCTGAACCGTCGGCCATGACGGTGTTCGAAAATTCCGGATAACTTGTCATGGCCAAAACTTCGCCTGTGTGCACATTCATGACAATGCCTGCCCCACCGGTGAATCCAACGCGCTTGGCCAAGTTTGAAATTGCCTGAAACATGCGTGATTGAAGCGTTGCGTCGATAGAAAGTATCAAATTTTGTCCATCGACCGGTGGCTTGATGACTGATTCAGACGTGACATTACCCAACGCATCCGTCTCGACCACGCGCGTGCCGTATGTACCCTGCAATTCTTTGTTCCAGAATTTTTCCACGCCAGAAACGCCTTCGAAGTCCGTGCGATAGTACGTTCCCTGTTTGTCTTTCGCCGGATAGCGAACATAACCCAAAACATGCGAAAGGCCCGGCAGTTCGGTATAAGCCCGTGCCGAGAAATCCATGTTGTCGGGATCAACTCGGTTCCAAGCAAGCTTCTGACCGTTCCTGTCGAAGATTGCGCCACGCTGGGAAAAGACCGTCGTCTCGTCGAGCGCGTTCGATTCGCTCATTGCGGCGTACTGTGCACCATCTTTTGCCTGAAGCGCCCACGCTTTACCTAAGAGTAAAAGAAAGATACAGGCAAACGAGATCAAGAGACCGATGATAGCACCCAGACCGATCGGCTTTTCAATGCGACCTTCAAACTGATGCACATCGAAGTCCGGCAGATTTTTTGAATCCAAAAAAATTTCATCCGGATCGATCTCCTTCCGCCAGCTGGAAGAGATCGCCGATTTCTGACGGCGGCGCAGGTTCATGGCGATATTCTAACACCGTACAGTGGTTGACAGGAATATGCTTTACAGCGCCAATCGTTCGCGAATGAGCGCGGAAAGGAGAAAAGAGACCGCGGCAAAGATCACGCCCAGATGCGGAAAATTATGAAACGCATGTGGAGCAGCATACAGGGCGTCAGCCATGATTCCAAAGACAAAGGCTTCGAAAAAATGATGGAAATAGAAGCACGCAACCAATAAAAGCGCCGCAGACACCCACCACGGCAGGAAGAGAATAGAGAGGATCAAAACAATATCGGTGATCGTGCGATTCATATTATTTTCCGCTGCGGTCGACCGTCACGAAACACAGCTCGTGTATATTAACCGGCAGCGTAAATAAAACGGTTTGAAAAGAATCGGTCGAATCGGACTCGATCGCTTCTATTGCACCTAAAGTGTGAATACGCATCGATGGCATCAGTACCACATCGCCTTTGGATACATGGATTTCAGCCGGAAGCTTTGCTGAGAAATCACCGCCCCCTTTGCCCATGGCTTGGATCTGAGTTGTTGATGATCCGACGATAGCCGGCACGATCCTGCCCGGAGATGAATACAGAAGGACTTTGGATGTTCCCGAAGACGCTTCGGCAATATCACCGATAACAATACCTCCAGGCGCATAGACTTTATCGCCAACCGACACACCTTCATCAGCACCAACATCAAGCGTAAGTGTGTCATACGGCGATTGTGGCGGACGCGAAAGTACTGTGGCCAAAATATCATCACCTACGTTCGTTCGATGAACAAGCGATTTAAGAGACTCGTTCTCGGCAAGAGCCGCCTGTAACAGAAGAGCATCAATTCCTTTCTGCTCGAGTCGTGCCTTCAAGTCAGCGTTCTCTTTGGAGAGCGAATATTTCGTACGCAACGAGCCCAAAAAAGTCTCGGTTCCCTCTTCGGTCTGCCATGCAGCCGAACCGGCCGGCACAAAAATTCCTCTGAAGAAACCGGGCAAAAAGAAATGAATAACAAGAAGGATCAGGATCGCAAGAGCGGCACAAGCTATATATGCTTTGCTCTTTTTTTCCCGCGGGTTACTGCGCTTTAGGTAGGTCATCCTCGTTCTCGATCAAAACGTCATGATACGCTTCAATGTCCTCTAGTATAACGCCTGCGCCGCGTGCCACAGCAGTCAAAGGATCGTCTGCGATGTGGACAGGAATTTTCACATACTCTTCGATGAGATTATCGAGGCCGCGAATCAGTGCACCGCCACCCACCAGATAGATGCCGCGATTCATGACGTCGGCAAGAATCTCGGGAGGAGTCGTTTCAAGCACTTCTTTGACCGACTCGACCAAGTTACCGATCGACTGTGAAATTGCTTCGCGGATATCCGCGTCGGTAAGAACTACCTCACGTGGCAATCCTGTGACCAGATCACGACCGCGAATTGCTGCTTCATGTGGAGCCGATTCTGGTACCACGACGCCCAATTTGATTTTTACTTCTTCAGCAGTTTTTTCACCGACCAAAATTTTGAATTCGTTACG
The DNA here is from genome assembly GCA_036565605.1 of Minisyncoccota bacterium. Lineage (GTDB taxonomy): Bacteria > Patescibacteriota > Minisyncoccia > Phycocordibacterales > UBA6065 > UBA6065. The sequence continues at coordinate 32,239 of DATCXV010000028.1, read as the reverse complement.
AATGTATGACTGGATATCTGAATTCAGACGGTCTCCGGCAATCTTCAAAGACTTCGAGCGCACCACACCGCCAAGCGATATAACTGCGATGTCAGATGTTCCGCCGCCGATGTCGATCACCATGTTGCCAGCTGGTTCATGTATAGGAAGACGGATACCGATCGCTGCGGCCATCGGTTGTTCGACAACATGTACTTCACGCGCGCCGGCATTTCGGGTCGCATCGCGGACGGCGCGCGCTTCCACATTGGTAACACCTGAAGGAATACCTACGATCACGCGCGGGCCAAAAAATTTTTTCGATTCTTTCTGGGCTTTATTCAAAAGATAGACAATCATTTCCTCGGCTACTTCGAAATCCGAAATGACGCCGTCGACCAAAGGTCTGACTGCCGTGATATGCGCCGGCGTGCGGCCAAGCATGTCTTTAGCTTGTGATCCCACCGCCACAACGCGACCTGTCTTTTGGTTCACCGCCACGACCGACGGCTCGTTAATAACGATGCCCTGGCCTTTTACATAGACAAGCGTGTTTGCAGTACCAAGATCAATCCCGATATCGTGCGAGAACGTTTTGTAGAGTTTCTGTATAAAAGGAATTGTCATATGCAAAAATGTAATAAGACGCAAACCGGAACGTCCTTTTCTGGAGACCAGGTTGCGGGACCCTGACCCACACCTTCTCTCTCGCGCCGTCGCGCTCCGAGAGTCTCCATCAAAGGACGTTCCGGTTCGTCTCTACTCCCTTAGTGTATCTATCAATTCAGTTTCCGCAAGAGACCTCACTTCACCTGTCGCCCGGACTTTCATTTCGTGCTTGCCCGCAGCAATAGTTTTTTCCGAAACGACGACACGGTACGGAATGCCAATCAGGTCTGCATCAGCGAATTTTTCACCTGGGCGCAGATCGCGATCATCATACAAGGTTTCAATACCAGCCTTTTGAAGCGCTGCGTACAAAGCGTCGGCCGCCGCGCGCGCCGAACCATCTTTGGAATCAACGACAATCATATGCACTTTGAACGGCGCGACTGCTTCTGGCCATACGATCCCGTCTTTATCCGAAAGCGTCTCGACAATCGTACCCATAACGCGCGCCGGACCGATACCATACGAACCCATGATGACAGGCTTCTTCACACCTTTTTCGTCGAGGAAATTAAGTTCAAGCGCATCTGAAAAACGGGTTCCAAGGGAGAAAATATTTCCCACCTCGACCGCCTTTTTTTCAACCAAGTCGGCGCGGTGTATGCCCAGATCCTTCAGAACTTCATCGTTCAGCACTTCTTTGTTCACAGCAAGCTTTTTATTTTCATCGACATAGATCAGATCCTCGCCCGCATCAGTTACGGTCTGGAATTCGTGTGAAAATTTCGTGAACATGCCTCCCGACGCGAATGTAAGATAAGTCTGATTTCCGATACCAAGCCTTTTAAAGACCTGCTCGTATGCCTGTTTTGCTTTCTCGTAAAAGGCATTGTGTTCGTCCTGTGTACGCGAGAACGAATACAGATCCTTCATAACAAATTCGCGACAGCGCATGATACCGGACTTGGCACGCGTTTCGTTTCTGAATTTGGTCTGGAACTGATAGACGTACTGCGGCAGCGAACGGTACGACGAGACAAAATCTTTCATGAGCTTGGTGAGCGCCGCTTCGTGCGTGACAGCAAGACCCAGCTCGGTGCCATTTTTCAATTGTGTCTTGAACCAGACATCAACCTCTTTGTCATCCCACTGATTGGTCGGAGTCCAGGTTTCTTTCTGCTGAAACGCGGTCAAAGACACTTCCTGTCCACCAATATCATTCATCTCTTCACGGATCACACCGACAATCTTGTTAAAAACGCGCAGGCCCAAAGGCAAGAAAGCGTACACGCCTGCCATCTCTTTATAGATATATCCGGCACGAATCAAAAGCTGGGCATTCTTCGAGACTTCATCTTTTGGTGCTTCTTTTCGCGTGCGAGTGAACAGCTGTGATTGGCGCATGGGTGTATTGTTGTGGCCAATAATAACGCAGTTAAGCCGTTTTGTAAGTACTTGACACAATGGTGTCAAGAGCAGTATAATATATAGTAGTCTACTGAATCCCCAGCCACATGAAAATCCTGTTCCTTGCCTTCGCTCGCATAGCCGGAGTGATCTTTTCACTCCTGTTCTGGTTCGTGCCCGGCTTCCGTTATGCCGCCCGCTGCCGCCGTGAAAAGCATCCTGACGCACATTGGATGCGCGGCACATCGACGATGGGCGCAACACTTGCAATCGCAATCATTGCGACTGCATATTTTGGCGACAGCCGAATCGGCGGCCCCGTCATAACGGTGTTCGCGTTTATGTACGCAATCTTCGGATTCGCGCACATGCAGCGGGTCATGCGGTTGCATGACGAGAACATCTGGCTCGACGGCCCGGAAAAACCCCGACCGGTCACAGTGTGACCATCGGCTTCATGCAAAGCGGCGTCCATAAGGACGCCGCTTTTTTGTTTTTGTATTTCTTTTTTCTATCCCCAAATCTTCATCACGTCCTTATAGGTAATAAAGAGCATGAATGCGATAAGCAGACAAAAACCTGCAAAGTTAACGGCGTTCGCCACTTTGGCCGGAATAGGTTTGCGGCGGATCGCCTCGACACCAACGAAAACAATACGTCCACCATCAAGCGCTGGAAATGGCACCAAATTAAGCACCGCCAAGTTAAGCGAGATAAAGGCAGTAAACGAAGCAAGATAGGCGAAGCCCAGATGCCGTGCATCGCCCACCAATCGCGCGATCCCAACTGGTCCTGACAACTGTGACACATCAGCCTTGCCCAAGACCGCATCGTGAATGAGGCTGTAGATGCTTTTCATGATAACTGCGAACATGTGGACGGTCAGACGGGCGCCTTCAGCGAAAGCGATGAAGAACGGCAGGTCAGCCTTCCCTACCATATCCATCGAGATGCCGATTGCATACTGATCATTAAAGACTCCCTTTTCAGGAATTACCGTCACCGATTTCTTTTCCGCACCGCGCTGGATTTCGAACGAAAGTGGCTTGCCCGTTTTGGCCGCAGTTTGGATGGCATCGATAGAATCGTACGAAAGGATTTCGTCACCCGGCTTCAAACCCGCTTTGGCTGCCGGCGCATTCGGCAGCGCATCCAAGACGATCACATGCGCGTCATGGATATATTTTGCGTTCGCTTCCGAAACACCCGTTGTCATGCCGGTCATAAAGGCGATGGAAAAAAGAATCCACGCGAACAGAATGTTCATGATCACGCCCGCAGCCAGAATAAGCACCTGTTTAGGGCGCGAGACATCCATGAAATTTTTTCCAGACTGAAGAGTATCCGGAACAGTGTCATCTTTGCCATCCTCGCCAAAGATTTTCACGAAGCCACCGAACGGGATCCAGTTCAACGAATAGACCGTACCATTCCATTCTTTACCTATAATGCGCGGCGGAAAACCCAGACCGAATTCGTCGACGCGCACGCCGCATTTCTTTGCTGCGTAAAAATGCCCGAACTCGTGGACGAGCACCAGGACCGCCAAAATGATGAAAAAAAGTATGACAGTCACGTAATAACAATGAGCGTTTTAATTCATAATCTCCTTCTCTTTCTTGTCCATCATGTCTTGAAGCTTTTTGTTCGCTTCATCGACAAGCTTTTGCGCATCGGCTTTGAAGCGAAATTTTTCATCTTCGCCCATGCCGCCCTGCTTTTCTTTGGCATCAATGTCCGCGATGGTCGTGTCGCGATGCTTGCGGACCTGAATCTTGCCTTGTTCAAGTTTTTCCTTGGCCGTCTTCACAATCTCTTTGCGACGCTCGCCGGTCAGTTCCGGGAACGAGACGCGCACACCTTTGTCGTCGACCGCGACCGAAACGCCAAGGTTCGCCGCAACAATCGATTTCTCGATCGACTTTACCAAGGCTTGATCCCACGGCGTGATGCGGATGGTGCGCGGATCTTCGTTCGTTACCGATGCGACGCCGTTAATAGCCATATCCGAACCATACGCTTCGACATGCACCGAGTCGAGGATCGAAGGGTTGGCGCGGTTAGTACGAATCTGGGAAAGCTCTTTTTGGAGCCAGGCTTCGGTCGCGGCCAGGTCTGCTTTCAGCTTTGCGAAGTTGTATTGCATATAGCCAGCATATTAACACAAGCTCGGACCTAAATGGATAGTTGCAATGGTAATTCTATGAACCCGATCTTCCCTTCGAGTGCTTGCTCATGCGTGAGGCAATAAAGAACCGAGCCAAGAAGTTGCCCAATTGTTGGCTCAATGCCTTCTATTTCTCCTTCATATCGATTTCCCTGAAAATTAACAGGAAATCCGTTGTTAACAAACGTGATGTTTTTATATGTCGTACTAACGTGAACATCATCAGCATTTTGACCATTGCGATGTCCAACAACCGGAAATTCTCTATCTGATGAAGAAACACTCACCAAATACACATTCTGATTGAATGTGGTCATCATTTCTAGTTCATGTTCAGTCAAAATCTGGCTACCAGTTGCACCTATGATTAGCGATGGTTTGATTTCCAATATTTTTGAAACCAAGTCCGTATGTCCAAGCAAGACATCGAACCCATACACGTCGAGTCCTTCATTCTTAAGATGCTTTTCTATCGCCCCGCCGATAGGACCTAACCCCACGACAAACGCTTTTCGATACGGAAGTTTTGCGGTAAACCGATCAATTTTCTCAATACAATCTTGAGCGATGAATGCCGGTTCTTTTTCAAGCTTCCATGCCGAGCGAGCCACATTCATCACCGGAAATTTTAAGGACCTACTTTCAAGCTTTCTAAAACCTGAAGATGTTTGCTCTACCCCGAAGAGCTGCGCATCTTTTGATAGGTGATCGAAACGATTATTGCATTCAGAAATAAGTGACCCGCCATCATCTAATACAATAATGCGTGAGTCAGGACGGATATATTCCAAGACCCTGTCGACTAACTCTCTGCAATTCTTTTGATGAGTTTCATCAAAAGATTCAGCAGGATTATATTGGTGCTGAACAATATGAAAATCATCTGCAATTAGCTCTTCCAACACTTCAATATTAGTCGAATATGATTTGCCTAAAATGAATATATTCTTTTTTGATACACCGAAATCCGCTAGCATTCGAAACATTTTTTGCTGCGGTTCCAGAATATGCTGACAAGCGATTATGAATGTATTTGAAAGATTTTCTTCCTTCTCCTTCAAGAACTCCTCAAAAATCTTAGTAAGAATGGGATAAGAGTACATACAATCAAAAAGAGAGCAGCGCCACTCTTTCCAAAATTAGCTTAAGCGACGGGGCGCGGTCTTTCAGATACGCGATTAAAGGCAGAACTTCTTTTATGGCCTTGGTCTTCCCTCTCGTGTGAAGCTCTGTGACAAGCGCCTGCAGGAAAGCTTCGGCGCGCGCCTTGTCTTTCTCTTCGATCAAAGGCGCAACGAACGCCAAGCGATCTTTCATTGATAATTTCATGAAGGCGCGCGCATCGTCTGCAGCAGATCCGTTGTTTGCACGCGCACTGTCGTGCGTCACGACCACCATGCGGCTGCGCAAGGTCGGCAATAGAATCCGCGCTGAAGATCCGACAACGAAAAAGTGTGCACCCGGCGTCGGCTCTTCGAACACTTTCAAAAGCGAGTTCTGCGCCTCGCTTGTGATCGAACCAATCGAGATCAAAAAGACCTTGCGGTCGCCCGTGACCGGTCGCAAAGCTTGTAGATCCTGCAATTCACGCGCTTCATCAATGCCGAACGCCGGGTGAACGGCGACGTGGAAATCAGGATTGCCCTGGCGCACCATGCCAAACGAATCAGAAAGAAATAATTCGACCGCAGCCATAACAGCGTCGCGGTCACCTTCGATAAAATATGCGTGGTGGAGATTTTCTTTCGGGAACACGACTGAAGTATAGCAAACGAAAATAGCCCTTGTGCATATTAATTTTGAGTGGTAGCGTGAATACCAGTATCGGTCAGTACTTTCCCAACCCACCCCACCATCCACCATGAACGGCTTCCTCTCAGAGAAGACAGTAACCGCGGCGGAGCGCGACGCAGTATTAGTTGATCGTTTCAAGAAAGGCGACGAATCAGCGTTCGAAGAAATCTACCGAAACTATCGGCCCTACCTCACCAACGTCGCATTTACGATTATTCGCAATCATGCAGATGCTGAAGAGATCGCGCAGGACGCACTGCGAAATGCTTATCGTAAACTCCCGGATTTCCGTGGAGATTGCGCACTGTCGAGCTGGCTTTATCGAATCTGCCAAAACATAAGCAAGAATCGGTATTTGTACAATTGGCGTCGCGGACGCGGGCGATCCGTTTCGACTGATGCCCCGTTACAAAATGCTGCCGACGGAAATCTGCATTTTGGAGATCTCCTAGCTGAAATCGATCATGGTCCCGACCGTAAGGCCGAAGACTATGAGCTTGCGGCAATTATCCGGGCCTGTATGAAGAAACTGACACATGAACAGCAGGTGATCCTTCATTACAAGCTTATACACCGCTCGTACGAAGATATTGCGAAGAAACTCAAGATCGAGTGCGGCACCGTTAAAAGCCGGCTCAGTCGGACGCGGGAACACCTTCACAAGATCATCGTCGAAGAGTACGGAGGCGAGTTTGGCATCCCGATTGATGAGGCTACGCTTCAAGCGATCGTTGGACCGCTTGCACGAGACCATTCAGTCGTAGGGCGAGCAGTCTATTAGACAAAGCCGCGAACCTTCGGTTCGCGGCTTTTTTCTGCCTCTGTATCTCCTTTCCTATCGCTTTGCCAAAATCGTCCTTTTGTAGACATCCAGGTGATCAAGCGCAATGCCTGTTCCCTTTGCTACGCAATATAAAGCTTCATCAGCCAGAATCGCTTTGACTCCTGTGCGACGGAAAACGAGTTCCGGAAAATTGCGCAACTGTGACGAGCCGCCAGTCATGATAATGCCGTGGTCGATAATGTCAGCGGCCAGTTCCGGTGGCGTCTCTTGAAGCACATCTTTGATGGCTTTGATCATCTCGCGCAATTCGCGACTTACGGCTTTGACAATCTCGTTCGTCTTGATTTCGGTCGAGCGAGGCAAGCCGGAAATAAAGTCGCGACCTTTGATAGTCATAGACAACTCTTCTTCTAAGGGCACCGCCGAACCAATCTGAATCTTGATTTCTTCGGATGTCTTGTCACCCACGCCCAGATTGAATGTCTTCTTTATATAGTCTGCGATTGCAGCATCGATTCGATTACCCGCGCATTTAACAGAGGTCGAAGCAACGATACCGCCAAGCGAGATCACCGCAACGTCGGTTGTACCTCCGCCAATGTCGACAACCATATGTCCGCGCGGTTCATGAATCGGAATACCTGCGCCGATAGCGGCAAGAATCGGTTCCTTCACTACATAGGCGTTCTTGGCACCCGCTTTGATAGCCGCCTCGACGACAGCGCGTCGTTCAGTCGACGTAATACCTGCCGGGACCGAGACAAGCACTTCCGGCTTCCAGATATTCCATTTGCCCAGCGCTTTGTCGATGAAGTAACGCAGCATCGCTTCGGTAACGCGATAGTCAGCAATGACGCCGTCTTTCATCGGACGGTACGCAATGATCGATTCAGGCGTGCGACCGATCATATCTTTGGCGTCGTTTCCCACAGCCAAAATTTTATTATCTTGCTCGGAAACGGCGACGACGGACGGCTCGTTCAGAACAATGCCTTTGCCCGGCAAGAACACCAAGGTGTTTGCCGTACCCAAATCAATACCGAGCTTCTTTGCGAACAGTGCCATAGTGGCGTAACTATACGCTTTTTGCAGGCTTTGGCGATAGTTGACCTTATCGACAATTTAATGCACCAGAAGGTTCATGCTTTGCCGCGCACAAAATGTGCGCAGCTTCTTATTATCCTCAAGAACCTTGAAACTGGTACGTAAGTACGGTATAAAAATGACAGAACACATCCCTCCCATGCCTTCACTATTGCACCTCGCCACGATAAGCGCGGTCGACGAACGGCGCATCAATTATTACGCACAACTGCCCGAGCGCCATCACCCGGACCACAAAATGATCCAAAGCCGTGCACCCAACTTCCACAAATTCCTGGCGGAAGTTGCGCGGCGTGCTGGCAACAATATTGCGCGAGCAGTATGGCTGCGCATTTGGATCGAGATCGACCGCGAACGGCGAAACGGGCTGATGCCAACGCTCGACCTGATTCGGTTAATGCCTGATCCAGACGATCGCGTCATCAACGATCCGCCGCTCAATGCGCGACAGAAGGTCTCGCATTATTTACACGAACTGGTGAACCTGATCGAATCGTGATCAACCATCAAATATAAGCCGCGCGGCAGACCGCGCGGCTTTTTTCATCTTTCTGTTTCCTACCCTCTTTTAATGTCGACACCAATCGCCGAAAGCCGCTCGGCCAATCGTTCGTAACCACGATCAATAACGTACGCATTCAAAATCGTGGTCTCTCCGCTCGCGATCAAACCCGCGATGACAAATGCTATGCCCGCGCGCAAGTCTGGCGCCTTGACCGTGCTGCCCTTCAATGCACGTGGGCCCTTGATAATGGCACGGTGACTATCTTGCAGCGTGATGTCCGCACCCATCGCCGCCAAATCTTTTGCATAGCCCAGGCGACCTTCGTAGATCGTCTCGAACAAGGCACTTTCGCCTTCGGCTTGGGTAAGAAACACGCCCATCGGAGCCTGAAGATCCGTCGGCAGACCCGGATATTCATGCGTGCGGACGTTTACCGCCGACAACTTCTCTGCACCAAAGACAGTGATCGAGTTTTGCGCAGTCTCGATCGTGACCCCGGCGCTGCGTAGAATTTCGGTCGTCACTTCTACGTGCTCGGGCACACAGCCTGTGATCACAAGCTTTTTGGCACACAGTGCGCCTAAAATCATGAAGCTTCCTGTCTCGATACGATCAGGCATAGTGATATATGGCGTCTGCGCACCCGAAAGCGGCTTACCTCCCTTTATGACAATTGTCGATGTGCCAGCCCCCGTGATATCGGCACCGCAGGCGTTCAAAAAATCAGCAAGCGATTTCACTTCGGGTTCAAGCGCACAGTTTTTAAGCACCGTTGTTCCGCGAGCTAACGTTGCGGCCATCATCAAGGTCTCGGTGCCAGTGTGACTTTGCACCTTGAAGAAATACTCCATGCCGACCAGACCATGAGGCGCGCTTGCTACATAGTTATCACCCTCGGTTGTGATGGTAGCGCCGAAACAACGGAAGCCTTCCAAGAACAAATCGATCGGACGGTTACCGAGTGAACAGCCTCCCGGATTCGGAAACGAGACACGACCCATGCGCGCAAGCATCGGGCCCGTAAGCACAATCGACGATCGCATGGCTTGTGCCGGACCGTATGGAAGATCCGGGTTAAGCTTCTCGAGCACCATGATCGTACGGGCATTCTTCTCTCCCTGTTTTCCTTTTTCTATCTTCATACCGACGCCCTCAAGCAATTCGGCCATACGATTTACATCTTCAATCTCGGGTACGTTCTTCAACTCGATGCGGTCAGAAAACAGTGCAGCGGCTGCCATGACTTTCAAAGCGGCGTTCTTTGCACCGCCAACAGCGATCTCTCCTGATAACGTCTTTTTTCCGCCCAAGCCCGTGATGCGATAGGAATTTTCTGGCATGAAGACATTATATATGACAATGCGTCTATCTGCTGAAACTCCACCTTCGCGCCGGTCGTATTTCATCTGTAGCTCTCGTCGACAATACTTTTTTTTATCAGCCTCATCAAAAAACATATGAAGCTCGAATCGCTCCACGACCTCTTCGCGCTGAAAATCATGGCGCTGTACGATATCGAGTCCGAAATCGTCAAAGCTTTGCCAAAAATGGCAAAAGCTGCGACGGATCCGGACCTGCGACAGTCATTTTTGGATCATTTGGAAGAAACCAGGGGCCACGTCGAACGCTTGGAAGCGGTCTTCAGCGAGATCGGCATGAAGCCCAAGAAAACGAAAGTCATGGCAATTCGTGGGTTGGTCGAAGATACCCAGTGGCTTATTAAAGAAGAGCCGTCGCCAGCGGCCTTGGATGCGGGACTTATCGCGTCGGCCCGTTATGTCGAACATTATGAGATGGCCGGATACTTGTCATCCGTAGTGTGGGCAAAATTGTTGGGATACAGCGAGGCTGCAAAACTTTTGCAAGCGACATTAGAAGAGGAAAAGGCAGCGGACGAGAAATTGGCAAAGGCAGCAGAAGAATCGATTAACGAAAAGGCACTGGTCGACACAGAAGAGGACGAAAATACCGAGGACGATTTGGATGAAGACGAATAAGCCAGCCCAGGCTATACTGGGGGCGTGTTTTTGATCAAAGCAATCCCTATTGCGCGCGGCGTTGGCGTAGAGGAACTTTCGTATTGGAGCCCGGCGGCGGCCGCGACCGGGGCGGTTATACGCGCGCCGTTGCGCAAGCGCACGGTGGGGGCAATTGTCGCGTCCTGCGAAAGCGCGGCCGCCGCGAAAAGCGAAATAAAATCGGCAAACTTCGAAGTGAAAAAGATCGCAGACCCCGAGGCTCGCGCTTTTCTCTCGCCTGAATTTTTTGCAGCAGCCCAAACAACAGCACATTATTATGCAGGCACGGTCGGTTCAGCCCTTTTCGAATTGGTTCCCGCACCGATCCTTGCCTCATTTGACGCACTCCCTGAACCAAAGCCGCGCATTGTCCGTAAAAAACCACGCGAATCATACGCCCTACAAAAACCCGATGATGATCGTTCCGGACATTATAAAAGTCTGGTCCGTGAACGCTTTGCCCGCAAAGAGTCGGTCTTCATGGTCCTACCTACGGTTGAAGACATCAAAAAAGCTACCGAAACATTTGAAAAAGGCATCAGCCAATACACATACATCTTGCACGGCGGACTTTCCAAGACCGAAATCATCAAACGCTGGAAAGCCGCACTCGACGATCCCCACCCAATCGTCATCGTCGCTACCGGTGCCTTCCTTTCGCTTCCTCGCCATGACATCGGACTTATCTTAGTCGAGCGAGAAAACTCCCGCGGCTATAAACTTTCCGCACGACCATTCCTCGACATCAGATTCTTTGCTGAAAAGTTCGCCCGCGAGATCGGCGCAGATCTCATCTTCGGCGACTTGAATCTTTCAGTCGAAACACTGTGGCGTCATGACGAAGGCACCCTCACCGAATACGCGCCGCTTTCCATGCGTTCGCTTTCAACGGCCAAGGATGAGCTTATCGACATGAAAACTTACAAGCGACCAGGCGGCTCGCTTCATGGTTTGGGTATTCGCCTGCTTTCTGACGAACTTCTTTCCATGATCCAAAAAACGCATGAAGAGTCCGGGCTTTTGTTTGTCTTTGCTGGCCGCAAGGGTCTAGCTCCACAAACCATCTGCAGCGACTGCGAGACGGTCGTCACCTGCGACCACTGTTCGGCGCCACTGGTTTTGTATGGCAAAGATGAGCGTCGTTTTTTCTTGTGCAATCGCTGCGGCAAACGCGAAGATGCCCACATGACGTGCCGCACCTGCAATAGCTGGCGTTTGGTCACGTTGGGTATCGGCACCGAACGTATCGAAGAAGAGATCCGCGACACAATGCGCGGCACCACGGTTCTGCGTCTCGACAAAACCTCCGCACCCACACACAAAAGAGCACTGGAGATCACCGAAGAATGGTATTCATCGCCCGGGAGCGTGCTGGTCGGTACGGAACTAGCACTTCTTTATATGGACAAGCCTGTCGAGCGCACAGCGGTAGCATCTCTTGATTCCCTGTTCGCCATTCCAGATTTCAAAATCAACGAGAAAGTTTTTTCTATCATCGCCCGCCTGCGCGCCGCAGCCCAAAAACAATTCCTGCTTCAAACGCGACACCCCGAAGCGTCGGTACTAACGCATGCCGTCAAAGGCAACATTATCGATTTCTATCGTGAAGAGATCGAAGCGCGCAAAACATTCGACTTTCCTCCCTTTTCAACTTTCATCAAAATTTCATACGCCGGCAGCCGAGACGATACCCTTGCGGCCATGGAGCAGCTAAAAGTGGCACTTGAAGGATTCACCGTCGATGTTTTTCCTGCCTTTGTCGCCACAGTACGCGGAGACTTCGTCATGCATGCTTTGGTAAAAGTGCCACGCAAGGATTGGCCGCACCTAGAACTTATCTCTCGCTTGCGCCAATTACCGCCGTCGTATGCGGTCAATGTCGATCCAGAATCCATTTTATAGACCTAATTTTAAAGCCTTTCGGTCTATTGACTTTCTCATCATTAAGGTGTATAATATAAAGTAGAGATTGTAACTTGCCATGCATTCTCTCGATCAAGACGCGGGCCGGAAGCCTTGCGTAGCCTCTCCGCTTTCGCGGAATCAGGTAATGGGCCGGAAGTCCTTTGATCGCCAACCACGGCATACAGGAGTTCGTTACAATGAAAAAGTCAGTCAAACCATCCATCGATCCGACACTACTCTACTCGCTCACGAATGAGTGGTCGTTTGAAAGAATGAATGCCATGGAGCTGCGCAATATCGGCAAAGCCGAAAGGGGTTCCGGTTGGCTTGCGGTGGTTTGCACCATCGCTTGCCTCCTTGCCCCTTTCGTCGCACCGGCTACGGGCAGCGACCTCATCATGCTCTCTGTCATCATGTTTCCTCTTACTGGATTCTTCGCCTTTTGCTCGGTGATCACCTTTAAAAAGGAACGTGAACGCGACGAAGAGTGGAATTGTCTTCTAAGAGAACATCGCGATAATTGCGCTGCGCTCGGACTTGATCCTGAAGATACCATCGAAAACATGGTCAAACAGCTGAAGGAGCAACTTGTGAGCTGTGCTGTCGTCCAACTCGAGGTAACAAAGAGCAATCACCACCCGGACTACATCAAAAAAGAGATTGCGAACATCAAGGAGAATATCCGATTTCTCGTTGATACGGGACACGATACACTGAAGCGCCACTTCGCTCCGAGCGGGATGCTCTACCAAGAGATCTACGCCGAGGCGGAAAAGCGCTTCGCGGCAGGTTCCTTGACCAATTGAACCTTCGGGTTCGCGAGCGGCAGATCGAAAGATCTGCCGCTTTTTTGTTCCCTTTTGCCTTTTAGGCGATTTTATATAGACTTATGTCAATATGGTAACCATCCTCCAGAAAGACGCGCCGGTCCTTCGTGAAAAGGCCAAGTCCGTGCCCGAAAGCATGTTTGGCACCAAGAAGCTTTCCCAGATCATTGCCGACATGAAGACAGCCATCGCGTCGCAAGACGATGCGGTCGCTATCGCCGCACCGCAGATCGGCATCCCCTACCGCATATTCGTCGTTGCCGGACGCGCCATCGACATGACCATGGACGAGCCCGAAGATGCAACTGAGAGCACACCGAAGTCCGATGATCAGATCTTCATCAATCCCGAAATCGTCAAACTTTCGCGTGACCGTGAAGAAATGGAAGAAGGCTGCCTGTCCGTTCGATATCTTTATGGCCGGGTCTCGCGCGCGACCAAAGCACGCGTTCGCGCCCAAGACGAAGAAGGTGTTTGGTTCGAAGCTGGAGGTTCGGGCCTTGTTGCACAAATTTTCCAGCACGAAATCGACCATCTCGACGGCGTACTCTTTATTGATAAAGCGACAGATTTGCATGATGCCCCACCAGAAGAATAAAATCGCCTTTTTCGGCACGCCGGATTTCGCGGTATGGGTATTAGACGCGCTTCTTAAGCGCGGTATCCTACCCGACCTTATCGTGGCCGCGCCCGATGCGCCCAAAGGCCGTAAGCTTGTCATGACCCCTCCACCTGCGAAAGTCTGGGCACAGGCACACGCTGTTCCTGTCATCCAACCCGAGAAAATTCGCACTCCGGAATTCGAAACAGAACTTCGTAATCTTGCAGGTGCGGATGGATGGGATCTTTTCATCGTCGCTGCATACGGAAAGATTATGCCGGAAAATATTCTGAACATACCGGCGCGCAAAACCATCAATGTCCATCCGTCGCTCCTTCCCCTTTTGCGTGGATCATCGCCTATTCAGTCGGCAATCCTTGCTGATATGCGCGAAACTGGAGTCACAATCATGCGCCTTGACGCGCTTATGGATCACGGACCGATTCTGGCCCAGAAAAAAGCGAACCTGCATTCATGGCCGGTTGATCAGGAAACCCTGGGCAAGCTCCTTGCAATCGAAGGCGGCACCATGATCGCCGATCTCTTAGAAAAATTCCCTGACCCCGCCCTGTTTCCCGAAACCGAGCAAGATCACAGCAAAGCAACGCTCACCAAAAAAATTACCAAAGAAGACGGGCTTCTGGATCTTTCGGCAGATTCGTATCAAAACTGGCTTCGCTATAACGCCTTTAAAGGCTGGCCTGGTTCGTACTTTTTCCAAGATACACCCAAAGGCAAACAGCGCATCGTCATTTCAGACGCCACATTCGAAAACGGTACATTCGTCATCAAAAAAGTTATTCCCGAAGGCAAGAAAGAAATTGCCTGGAAAGAGTTTACTCGGCCGTAGCCGAAGCTGACGGTGAAGCGGTCTGGTTCAAGTCGTCCAAATATATCTCGATATCCCTGTTCTGCTTTGACTGCTGCATCGAGTCACGGCTTTTAAACGCCACTGACACCAGATATGACAGGCTGCCTACGAACAAAAGTGCCAACGCACAGAATGTAATCAGTCGCTTGTTGAGGTGTGCCCAGTCTATTTTTTTCTCTAAGTTCGTCTCCATGGCAAGCCCTTCAGCATGTTTTTAACCGCCAACCCCGAACGTCGGATAAAATCCGTTCGTTTACCTTTCTTGGCATTCAATGCTTCGATCAGTTCATCTTTGACGATCGAAAGTGCCATATACAGATCTTCTTTTTCGGCTTCTGCACGGATAAGACCCAGTCGTGATTGGAAGTTCGCTTCAGCGCGGAAGATATCGCCCGAGCGGTGATGGTTAGTTGTACGCGAGACTTCGATTTCAACCATCGCACCACTGTCATCCGGCGCAACATAACGATCCAACGCCATAACAATTTTATCCACGGCAACATTGATCGCTTCAGTCAATTCGATATGCGTCCCCTTTACAATCTTTTTGATCATACGTTTTTTATTATAGCAGACAATCTGAAAGCAAAATCCGCCCCACCACGCCTGTGGAGAGCGGATTTCGCTATCTACTTTTCCCTGTTATGTTCGATTACCACATATCTTCGCTCCTTCGGTACGCGAAGGCCGAGGTCAGTCCGTAACCGATAAGCCCAACCAGGGCGACCGTCGTTGCGACCGCTACCCACGCCTTGCCAGTACCCAAGGTCAGGATCGAGCCAACCGCAGCCAAAGCGCCTGCCTTGCCCGAATCCGTGTCAGCAACCGTCGGTACCGTAAACACTCCATTATTGTTGAATGCCACAGCATCCGATGGACTTACTGCACCATCTGCAGAAGCAGATCCGTTTGCCACGCCTGTGCCTGCACCACCATTAAGACCCTGCAGATACGCCTCGAGCTCTGGATCGTAACCGCCGCCCACGCCGAGATCGGATCCGCCCGAAGTATCACTCACGAGCGTAATGCCGCCCGTACCTCCTGTGCTACTTACACCGCCTGAACCTCCACCTACTGCATGGCGGTGACCGCCCAAACTCCTACCGCCCCTGTCTTCGGTCGAGGTAACCATTGAACCATCAGAAGATTCCTGTCCATTGTTCGAACCATTCGAGCCGCCCGCGTTTTCATCTGTCATCGCAAACGTTCCAATGATCGATCCGTCCGAATAAGTCCAGGTTCCATCTGGAGTTTCCGACACCGTTTCGTCTTCAGATGTCTGGATGCCATAGTATGTACCGTACGAACCGTCCGCGCTGCCTTCCGGAATTTGCATTTCAACTTGAAGTGCAATCTGCTTGCCCGGAGTGCTTGGATCCAAATCTCCCGTGATGGTCATCGGATCCGAATAGACACCCGCTGCAGTCAGTGTGAACGGAGTGGTCGTCGCCGCTTGATCTGACCACACGCGCATGTTGTTTTCCATCTGGATCGTGGTCGAAGCATCACCTGCCTTCGTCCAATCACCAAACTTCACATGCAGGACCGGTTGGTCATCCGGAACAGTGATGTTGAAGGTCCATGCCCAACCCGCCGAGAATGAGTCGGTCGATGTTGCGGTATCGCGCGTCTGATTGATTGAATCAATTGCAAGCACTGCCGGAGTCGAGGTCGAAGGAGTGGTTGTGCCGTTGTCCTCCGGTGTAGTCGTGGCCGTGCCGTCGTCCATAACATCAATTGCCGTGGTGTTACCGTCAGTGAATGCCGAGACCTGAGTCGTCGTACCAGAGCCGTTCTGGATAAGACACGAAACTGGGATCGTACCAGCACTTCGATCAGCGTCACTGGTGCCAATTGTATAGTCGACGCGATAGAAACCGCCACCCATATTCTCTAACGGACCGACCGAGACATTGTTTACCGTACATGCACCACCCAAGGAAAGATCATTCATCTGGTGCGATTCTTGGAATTGGACGAACAGATGTGCACCTTGATGAAGCGTTCCCGAGCCTGGCTGTGCCGTAACCGCAAGTGTAATCGGAGTTGTAGATGATATCTGGCTTTCTCCACCGGTGTTACCACCAGTAGTGCCGCCGTTATCTCCTCCCGTGTTATCGCCGGTGTTATCGCCGCCAGGCGGAGTGGTCGTGCCGTTGTCATTACCACCGTTGTCACCACCCGTCGGAGCAATATCAATCGACGTGCTGTTGCCATCTGTGAATGCCGACGCGGTCGCATTCGAACCATCCTTGCCCACAATACAATTCACTGGAATCTGGCCCGCCGCGCGATTCGAGTCGTTTGTATCGACCGTGTAACTTACCTTGTAAAAGCCACTTGTCAGATTCGTGAACGTACCCGAGACATCAACATTATTCACCGTACATGCGCCAGCAAGCGTCATGTTATCCGCGCCGCTATTTTCGTGCATATAGACTTCAAGCAAATCACCTACGTCCAAAGCACCGAAGTTGGGATTCGCCGATACTTGATTGATCGAGTACGAGGCCGAAGGCGTCGTGGTGCCGTTGTCGTCACCAGGCGGAGTGGTTGTGCCGTTGTCATTACCACCGTTGTCACCACCCGTATTGCCGCCGTTATCTCCTCCTATGGTCGGATCGATTGCTACCGAGTTCGCAACCGTGAATGCCGAAACCGTCGTAGTTGCACCTGATCCATTCTGGAAGTTACAGAGTACCGGAACCGTGCCCGCTGCACGCGCCGTATCACTTGCACCGACAGTATAGATCGTGCGGTACTGGCCATCTGTCAGATTCGCAAAACTTCCCGAGACATCGACGCCATTGACCGTACATGCACCGTTCAGGGTCAGATCGTTCTGTTGCGGATCCGTGTAGAAGTGGATTTCAAGATTCTGACCAACACCAAGCGTTCCCGTCTCTGGAACTGCATTTACTGTACCAAACCACGAACCATTGGTCGGAGGTGTGGTTGTGCCTGTGCCGCCTTCATCTCCACCTGATGGAGTCGACGAACCAGTCGGTTCAATCGCTACCGTGTTGTTGTCAGTAAAGGTGTGCAGATGGACCGAGCCGGTCGAATTCTGCAAAGTACATGCAATCGGAGTCTCTCCGGCTGCGCGCGGCGTATCGCTTGCTCCAACGGTATACGAAACGGTGTACAAGCCATTACCCTGATACGCATAACTTCCTGCAACATTAACGCCATTAACCAGACATCCTTCAGATCCAATGACTACATCGCCCGATGGAAGCGGATCCTGCATCGAAACCTGCATACTGTCACCATCATGAAGCGTGCCCGAAGACGGATTTGCCATAACCGTGAAGCCCAGCATATTTTCTCCGTTGTCGATGGTTCCATCTCCGTTCGTGTCAACCGCCAAGGTATTACCATCCGTCCATGGGTGGTGAACCAAGAAAGTGCCATCATCATTACCCAAGGTACAATCGATCGGCAGTATGCCAGCCGGACGCTCGCCATCAGACGGGTCGACAGTATAGGTAAGCGTGTATGAACCGTTGCCCAAACTCTGCAACGTCGAACCAACATCGCGAACATTCACTTTACATGAGCCCGCTACAGAAAGGTCGGTCAATCCGTTGGTCTCGACAATCGTAATGGTTGCCGTATCGCCCGCATGAATCGAGCCTGTCGAAGGCGAAACCGAGAAGCCGGCCAATGTCGGGGTCGAACCGCCACCAACTTCCCCGCCCGGAGGCGTCGTTGTTCCCGTGCCATCCGTGCCCGCATCAATTGCAACATCGCTTTGATCGAAGCTTGTTACCGTAACTGAACCTGTCTGTGCCAATGTACAGTTGATCGGAACTTGGCCTGCCGCACGATCAGTATCACTTTCACCTACGGTATAGGTGAACTTGAAGTGACCATCGGTTCCTGAAGTGAGATTCGTGAACGTGTTTGCTACATCGACTCCATTCACCAGACACGACGGTGAAGTGACCGGATTAGTATCGTTTGCATCAAGCGCAACTTCCATGTGCACTTCCATAGACTGTCCAGGCGTAAGCGTACCCGAACCTGGAACAGAATAAGTAGCGATGCCATCAGCACCCGGAGTCACCGTGCCGCCAGTGTCATCACCTGTGCCGCCTGTATCACCTCCTTCGTCTCCACCCGTAGAATCAGGAACAGCGTCGATAGCAACTGTATTGCCATCATCAAATCCAGTGATCGTCACAGTGCCTGTCTGATGCAAAGTACAATCAATCGGAACCTGTCCGGCAGCACGATCAGTATCACTCTCGCCTACGTTGTAGGTGAACCTAAAGTGACCATCGGTTCCCGAAGTAAGATTCGTAAACGTGTTCGCTACATCGACTCCGTTTATAAGACATGACGGTGAAGTAATCGGATTGGTGTCATTCGGATCAAGAGAAACAGTCATGTCGACCGTGAGCGCGTCACCGGCCGAAAGCGTGCCCGTATTCGGAGTTACTGAAACAGCAATTCCGTTATTCGCGTACGCAATCGGGATCGATAATCCCAAAGGCGCGCCGCCCGCGGCAAACAGAAAGAGAGCAAGAATCGAGACTGCGGAAAGTCCCTTTCTTGCCGCCCGAAAGGGCGCAGAAGAAAAAATGTGGTACATAAAAAGTTGATATGGTTGAAAGCTGGTAAGCTCATAACCATATACGCTCCCTCTCTATTCCTTGTTCTCATCTGCCTTTTCGTGAGCCTGATCGGCACGAGTCTGCGCTTCATCAGCACGTGCTTCTTTTGCACCCTGCTCTGCGTCGTCAGCCTTTTCTTCTGAATCGCGTACGTCTTTATCAGTTATAGCCATGATTTTGAAATATATAAGAACCACAGATAATCCCATCACGGCTATTACGCAAAAACCGGCTCTGGCGTATTCAGAATCTAATTGAAAAGCTCCTGGGCCAACGACACGATGATGCCGCCCGGACCTCGCATATAACAAAGCCGATACATGTTTTCATACTGAACTATTTCGCCAACAAGTTCGGCGCCATGTGCACGCATATGCGCAACCGTGTCGTCCACATTTTCAACCGTAAACATGACACTGCGAAGTCCCAGCGCATTAGGCGGTGCGACCACCGGATCAATCTTTACCAGTTTTGGATTGCGGAATTTTGTAAGCTCGAGTCGTCCGTGTCCGTCCGGAGTAATCATCATGACGATATCAACCTGAACACCCTCGATATTGTTGATGCGATCCACCCACGGACCTTCGACCGATGTCTTGCCTTCCTCACGCAGACCAAGCTCGGTGAAAAAAGCGATAGCCGCTTCAAGATCTTCAACGACAACACTGACGTGGTCCATTCTTTTGATTGCCATTGTTTAAATATAGCTGAGCTATTGAGCAGCCGAGAATTCAATCATCCACTCGATGCCGTATTTGTCTCTGAGCATGCCAAAATATGCGCCCCATCCCCCTTCGCTCATCGGAGCCTCGACTTCTCCTCCTTCTGAAAGACCGTTGAAGATAGCATCTGCTTCTTCTTTGGTTTCAGCATTAACCAGGATCTTGCTTCGATTCTCATGTTCATTTGTCTTGCCCATGAATGAAGGCACGTCGTTTGCAAACAGCATGCCATTCTTCCCGATCGGCAAGGCGATCCGCATGAGTTTCTCCGCATCTGCATCCGATACTGGCAACTGTGAGCTTGCGAGATCTTTGAAGCGGACAATTTTCGTGCATTCGCCGCCGAATATCGATTTATAAAACGTAAACGCTTCTTCGGCGTTACCGTTGAAGTTGATCCAAGAATGTATTGTTGCCATGCGGTAAGTATATCAAAAATGAAAAGACATCCTTTGAAGGATGTCTTTTCATTTTTGGCTTATTGTGTCAGTTGGGCTCCGCGTGGTGGACGAAATAACAACTTATTTCCGCACCACAAGTGAATATCATTATATCCCAAACTTGAAAGATGGGATCTACAAATTTGGTCAGGCCGATAACTGTTTAGAAAATAAAAAAGTCCCCGTCCCGTGGTTGGTCCACGAAACGGGGCTTTGTGTTGAGCGTCACTTCAAGAGCTCCAGAGCTTTGACGAGATAGGCACCTGCCATATCCCAATCAATCGGATCGAGGGCATTTCCGCTCGGCCGGAGTTTTCCTTGGGCGTCGATCGAGAGATCAGGAAACTCTTTGACGAGGGGTTCGACCAGACCGATGCTGTCGGGCCCGAGGCCGCCTGCAGCGACGAGACCAAGGTTCGGAAACCGTTCCTTGATCGCCCGTGCAAACGGAATGAGGCCGACTGCATCCATGCCGAGGCCACGTCCCATGCTCTTGTCGAGAAGCACACGATGGATCACTCCTTCGTAATCTTCCAGACGACGCACGACTTCCGCAGGATCGTCGTTGGCTTCCTCGATGGACCGCTTGCCGACCTGGAGGATGACTTCGATCTGCTTGCGCGACGTGTGAACGCCACTTGCAACCACTCCAGGATCAGGCCAAGGCATGTCGAGTTGGACGGCATTGACCCATGGTCCGGCGTATTCGATCCCTCGCGCCAAGTCTGTGAACTTGGTGTCGTGATCGTAGTCGGCGTAGTGCAGGCAGTAGTAGAGATCGTCAGCGTCGTCGGTCAGACCGAAGATGCTAGCAATCGTTTCCTTTGGCGGGAAGGCCTTCGACCACTTGGTCTCGATGCCATTGAGCGTCTTGTAGCTCATCATGACACCGATGTGAAGCTGTCGCTTGGAATCCGGCTGTCTGTGTCTCCGGAACACCTCGAGCATTTTTGTCACCTGCTCGAAACTGGTGAAGTCGGTGATACCGACGTACGGGCGTGTGTTCATGTGTTCTCCTTTTTGTTTTTGAAGATTCGACCAGAGAGGATGAAGCTCAGAATGGAAATGACCACTGTGAGAATCATCTGGGCTCCGATGTACCACATGTGCAGATACTGCACCATGAGATACAGAAAGACTGTGTTGCCGATGAGGAAGGAAATCGTCATGAGGACATACAGCACGAGCTGCCGTCCAACCATCCCAGTCTCTTTGTTCTGGAACGTCCAGAATTTTTGAAGTGTAAAGTTCAATCCGGTGTTCAGGATGAACCCGATTACTGCCGAAGCGACGTACCAAACTCCCAGATATTCCGTAAGTCCGTACAAAGCTCCGTAGTAGGCGATGACACCGGCGGCTCCTGCAATGCAGAACCGCACGGCTTGTTTAAAGCGCGAGGTTTGCATTGTTGGCTCCTTTTGTTTGTTCTGGTTCGAATATTACTCAAAAATGGCTAAAAGGCAATAAAATTGATAAAATGACAATATTATGAAAATTACTAAATTAGGCCATTGTTGCCTCCTGATTGAAACAAAAGGAAAGAGAGTTCTCACTGACCCTGGAAGCTATACAGTTGAATCACACTCCAAACTTGAGGACATTGATTACATTCTTTTTACTCATGAACACCAAGACCACTACCATCTTGAATCACTCAAGGTAATTTTGGAGAAAAATCCTCAAGCAATTATTTATACAAATAATTCTGTAAGTGAACTCCTTACAAAAGAAGGTATAAAACATACCCAGGTTAATCATGGAGATAAAGTGATGCTCGGAGAGATTTCAGTTGATGGTATTGGTGAGAAGCATGCACAAATGCATAGCACTATCCCGCTCTCTTCAAACCTCGGTTTCTTTATTGAAAACAAACTCTGGTATCCAGGTGATGCCTTCACCAATCCGGAAAGATCAGTAGAAGTTTTAGCACTGCCGGTATCTGGTCCTTGGATGAAATTGAGTGAGGCAATTGATTATGCACTTTTACTTAAACCAAAGAAGGCTTTTCCTGTACACGATGGTACTCGTTTCGGGTCAGCTCATGTACTGCCAGCAAAAGTGCTAGAGCCCCAAGGAATTGAATTTGTGGTTATGATTGAGGGAGACTCTAGAGAGTTTTAAATATATGAAGAATGCTGTTGCAACTCAGACGGATGTCTTGATTGTCGGAGCTGGTGCCTCGGGACTAATGGCGGCCCGAGAACTTGCTAAGACCGGAAAGAAAATAATTATCCTAGAAGCCCGAGATCGAATCGGAGGTAGAATCATGCCACTTAGCGAGGCGGATTTTGGCTATCCAGCTCAAGGAGGTGGTGAATTCGTTCATGGTGAAGCTCCAGTTACCAAAGCTCTGATACAAGAAGCCGGACTTACATTCGTGCCCGAATCAGAGGATGGAGAGGTGTGGGCTACACGCAATGGTCCGCTTGCACTGCACAAATCTTTTATTGAAGGAAATCAAATACTTAAGGAAAAACTCGAGAAATTAGAGAGTGATGTTTCCATTGCTGAATTTCTTGAAACTCATTTTGGAACAGAAGAATATGCAAGTCTTAGAAACTCTATTTTAAAGATGGTGGAGGGTTATGAGGCAGCAGATCCTCGCAGGGTAAGTACTTTCACCCTAAAGAGCGTTTGGTTTGGTAAAAAGTATCATGCTGACGGTTGGATAAAGGAAGGCTATGGAGCTCTTCTCAACTTTCTCAAGAAAGAGATTGAAGGAAATAATGGAGAAATTATTTTTAATAGCCCAGTAGTATCAATTGAAT
This sequence comes from Minisyncoccota bacterium, assembly GCA_036565605.1. Classification (GTDB taxonomy): domain Bacteria; phylum Patescibacteriota; class Minisyncoccia; order Phycocordibacterales; family UBA6065; genus UBA6065. The sequence continues at coordinate 9,119 of DATCXV010000028.1, read as the reverse complement.
CCACTATAGGAAAAGTTATTGTAAAAACTTCTAATAAATCTTTTGAAGCCGCTAAGGTCATAGTTACTGTACCTTTGCCGGTCCTTAAAAGCATCGAATTCACCCCTGATATTTCAGAGAAAATAGCTCTTGCTCCTAAGATCGGCTATGGATCAGCAATTAAGTTGCTTATCAAATTCAAAAGTCAGTGGTGGAAGAAAGCCACCCCTAATGATCTCTCAAAACTTTCTTTTGCCCTCTGTAATGACGACTTCACCGCTTGGTGGACTCAATATCCTATCGAAACAAATGTAATGGTGGGTTGGATGGCAGGACCAAATGTAGAAAAGAATAAGAACTTATCTGATGACGAGCTACTTGACTTGGGTATTTTGGCTCTCGCAAACACGTTTACTGTCGATAAGGAATTTTTGAGAAACCAAATTGAGACTTGGAAAATAATCAACTGGTCCAATGACCCTTATGCTCTCGGTGCCTACAGCTACACAGCAATGGATACAGCAGATGCTTATGAGAGACTTGCAGAGCCGGTAGATAACACTGTTTTCTTTGCGGGCGAAGCGATGTATACAGGAGAAGAAACAGCAACTGTTGAAGGTGCTCTTGGAAGTGGTAAGGAGGTTGCAGGAAGTATCCGAGCAGTGGGCTGAACTTTCAGAACAAACATTTGATTTTGCCTGCTACGCCTACATTTGGTACGCAAATGGTGATGAAAAGACTAAACGAGCGATACTCGCATGTCTTGGCTCGAACCTCACCATTTCTAACAAAATACTTAAGGTTTCCTACACTTCTTACTTCTTGAGCCTCATCAAGGCACGTGAAGCAATCGAGAAAGAAATCGAGTACGCTCGAACCTCTAAAAAGCCAATATTTACAAAACAAAACAGGCACTTTATGCCTGTTTTGTCAGTTGGGCTCCGGGAGCAGGGATCGAACCTGCGACCAATCGCTTAACAGGCGACTGCTCTACCGCTGAGCTATCCCGGAATGTACGGCCGCCCTGCGGATGCGGGCGGTACCCCAAAATATAGCAAAAAACCGGAGAAACACAACAGAAAGGATAGCAGGAAAGATGAATGCCCTCTCGAACGTATTATAATGAGAGCGATGGCAACAGACCGCGAAACTTCGCAGAAAGAGGACGCCGCGCTGGTCGCTGCGGCTCTTTCTCGTCCAGACGATTTCGGGAACATCATCCTGAAATACCAAGCTCCTTTGCGCCGCTATATCCGCCGAGTCGCCCGCCCTGCCCCAGACGAACTCGACATGATCCTACAGGACGTCTTTATCAAGGCGTACGAGAATTTGAACGACTTCGACCAGACCTTGCAGTTCTCGTCGTGGATCTATCGCATTGCGCATAACGAATCGGTAGATGCTTTGCGCCGGCGCAAACGCGCCGGCGCCTCGCTCGACGATCCATCCGGTTCAGACGACGATTCGGTTGCTTTGGCTGAAACGATCGCGGCCGATGGCGATATCGCAGCTGACGCTGATCGCAGCTTTGTGAAAGCCTCGATCGAAGCGGTCCTCGACGAGCTCGAACCGAAATACCGCTCGGTCTTGGTACTGAAGTTTTTGGAAGACAAAGATTACGCGGAAATCTCGGATATTTTAAAGAAACCTCCCGGCACCGTCGCAACCCTGATCCACCGAGCCAAAAAAGAGTTCCGGCGACAGGCGCAAGAGAAAGGTATGCACTTGGGCGAGCTATGACGAAGAAAACAACGATATGAAAACAGACATGACATTAGAAAAACAGATTCTGGAGCGGATCAAAACCCGCGGTCTGAAGCCCGTGCCCAAGGGCGTCTTTCAAATGCGCGATTTCATACTGTGGACGCTTCTGGGCGTTTTAGCCGCCGCGCTTTCGGTTGGCATCGGCATGATCATCTTTATGGTCGCAGGAGCGGACTTCCAGCTTTTCGAGAAACTGGGGCTTTCGTCATCTGAAAAGATTGCTTACTCGATCCCCTATTTCTGGATCATCGCAACACTTGTCATCGCTGTTGTGGCATACGTGAACTTCCGTCAAACACGCCGAGGCTACCGCATTGCGACCAGACAAGTCATCATGATCGCGGGATTGGTGGCGGCTGGATTGGGCACAGCCGCGTATGCTTTCGGTATCGCTGACAAAGTCGATAAAGCGGCTTCTGAAAATATTCCTCTTTACAACGCAGTGACACCTTTGAACACCAACGCATGGCTTGATCCAACACACGGTCTTCTTTCCGGTACAGTGCGCGAGAAAGATTCCGAAGAATCCTTCACCCTGCGCGACGCTGATTCTGTGTTGTGGACCGTGGACGCGTCAGATGCCGCTCGTCCTGAAGGCTTTGAATTCCATCCCGGTGATCGCATGAAGCTGATCGGCACCAAAACGGGCGATGACCAGTTTAAAGCAGTAGAAATCGGACCAAGATAACGACTAGTTCTGACTGTTTTCTTTATGGCGTCACCGTCGCATCAGAGATCGGACCTGAAGATGTGGACGTTGCGGTTTCGGTCGAAGCGTCAGCAGTCTGGGTCTCAACCGTTTCTGCCGGAGGAGTTTCTGTCGAAGGCGTAGATGAAGCAACCGTGTCCGTATCAACCGCCGGTGTCGAGGTTGCGGTCTCGTGAACTTCCTCTTCTTGCGTCGTCTGCGGTGCCACTGTTTCAGTCGTAGTTGCCGTCGTCAAAGGCGTCGAGGTTGCAGTCTCGCCATGATTATCTACCGGCGTTGACGTGCCCGTATTCGTCTCGCCCGTTCCTTCAACAATGCCGTCCGTCGGATCGCCCGTAACAGTGCCTCCGGTTCCATTATTCATATTTGCCGGATTGTTCGGATTGTCACATGAGCCAGCCGACGATTGAACCTGGCCATTAGCAATGAACATACAATATGCCTGGCCAGTAACACGGTCGAAGGTGGTGATGCCGGCAGACGCAAAGTTCTGAGCGTTACCAGCCGTCAGATTATTTACCGTGATCGTATCAGCAGTGATAGCACTCGCAATCAAATCCGTCACATGCATGATCGCCGATTCGATGGTAACACCCATGGACGAAAGCCACTCTGCGAACGCATTCTGCGTTGCAACCGTTTCGGTTGTAGTTGCGGTCGGAACCGTCGAAGTCGCAGCTGATGTGCCGACAGCTCTTTCCAAGGCCGCCAAGCGTGCCTCAACGTCTGTCACACGCTTCGACAGATCATCAACCGAAAGCTTGAGCGCCTTCACGCCTTCGATAATGAACGGAGTAAATCCGCCGTACGCGACAGACTTGATGCCATTTGCTGCCGTCGAAACCAGTTCTGGGAAAATCACTTCCACATCCTGAGCAATAAAGCCGTAGCGCAACGGATCAGTCGACTCGTCCTTGTTCCAGCGGAACGATACCGCCTGAAGCTGTGCGAGTCGCGCAAGCGTTTCGTCCGTATCAATCGAATTGATTTCCTTCTTAAGCGTTCGGTCCGAGGTACAGATCCACGATGTCGAGGTCGGATCGATCTCACAATAACCGTTCGCATCTTCAAAACGTACTGGCGGACCATCGGACGAACGATATACATGAAGCGCACGCTGCGGCAACGAGGTACCAATCCCGACATTGCCTGCCGTGTCGATCACGAACTTGTTGCTGCCGCTGTTATAGATCGAGAATTGATCCGAAGACAGGCCTCCGAAATTCTTTCCGACAAGCCACATGCCAGCTCCACCGCTCGCATCATCTGCCGATTTGATTTCGATTCCCGACTCGCCATTTGCTGCGGTGCTCGTAAGGTGGAAGTTACCCCAAACACTTCCAGCCGAGACCGTCAGACCGGATGTCGGCGTCGTGGTTCCGATACCGACAGTTCCTCCGGATCCTGCCAAATAAAGATTACCGTTGTTTATGTTAAGAGCCCTCTGAGAGATCCCAGCAGTCCTGCTGTAAATCCAGCTCCAGTTGTTCGAAGTGTCATAGCCTATTGCAAGACCACTATCACCGGAACCACCGCCATTCACGCTCACATTCAAGACACCATTGTCCGTGGTTCCCGACGATGATCCATAAAGCGACAGCTTTGCCGCCGGAGATGTTGTGCCGATTCCCACATTACCTCCTATCACCGTTTTGGTGATAGAAGAGTTACCCAGAGTTATCGAGTTCGAGCCGTTTCCGATGGCATTGTAGCCAATGACGACCTCGTTAGTATCGCCGCTCGCCTGGGCCATAGAGTTAGCGCCGAGGAAAAGTGAATTGTCGGAAATCGAGTTGTGCGTGACGCCGTTTGCGATGAAACTACCCGCATTGTAACCAACGGCAGTAGTACTCGAACCAGTGGTGTTATATTTGAGGGCCCTACCGCCAAATCCGGCATTGTGACTCCCCGTATTGTTAAAGAGGGCATTATAGCCGACTGCGGCATTTTCTATACCTCCGGCATTAAGCCAAAGGGAGAATGCGCCCATCGAGGCATTGCCGTAACCCGTACTGTTATTTTGCATAGCATGATCACCAGAGGCGACGTTAAAATACCCTGAGGAGTTACCACCGAGGGCATTGGAACCTACAGCTATGTTGGAGTTTCCCGAGAGGTTATCGTAGAGAGCCTGATCACCCAGAGCAATGTTATCGCTGCCAGAAGTGTTTGAGTAAAGCGCATGGCTACCCAAAGCGGTATTAGACCCTCCAGTGACAGTATTTAAGCCAAGGGCATAGCTACCGATAGCAGTGTTACTCGAAACAGAACCATTAGAGAGGGCATGATAGCCCACCGCGGTGTTAAAGATATTGTTCGCTTTCAAAGCCGCACCCGCACCCTCGCCGACCAGAGTCGAGTAATTGGTTGATGAAGCTTGCAAGACTAAGGTGCCGTTTATTTTGTATCCACCGGTTGTTCCCGATGTATTTATAGTACCCAAGGCGTCAATGCTGCCCGCCGTGGTATTGACGACACCAACCCCGATACCACCAGTCAAGTATTCGCTACCTGCGATAGAGAGCGTCGTGGCAGGCGAGGTCGTGCCGATGCCGACGTTGCCACCCGATGTGAGCCTCATGACCTCAGTGCTTCCGTTCGTCCTGAGAAGAAGGCTACCTGTCGAATCAATAGATGATTGGCCGAGAACCGCCTGAGAAAGGATCCTCAGGTAATTATTGTTTGTCGAATCACCAAGGGTTATCTGGCCAGTCGTGGACGAGTCGACTACATGGAGACGGCTTACAGGAGACGTAGTTCCAATGCCAACATTCCCAGCGGACATCACCGTAAATCTAGTACTTCCGCCTGTACCAAGCGACATCGAGTCGTTCGCATGGTCATAACCAAGATATCCGGCAATCGAACTTCCAGGATCGGCGAACGCAAGGAGTCCGGTCGCTGATGAAGGAGTACCGATCGTAATGCCTCCCGTTCCCGAGTTCTCAACAAAGAGACTGTCGTAGTTGTTCGAAAGCTGAGCGCCTGAACCCCCTTCCGTTACCTGAAGTTTCGCGCGGGGGCTGGTGGTGCCGATTCCGACGTTTCCGTTCGTGAATGCGAATGCATTGGAACCTCCCGCATCAAGTGTGAGTGCGCCCGTTGAGTTCACATATTGGATATAACCTCGGCGCGTATTGTTTGCATAGAACGTCATCCATCCGCTGTCGCCATTCGCGTTATTTTCAAGACGAAGCTGAGGCGTGTTATTTGAGGCCCAGAGGTGAAGCATACTTTGCGGAGTCGAGGTACCGATACCCACATTTCCATTCTGCTTGATCCTCATCGCCTCAAGGACTGTGCCACCTGACACGTAGTTTCCGAACGCTAGGTCAGTGTCGTTGTTGGCGTTGGTGAGACTCTGGATGTACGTTCCGTCCGAAGACGCGAGGCTGCCGTTCGATCCCCAGTTCCTGAAACGGAGCAACCCAAAGTTCCCTGCCGTGTCATTTGCATGGGTGATGTCGAGTCCCGCATTGTCGGTGCGGACCGTGGAAGCAGCGTTATCCGTAGTGCTGTACACATCCAGCTTCGCGAGAGGGCTCGTGGTTCCGATGCCAACGTTACCCGAAGAATCAATTACCATTCTGAGCGCGTCACTGGATATAGTACTCGAAAAGAATCCAAGCCTTGTCGATCCGGTTGTGCCGTTCTGACCGATCGAGAACTGAGACGCACCGCCGCCACGATATCCAAATTGCACTCCGCGTGCCTGCGTCGCAGATCCACCGTCAATGTTCAAGAGACCCACACCACCACCTGAAATGTGAGCGATCGTATTGCCTCCAGAGATGCTCAAGTTTGAATCAGGGCTGGTTGTACCGATGCCGACGTTTCCGCCAGATGAAATCGTCAGCCTCGAGGCCGCAGCAGCAGAGTCTCTGACATGGAAGCTCGACCCGCCATCCACATACACGAAATACTGCGAGTTGGCAGACGTGTTCTCGAGGGCGACACCAGGATTCGAGCTTCCGGAAATGCTTAGCACACGATTCGAGGAGCCAGACCAGATTGCAGGCGTTGTCGTTCCTATACCAACATTCCCCCCGTCAGGCTGGAGAGTTATATCCCTCGCTGAAGAATCGAAACGTGAAATACCCTGTATTACAGCGTATGTATTCGAGCCCGTAGAGTCGACGCCTAGCTTCAGTGTCCTTTCTCCAGCACTTCCTCCTATATACGCAAATGTATCTGCAGCAGCAGTTCCGCTGAAGATATCCAATTTTGCAGACGGTGACGAAGTACCGATACCCACATTGCCCGAAGAATTCACAGTGAGATCGACTCTGGTCGCCGATCCGTTCGTATAGGTAAGCGACGAGCCGAAGAAGTTGAACGGACTATAGTTAGTCCTTGCCGCGTTAAGAGACTCGACCAAGGTGCCGTTGCCCGCGCTTGAAGAGTTGAGCCTGAGCGTGTCGAACCCGGCGCCCGCCTGAAGGGCTACCGAACCACCGAACACTTCGAGCTTCGACGACGGAGTCGTGGTACCGATGCCGATGTTTCCGGACGCGTCAATCCTTATTCGCTCGCTGTTCGCTGTTCCGATCCTGACAGCATTGCTTTCGAAGTTCCAGATATCGAACTGTGTGCTGTTCGATATACCCATGAACGCGCCGTCGGCGGACGAGTGTCCCGTGCTCCCGTTCGTGAACTTGATGCGCGGCGTGTCTCCTCCTCCTGAGCCATTCAACTGCAGCATTTCGCTCGGCGTCGTCGTGCCGATACCTACCCTCCTGTTCAAAGTATCAAGATCCATAAGGTCAGTGTCGAACTTCAGTGCAGAGGTATTAGTTTCCAGATCCAGATTCGGGCTGTTGTATACACTCCAGGTGCTTGTATAGAAAGATAGAGCATCACTAGAACTATCACCTATCTGGGTATTACCAACTGAGGTCAGATTTCCTTCGAGATAGAACTCTTTTCCGGATGTAACCAAAGACCTTCCGTTGATTACGAAATCGAATCCGTTATATAAATCAGGATTTGCGGTTCTTATTCCAACCTTGCCCCCTGAAGTCGCAAGGTATGTATTGCCAGTTGTAGTGAGCTGAGTCGTTGAAGCATACGCGGTGTTAACGGTACCGGTCGCAGTGATGTTGGCAGCAGAGACATTACCCGAGAAGAGTCCGTTACCCTGGACCGAAAGCGATTGTGAAGGAGAAGTGGTGCCGATGCCGACGTTGCCAGAGTTCGTGATGCGCAAGCGCTCCGTCGAATTCGTGAACATCTTAAGAGAACCAGCGCCCGTAAAGAGGTTAAGGTCGCTTCTGCCCGTTCCTTGCCTGTCGATCGCTTCGAGCACGACGCCGTCATAGATTGCGTTCGAGCTGCCCGACACCTCGAGGTTAGCGTTGTTGTCGGTGACGGTTAACTTTGTGAGAGGCGAAGTGGTGCCAATACCGACGTTGCCGTTGTTCAGGATCCTCAACTTCTCGGACGAGCTGTTGTAGAAGATGGTATCCGCCACGGAATAATACTCCGAGTTGTTGGAGGAAGAGATCCTCATCAGGGTCGTGGCCGTACCACTGGTGGTCCTGCCGACCAATCCCTTGTTGTTCGCGGTGGAGACGTACCCATTCACCTCGAGCGTCGTTCCCGAAATACCCGCACCGGGGGTGGTCGTGCCAATACCAACATTACCGTCAAAATATGCCGCCGGACCAGTTCCTGCGTTATGAACACCGAGAGCTGGCAAGGTATTGGACCAGGCGTTTATGACAGCAAATGCAGACCCTGCTACCAGGTCACCCGAAGAGCTACCCAAATGGTCTACAAACAAACCACTTGCACCAGATACTTCGACGTCGAGCTTTGCGCTTGGGGTTGTGGTACCGATACCAACATTACCCGTAGAGAAGTACGTCGAGACGGTGCTCTTGATATCAAGGAAACTGTTGCCCGTGTTGCTGATGGTAGCTGTGCCTCCTCCGTTGTCGCTGATGGTGAGATTTCCAAGACCAGTAGCCGATCGGATCCTCAGATTCCCATCAATCTGAGTGGCTCCCGCAACCTCAAGCTTCTGCGTAGGACTTGATGTACCTATACCAACATATCCTCCATTACTACCGTTAATGGATACAGTTGTGCCACCAGAGACGTCGAGGAAATTACCCCTCGTGCCGTCCTCCCATATAATCCTCGCTTCATTATTCAAATTACCAGCACCGAAGACGATTCCTTGTTGCGCGTTCGCCGTTGAAAGGAAATTGAGATACTGATGTGTGTTGCTCTCCAGGGTTATGCCGCCTGCAGCCGCCCTTCCAAGACCCGATGCTCCAGAATACACATCAAGTTTCGTACCTGGGGTCGTCGTGCCGATTCCAACAGCACCCGACGAATTGACTACAACGCGATCTGCGATACCCGCAGTCCTGAAGGTAAGCGAATCCGTCGAATGATCGTACCTGATGCCTCCCGACGCATCCGAATCAGCATCGCCGAACAAAAGATAACCATCGCCAGATGTTCCGGAATTTCTTATAACAGCGCGAGGAGACGTTGCTTCGATAGTAAAGAGACGTGACGGCGATGTTGTACCGACACCAACGAAGCCGAATTTGTTGATCGTCACCGCATCGGTAAGAACACCGGACGAATTAGACGTCTGGAAGCGCAATTGGCCGCCGCGGTCCGAAGATGTGTCTTGGGCCTGCTGATAAATTGC
>DATCXV010000010.1:0-8764 GCA_036565605.1 Minisyncoccota bacterium | reverse complement strand
TCGATCGTCGGCCCGCCGCTATGATGTGACACGGGCGTTGTGTGTCGCAGCTTTTTGTATGATTTTACATAACCCGCGCATTCTTGTGTTCGACGCTTCTTTTCAATTATCGCTCCTTTCGACGCTTGCTTTGATTTATGTGGCGCCTGTCTTGGAGAAAAAGCTTTCCTTTATCACCGAACGATTCGGTTTGCGCGAAATGATCGCGACAACATTAGGCACGCAGCTTTTTACAGCCCCGCTTATTTTGCACATGATGGGGCAGATGTCAGTGGTCGCGCTTGTCCCGAATCTGCTTGTTCTGCCGACAGTACCATGGTCTATGCTGGGCGGGTTTATTGCGGTCACAATCGGATTTATAAGTCACATGCTGGCGCTTCCGATCGCCTGGACTACGACACTTATTCTTTCGTATATGTTAAAAACGACAGCGCTTTTCGGCGATCTGTCGTTTTCAACGATTCATGTAACTATCGGAGCTTTTCTGCTTGTTCTTTCGTATGCTGCGATTGTCTTTGGACTTATCCGTTTTTGGAAGAAGCGTTTGCAAAGTTCATCTCTGCCGTCTGCCAGTTAAGGTTCGCAAAGAAATCTTCGACGTACTGTTTTTTGCCAGACGGCAGATAGTCTGCAACAAAGGAATGTTCCCACATATCAAGGCACAAGACAGGGGAGGCATCAACAAGTTGACCCAGATGCTGCTCGTCTACCCAAGCGTTCACCAAGCGGCCGGTTTTCTTATCGAAATAAAGCATTGCCCAGCCGACGCCGCGGATCATTGCGATGGCTTTGAAGCGGGCAAGCCACGCGTCGAAGGATCCCCATTCTTCGACAATGGCATTTTTCAGAGCGCCGTCAGAAAGAGCCTGGGCTCCGCCTTCGAAATGGGCGAAATAAAATTCATGATTCCTCATACCGCCCCATTCAAAGCCAAAGCGGCGCTGAAGCTCGCCCAATGCATATGCGTTCTTCTCTGAGTCCGCCGAAAGTTCCCCGATCTTTTCCAGAATCAGATTGGAGTTTTTCACATAACCGGCATAGAGCTTCAAATGCTCTTCGATATTTTTTGCCGATATGCCTTTCAAAGCCGGAACGTTAAATTTCTTTTCTTCGAATTTCTTCATGTGTGTAGAGTTAGCCAATACACAGATTATACGCTTGGAATAGTTGGTTTGACAAAAGTGCGAGGAAGCATAGGCTGATGGGGGAGATCATTCTATGGCAATACAACGTCTGCAGTCATTCTGCGTTCTTACAGGATTCGTGTTCATGCTCACGGTTGTCTCTATATTTGTGGGAGTCGTCGGCGTCACGGTTCTGCCGTTTCGGCCAGAGTTCGTAAGGCCGTCGACAGCTGTCGCTCTTTCGGTCGTGTTTTTTGCGGTCTGGGCACCAGCGCTTTCCATTGGCTTCCTTCAATCGAAGGGTAGATTTGGTCCCAAAGTCCGGAATATGACGCTGGTTCTGTGTACTACCGTTGGTGCCGCACTGATTATGTGGCTCAACTTGCACATACCCCACACAACACACAGTTTCGGCGTTAATGCCTTCGCGTTCATAATGGTCATGAGTGCGGCGGCAATGCTTTCGATAGTGTATGTGCGCTTATCCATGGAATTGTCCAAGCTGATCAGCGCTGTCCGCGGATTTTTCACGAGCCCCTCCTAATGGGGCTTTTTTCTTTATCTTTTCTTTAGAATTTCTTTATCTTCGGTTTGCTATCGTTTGTGTATGAAGCGATGGAAGTTATTCGTTCTGACAGCGCTTGTGATTGTGCTGATCGTAAGTACCATTGCGTATGTCAAAGAACGTAAGAGTAATTTGCGTGTCTATTTTTTGGACGTGGGACAGGGTGATGCGATCTATATCCGCACGCCAGGTGGACATGACATGTTAATCGATGGCGGTCCGTCCGGCATTGTCTTGCGCCGGCTTTCTGAAGTGATGCCATGGTACGACCGTTCCGTCGACGTTGTAGTAGAAACGCATCCGGACGCAGATCACATTGGTGGACTGCCGGATGTTCTTGGCCGCTATCAGGTTGGTGTCTTTATGGAGCCAGGCATCGATTCGGACAATGCTATTGATGATGAAATTGCCCGGGTGCGGAAGGCGCGTGGTGTTAATCAGGTTGTTGCAAGACGCGGTCAGGTGGTGGACTTTGGCGACGGATCATATTTCAGAATCCTTTTTCCGGACATTGATGTGACAGATTTTAAAGATACAAATGACGCGTCAGTGGTGGGGCAGATGGTGTTCGGCTCGACGTCGGTGATGCTTACCGGCGATTCGCCCATGGCAGTCGAAAATCATTTGGTAGAGACAGACGGCACGGGACTCCAAAGTACGCTCCTTAAAGCCGGACACCATGGTTCGCGAACGTCATCTGGAAAAGAATATGTTGAAACGGTTGCGCCACAGTGGGCAATTTTCTCGGCGGGAAAGGATAATCGTTATGGTCATCCACATGCAGAAACAGTCGCGATCTTTCAAAGTTTGGGCATACCAATGATAAATACCGCAAATGTGGGCACCATCCGGTTTGTCTCGGATGGGAAAACGTTCAAACATGAATGAAAAAAAGCGCCCACTGTGGGCGCTTATGCGGTAAGCACGAATCGAGGTTCGAAGCGGATCTCGTCGATGTGCATGACTCTCATGCGTTTGTCTTTGACTTCGTGAACGACACGAGTGCACAGAATGCTCCCGTTGTTCAGGCACTGATAAAGCGCGTGCGGCAGATGCACTTTTTTGTCTAGATCCATCATCTCTTCGTACGGCAGATTGTCGAGAGGAAAGAACTGAATGTTCCTCATCTCTCGACTTTCGCTCGTGATAAGTCCGTCCCATTGTTCGCAGAAAGCAAGGTTGAGTTCGATATCAACGGTCGCTCCGGGATTGCGGACATCGATGCGGCCAACAATGGTTATAGCGTCTAGATTCAAAGTGATGCCGAAGTCTTCTTTGGTTTCGCGCGCGTGGCAGGCGAGCACGGATGTGTCGATGGCAGGTTCGAGTTTCCCGCCACCTCCATTCCAGAGGTCGACCATGAGAAGCTTCTGCGCGCCGGGCGTGTCCTTTTTTCTTCCAAGAAGAATAGAGGGCCTGTCCTTCTTGAATTGAAGGGGGTAGCAGACAGTGACGATCTTTTTTTCCATAAAGTACGAGGATTCAGGGAAACTATACTCCCGCATAGATATCCGTCAAACGACCAAAAGAAAAGAGCGGCCTTGCGGCCGCTCTTTTCAAACGATTCGTATTAAATGAGGCCGGCCTTCTTCAAGGTGGCGTATGCGCCGTTCTTGTTGATGGTCTTGATCGCGCGGGTCGACAGGGTGAGACGGATCGACTTCTTCAATTCAGGAACGAAGATAGACTTCGTCTGAAGATTCAATTGGCGGCGTACTTTGCCGGTAGGGTTAAACTGCGTCGCACGAGTGCGGTTCGAGTATCCTCCGCCGACAAGGGATGACCTTTTTGTGACTGGGCAGATCTTTGCCATAGGTCGCCATGGTATCATAACGGGGCATTTTGGCAAGCTTGCTATCTAATATCATGAGTGTAGACCTCATTTTCAGTCTCGTCATACTGTTTCTTTCTGTGGTGATCCACGAAGTTTCGCACGGCTATGCGGCGCTATTTTTAGGCGATCATACCGCCGAATATGAAGGCAGGCTTACGCTTAATCCGCTAAAGCATGTGGATCTGGTCGGCACCATCATCCTTCCTTTAATCTGTATTCTGTCGCCGTCTGGCTTCTTTTTCGGTTGGGCCAAGCCGGTGCCGTACAATCCATACAATTTACGAAATCAGAAGTGGGGCGAGGCGATCGTGGCCGCCGCCGGACCGCTTTCAAATATCGTGTTGGCGCTTGTCTTCGGACTTCTGGTGCGGTTTTTCGCGCTCCCGCAGGAAGCACGTGCCCTGTGCGCCACCATCGCACTGGTGAATATTTCGCTTGCGATCTTCAACCTGGTGCCCGTGCCGCCTTTGGATGGTTCAAAGATCATTACGGCGATCTTGCCTCACGGATGGATGAAAGTACGGCAGCAGATAGAAAGATTTGGATTTGTCGGAGTCTTGATATTCCTTTTGATAGCGTGGCAATTCTTTCAGCCTTTGATCCCGTGGCTGTTTGGTTTGATTACAGGAATCAGATAGTCGAGCGATATACTCTGAACTTTCGATCATCTGCGACGATCTCTGTCGGACCGATCTTTGAAAGGATGTCTTGGTAGGCCAAAAAGGCGTTCGCTACGACAAAGACTTGGCCGTTTGGATTCAAATATTTTCGAGCCTGCGCCGCGAACTTTTCGATAAAGGAATAATCCGTGCCGACGCCTTTATGGAAGGGAGGGTTGCACAGGATCAGATCGAATTTTCCCGTGATGCGCTCGAATGCATCGGATTCGACAACGCTGCCACTCATATTGTTTTTCTCGAGCGTTTTCTTTGTCGCGAGAACCGCAAGAGGGCTTGCGTCTGAAAGGGTCACGGTCGCGCCGGGATTCTTTTTAATATAGAAGGCACCGATCGTTCCTGCGCCACAGGCCATATCAAGAACCGATTTTTTGTCGTACGGAACGTGCTCCAAGAGAAGCTTGGTTCCTGCATCCAATTCGCCGGCCGAAAAAACGCCAGGCACCGACGCGGCTTCGATCGTCATGCCGTCGAACTCGATTGGGGCAAAGGCCAGGAAATCTTCAATGGTTTTGCCTGCACCGCGCCGTTCATTGGTGCCGACATACAATGCCGAATGATTGCCAACAATCTTTTCGCGTACCGGTCCGATATTTTTCTCGTACGCATCCTTGGCCGAGCGGATGCCCGCGTCGTTGGCTCCAGCCAAAACAATCGTGCCGCCTTGTATGACCATCCCTGATACCAAGGAGAGCGTCATGTCGATAAGCGCTTTCGATTTCGGCAAAAAGACCACGGCGCTTTGGGCCAGAGCAGGGAGCTTTTGAAACAGAGCGCTTTCGTCCGTAATTATGAGCGGATCATTCAAATTCAGCGCTTCTCGGTGCTTCTCAAAGAGAGAAAGTGGGAGATTTTCTTGAGGCATGGCCTTAATACTAGCCTAAACTTGATATTTGTCACTTTATGTAGTATCTTACCCATCGCGTCGCAAACGCAGGTTTGCCCGCTATTAACCAAGGAACAGGCGAGTAACGGTCCCGGATCGCGCAGGTAACACCAGCGCATCTCATATCCGGACGCCGCGAAGAACGCGCTGTTCCGCTAATTCAAAAGAAGAATGCCAACCATTCACCAGCTGGTGAAGCGAAAGCGCTCGTCCTTGAAGCGCAAGTCGAAGTCCGTCGCCCTGACGAAGTCTTTCAATGTGCTCAAGAACAAGCCTCGCTATTTTTACTCGCCCTTCAAGCGCGGCGTCTGCATCAAGGTGACCACCAAGACCCCGAAGAAGCCTAACTCGGCAATCCGTAAGATCGCCCGCGTTCGCCTGTCGAACGGCATGGAAGTAACGGCCTACGTTCCGGGTATGGGACACAACCTCCAGGAGCACTCGGTCGTTCTGTTGCGCGGCGGTCGCGTCAAGGACGTCGGTCTTCGCTACTCGGTCGTTCGCGGCGTCTTGGACGCAGCAGGCGTCGAGAAGCGTGGCAAGGGTCGCTCGCAGTACGGTACCAAGAAGCCGAAGGCTAAAGCGTAATTAGGACTAATCTCACACTACAATGCGAAGGAAAATCAACATCAAGCGCGAGATCAGGCCTGACGCTCGCTATAACTCGGAAAGGATCACGAAGATGATGAACTACATCATGTTCGATGGAAAGAAGAACATCGCGAGGACGAATATGTACAAGTGCCTCGAGATCATTAAAGAAAAGGCAAAGGTAGAGGACCCGGTCGCGGTCTTCGAAGCAGCCTTGAAGAATACCGCTCCGAACGTGGAAGTCCGCAGCCGCCGCGTCGGTGGTGCTAACTATCAGGTTCCGGTTGAAGTTCGTCCGAAGCGCCGCGATGCGCTGTCGATGAAGTGGATCGTCGATGCTGCTCGCTCGAAGAAGGGAGCTCCGATCTCGGCAAAGCTCGCTGACGAAATCATCGCCGCGTCGAAGAACGAAGGCGAAGCCGTCCGCAAGCGCGAAAATACCCACAAGATGGCCGAAGCCAACAAGGCGTTCGCCCACTTTGCGTGGTAGTTCGCTAGCGATTCATATCAACAGGGAAGGTCGCCGCGAGGCGGCCTTTTTGTTATAATTTGGCTATGATTTTTCTCAAAATTTTGAGGCTTGTCTCCATGGCCGTTACTATTTTTTGCCTCATCTTCTGTATTGCATGGGCAAGCCAGGGAGACTTCGCGGTGTTTGCCGCTGTGGGTGTATTCGGCGCCCCGTTTCTGATCGCAGGCATTGTCTGGCTTTTGACGCAGATCTTCATTTCCATGAAATCGGCCGCACGGTAGCGGGTTTTCTTGATTATTCCGTCTTTTTGCTATATTCTTGCTTCACTAAACGAGGTTCCCTCGCTTTTTAATTTAACCACTTACTATTATATGAACCGCGATTATCCGCTCGACAAAGTCCGTAACTTCGGTGTCATCGCCCACATTGATGCGGGCAAGACGACCACCTCTGAACGCATCCTTTATTACACCGGCATGATCCACAAGATCGGCGAGGTGCATGAAGGCGAGACCACCACGGACTGGATGGAGCAGGAGCGCGAACGCGGTATCACCATCACCGCGGCGGCTATCACCTGTTTCTGGAACCCGACATACATGCCGAAGGGTGATAACTCGATGAAGCACCGCTTCAACGTTATCGATACCCCCGGACACATCGACTTCACCGTAGAAGTGAAGCGCTCGCTTCGCGTGCTTGACGGTGCGGTTGTGGTCTTCGACGGCGTCGCGGGCGTCGAACCGCAGTCTGAAACGAACTGGCGCTATGCCGATGAATCGAACGTGCCTCGCATCTGCTTTATCAACAAGCTCGACCGCATGGGCGCTTCCTTCGAGAAGTCTTTTGCGTCGATTCGCGAGCGCTTGAACAAGGGTGGCGTTCGCATCCAGATTCCGGTTGGTTCTGAAGAGAACTTCAAGGGTGTCATCGACCTTATCAAGATGAAGTTCTACACCCAGGATGGTGAGATGGGCATCAATGTCATCGAAAACGAGATTCCGGCCGATATGATGGACGAGGCCAAGAAGTATCACGCAGAGCTTGTCGAGAAGATTGCAGAGACCGACGACGCTCTTATGAACGATTACCTTGAAGGCAAAACCTTCGACGTCGCGACGCTCAAAAAGGGTCTGCGCAAAGCAACACTTGCTTGTAAGCTTTTCCCGGTCCTTACGGGTACTGCACTCAAAAACAAGGGTGTGCAGCTTGTTCTTGACGCAGTCGTCGATTATCTCCCGTCTCCGCTCGACATTCCGCCAGTGAAGGGAATTGACCCGAACACAGGTGCAGAGATCACCCGCGGTCCAGACGACGCACAGCCGTTTGCGGCTCTTGCCTTCAAACTCCAGAACGATCCATTCGTCGGAGCGCTGACCTTCTTCCGTGTCTATTCGGGTTCGGTTGAAGCAGGTTCTTATATCTATAACTCGACCACGGGCAAGAAGGAGCGCCTTTCCCGCATTGTCCGTCTTCAGGCGAACAAACGCGAAGAAGTAGAGAGGGTCTATGCCGGTGAAATTGCTGCAGCTGTAGGTTTGAAGGAAGCACTCACTTCCCACACGCTTTGTGATGAGAACAATCCGATCATCCTTGAAGCTATCAAATTCATGGAGCCGGTTATCTCGCTTCGCATCGAGCCAGCAACCAAAGCGGACCAGGAAAAAATGGGTACGGCACTGCGCAAGCTTGCAAACGAAGACCCAACCTTCCGCATTACTTCGAATCCAGAAACGGGCGAGACACTTATCGCAGGTATGGGTGAGCTTCACCTTGAAATCATGGTGGATCGTATGAAGCGCGAGTTCGGGGTTACTGCAAACGTTGGCAAGCCACAGGTGGCATACCGCGAAACGATCCTTGGTACGTCTGAAGCAGAGCACAAGTACATCAAGCAGTCTGGTGGTAAAGGTCAGTACGGTCACGTGAAGATCGCTCTTAAACCGTTGCCTGCAAAGGTTGAAGGCGAGAAGATCCCGAAGAACGTTAAGCGTTACGAAGACTTCGAGTTCATCGATTCGATCAAAGGCGGTGTTATTCCTCAGGAATTCATTCCGGCCGTCGAAAAGGGTGTGCGCGAAGCAATGGATCGTGGCGTAGTCGCTGGCTACAAGATGGTGAACGTTTCGTGCGAACTTCTTTTCGGTTCGTACCACGATGTCGACTCGTCTGAAATCGCATACAAGATTGCTGCATCGATGGCTTTCCAGGAAGGTATCAAGAAGGCGAAGCCGGTTATTCTTGAGCCAATCATGAAAGTCGAAGTCGTTGCTCCGGAGAAATTTATGGGCGACATCACCGGTTCCATCATGTCCAAGCGTGGCATGATCGAAGGTACGACCATGCGCGGCCAGGCACAGGTCATTACCGCCAAGGTGCCGCTTGCCGAAATGTTCGGATACACCACGGCGTTGCGCTCGATGACGTCAGGTCAGGGTAACTCGACTATGGAATTCGACCACTACGAGGTCGTTCCGCCTCAGGTCGAAAAGCAGATTGTAGAGTCGAGAAAGTAAGACTGATAGTTTCAACAAAAAGGGCCGCGCCTTCGGCGCGGCCCTTTTTGTTTTCGATAGCGTAGCTTCTTCGGATCTTAGAAAGCCGCTATCGGCTCC
>DATCXV010000005.1:0-18111 GCA_036565605.1 Minisyncoccota bacterium | reverse complement strand
CGCTTCGGCAGCTCCGGCAAGGACGGAAGGTGCTCGTGACGATCGTGGCCCTCGCGGACGCGGAGGCTCTCGTGGTCCTCGCAAGGGTGATTCGCGCGCACCTCGCGCCAAGCCTGAATTCGACTCGGTGATGCTCAACATCCGCCGTGTTGCACGTACCGTTTCCGGCGGTCGCCGCTTCTCGTTCTCGGTGGCGATTGTTGCTGGTGACAAAAAAGGTAAAGTAGGCGTCGGCCTGGGCAAGGGTGGTGACACTGCGTTGGCTATCGACAAGGCAACCCGTAATGCCAAGAAGCACATGATCAAAGTCAATGCGACCAAGGACATGTCGATCCCTCACGAATCTTTTGCGAAATACTCGTCGGCTCGCGTCGAGATCCGACCGGTCAAGGACCGCGGTCTCGTCGCTGGTTCGGCTGCTCGCACTGTTTTGGAGCTTGCCGGCCTTACCAACGTCGCGGCAAAGATCGTTTCGCCGTCGAAGAACAAGCTTAACATCGCACGCGCGACTGTTGATGCCTTGAAGGGCCTTACTCTTGTCCGCCCGACTGCCTCGAAGAAGTAATCTTTAATTATCACTCCTATGCAACTTCACGACATCAAGCGAAAGACCCCGAACACAAAGTCGATCTCTGTCGGCCGCGGTGGTAAGCGTGGCAAGACCTCGGGTCGCGGTACCAAGGGTCAGAAGGCGCGCGCCGGTAACAAGAAGCGCCCAGAACTTCGCGATTTCATCAAGAAGATTCCGAAGTTGCGCGGTCGCGGCAAGAATTCGTTCAAGTCGTTCGCAGAGCGCGCGACGGTTGTCGGTCTCGACCAGATCGAGAAAGCTTTCAAGGCAGGAGATAGGGTAGAGCCTGTGACCTTGGAAAAGGCGGGTCTCATCTCGAAGCAGGATGGCCAGTTCCCACGCGTAAAGATTTTGGGTAACGGCGCAGTAACCAAGTCTCTTATCATTTCAGGTGTTGAAGTATCGGCAGGTGCCAAGGCGGCTCTTGAAAAGGCAGGTGGCAAGGTCCACGCATAAACAAATTCCATGAATAATTTCACGGCGAAGCTCTCCCTCGTGTTCCGCGATAAGGCCCTCGCGAAGAGGATCCTCTTCGTCGTGCTTGCCCTTGTCGTTTTTCGTCTATTCACCGTTATTCCAATCCCGGGTATCGATCAGGCACGCTTGGCGACCTTGTTTGCGTCGAGCCAGTTCCTGGGTCTTCTGAACATCTTTTCGGGCGGTGGACTTTCGAACCTTTCCATCGTCATGCTTGGCGTCGGACCGTACATTACGGCTTCGATCATCATGCAGCTTCTTACTATCATGGTTCCGAGCCTCAAGGCTATGTACCAAGAGGAAGGCGAGGCAGGTCGCGTCAAATTCGCACAGTACTCGCGCCGTTTGGCATTACCGCTTTCCTTGATTCAGGCCTTTTCGTTCATCATTCTGTTCCAGCGTCAGGGCATCATGCCTGATTTGACCACCTTTGGTCTTCTTCTGAACGTGCTTGTTATCTCGGCTGGATCGATGCTTCTTATGTGGCTCGGTGAGCTTATCAGCGAGTTTGGCTTGGGTAACGGTACGTCGCTCATTATTTTTGCCGGTATCGTTGCACGCATTCCGCAGGCGATTTCGGGCGTTATCGCGGGTTACGATCCGTCTCAGCTCCCGCTCTATGTTGGTCTGGTCGTGCTTGCGCTTGCGCTTGTCTATGCGGTGGTCTACATCACCGAGGCAGAGCGCCCGATTCCGGTCACCTATGCCAAGCAGGTTCGTGGCATGAGGGTCTATGGCGGCGTTTCGACCTATCTTCCGTTGCGTTTGAACCAGGCGGGCGTTATTCCGGTTATCTTCGCGCTTTCCATTCTTCTTATCCCGCAGATGGTATTCAACTTCATGAACGCTTCTGCGAACGAAGCGGCAAAGCACATCGCAGCGGTTGGTTTGGGCCTTATCAACAACCACTGGCTCTATAACTCCATCTACTTCCTCTTGGTCTTTGCCTTTACGTACTTCTATACGGCAGTGACCTTCGATCCTTTGATGATCTCGGAGAATCTTCAGAAGTCTGGCGCTTTCATTCCTGGCGTACGCCCGGGTCAGCATACAGCTGAATACCTTTCCAAGATCGTTACGCGCATCACGCTTGTCGGAGCAATCTTTTTGGGCTTGGTTGCGGTGTTGCCTCTGATCATCCGCGCTTACACAGGACTTACCTCGCTTGCGATCGGCGGCACGGCGCTTCTCATCGTCGTGTCGGTGGTCCTGGATGTCGTAAAGAAATTGGATGCGCAGGTGTCGATGAGGGAGTACTAATTTCAAGTAAAAAACCGCCGAAAGGCGGTTTTTTGTTTTTTAAGTGGAGGGTTGTAGGAAAATGGCGTCGCACTAGGCTTTAGGTTAGACTGAAGACCATGCATACGCTTATATTCGTTGGGAAGTCGGGCTCGGGAAAGGGCACACAGGTGAAGCTTTTGGAGAAGTATCTCCAAGAGAAGGATCCGAAGATGCCGATTGTTGGCCTCGAGACTGGAGACTTTCTACGTGCCTATTTCGCTTCTGGGACGTATTCAAGCGAGATCTCGAAGAAGATCACGAACTCGGGTTTGCTTCAGCCTGAATTCATTTCGGTTAATATGTGGTCGAATTTTCTTTTGAAATACATGAGACCAGACTGCCATCTGTTCGTGGACGGTACACCACGCAAATACCATGAAGCTGGCGCTTTTGATTCGGCGATCGAATTCTATGATCGCAAAAATCCGATTGTTATTCTTTTGAATGCTCCGCACGATATTGTTACCGAGCGTCTGTTGAAGCGAGGTCGCGCCGACGATACTCATGAAGGCATCAAGCGCCGTCTAGCTTGGTTTGATACTGACGTTGCTTCCTGTATTGAATACTATAAAAAGCATCCCCGCTATAAAATCATTGAAATAAACGGCGATCAGACAATCGAAGCGGTGCACCAGGATATCATCAAAACTCTTGGGGTTTAATGGAATCAATTATGGCTGTCGAGATTAAGACAAAAGAAGAGATTGAAATCATGCGTGAAGGTGGACGCCGCCACGCACGCATTTTGAAAGCGCTTGCAGATGCAGTGGCGCCAGGCGTTTCGACAAAGGATCTCGATGACATGGCGGCGCGACTTATCACCGAGGGGGGAGACACGTCTGCTTTTTTGGGGTATCAGCCGTACGGTGCTAAACGTCCGTTTCCCGCTTCTATCTGTGTGTCGGTGAACGACGCAGTTGTCCATGGTATTCCGAATGAAGAACCGTATGTATTAAAGGAGGGTGACATTGTTTCGATTGACCTGGGTCTTTCGCATCGCGGACTTATCACTGACATGGCTACGACGGTGCCGGTGGGAAAAATTTCAAAAGAAGCAGCGGCTTTTCTGAAGGCCTGCAAAAAATCACTTGATCTTGCTTTGGCTCAAGCAAAAGGCGGCAATACTACAGGCCATATCGGTGCTGTTGTAGAAGGTTTTTTGAAGCCTTTGGGTTATAGCGTCGTTGAAGAACTTGCGGGCCATGGTGTTGGGCATAGTGTTCATGAAGATCCGTATGTACCTAATTACGGCAATCCTGGAGAGGGTGATGTGTTGGTTCCGGGCATGACCGTTGCCATTGAACCGGTGGTGAATATGGGCACCAAAGACATCAGGCTCGACAAGGATGATTATACGTATCGCAGCAAGGACGGGTCGCTTTCATGCCATTTCGAAGTGACGGTAGCAATCACGGAAAAAGGTTGCGAGGTGCTTACCAAATAATCCCAATTATTGATGAAACATCCGAAAGCAGAACGAACGCTCGCTGTAGTGAAGCCTGACGGCGTGCAACGGTCTTTGGTGGGCGAGATCATATCGCGGTTTGAACGGGTTGGATTGAAACTGGTTGGCATCAAAATGGTGGCACCGTCACACGAATTTGTAGCCGGACATTACACGCTCGATGAGAACTGGCTGCGTTCAGTGGGTGAGAAGTCTATCAAAGCGTACGCTGACAAGGGTGGCAAACATCCGGCTGGTGATGATCCGTTGAAAGTTGCAGACATTATTTTGACGAAGCTCAAGAAATACATGGCATCGGGCCCGGTGGTGGCTATGGTCTGGGAAGGAGCGCATGCAGTCGCGGTTGTGCGAAAACTGGTAGGTTCGACCGAGCCTCTGTCTTCTGATGTCGGTACTATTCGTGGCGATTTTGTTCTCGATTCATATCCAATGAGCGACCTTGATACGCGCGCGGTGCGCAATTTGATCCACGCCTCTGGTTCAGTTTCCGAAGCCGAGCACGAAATTCCGTATTGGTTTACGAAAGAAGAGTTAGTTGATTATCGCCATCTACAAGAAAAGATTTTGTACGACGTGAACCTGGACGGGATCTTGGAGTAGAAATTAGACAGAAAAAAGGCCGCACCGAAGGTGCGGCCTTTGAATGATGAATCACTTCACCATATAAGCCTCAACAAGAACTGTTCCACCGAATTGCCCGGCTTGGATGGTTGCTGTTGCGGACGTCAGACTGGTGATCGACATGGTTGGCATGACGACTGCCGATGTGCTCCCTGATGAGAGCGGGAATGCTCCGACCCGTGCCGCCGTGTTGATCGCGTCTTTGCTCCAATTATCGTTACTGATAGTAACGAACTGGTTGGGTGCTGACTGGTATCGCAGCGAGAGGAACGGATCGGTCATGAAGCTGTTGACCCCGAACTGTGCCAGTTCGGGTCCGATCGCTCGGATCATGACCTGTTGCGATCCAACGCCGTCGAGGGTGAGTCCGACGATGAGAGCGTCCTCTCCGTTACCAGATGTACCCATGAGCGACAGATTCACGATCTCAAGGGCCGTGGTGTCCCTTTGGACATCATAGACTTCTATGAGTCCGACGCCGCCCTGGTTGCTCCGATCCTCAAGGGTTACGGTAAATGACCGCATTGAACCCGTTGCGACCGGCAGGTTGATCGAGATCACCGCATCCTTGCTTCCTTGGGGAAGTTTGAATGCGCCGACCTGATTGAACGCAGCTGTTTCGGCCGCGGTGCTGCCCCAATCGTTATTGGAAGCAGTCTCGCGACCTTGCTCATAGAGGACAAGTTGCGGGTCCGACATCGCATTCGTGATGCCGAACTGAGCGAGTCCCGGACCAACGCCTCGGATGAGGAGTTGCTTCGACGAGTTGAGCGGCGCACCCGGATAGGCGACGATGACGAAACCGACCGTCCGGGACGTGCCCGTGGCGATGCGGCTGCGGCATGAGAGGTTCACAAGTTGCGGGCTCTTCCGCGTGACTTGACCAAATGTCGGTAGAACCGACATGACGAACGAAAGGGCCGAAAAGAGGCCGATGGTGCTTGATTTCATGGTGGGAAAACTGACAAAGATCAGAGTTGCTATTTCTGATATTACATACGCTCTGTCTTTTGTCAATGTTGCTTTACGGATGCTCTGAAACTTTCTTTTGTAAGATCTCGTAAGCATGTACGTTTCGATTTTTTCGTTTTCCAGACGCCGCTATCCACTTGTATCTCTTCGTAGGAGGTTTATACTCACCATAGGGTTATTCGGAAGATTAACTCTATACCAATTTTTTAGGGAAATGACGTCATTGGGTCTTCGCCTTGGCGACCGCCTTACGTCTCCCACCTGGCTTCGGCTAGGGAAATCTTCTGGATAGCCCGACGGGTACGCCGATCGCATGCGATCGGCGTTCGCGTTTCTGATATACTGTTATTTATCATGCTGAACCGTTATCTGGCGCCCTTCTTTGCCATCCTTGTATGCGCCGCGGTGTTGAATTTTGCTGGCGAGACATATCGGCTTTATGATGCCTTTTGGTGGTATGACATTCTCATGCATGCGCTGGGTGGAGCTTGGGCAGGCATGCTTGTTTTGTGGCTTTCACGCTGGTTTGGATTCGCTGTGCGACCGCGCGTTATCATAGGCGGGACATTGGTAATTGGTTTGGGATGGGAAGTGATGGAACTTATCCTTGGTTTTATGTATCTCTCGGACTCGAACTATCTATCTGACACAGCGCTCGACCTGTGTATGGATGTCATTGGTTCGGTGCTCGTTGTTTATGCGTGGTCTTTGGGCAGACATATAAAAAAGAATAGAGGTAACAATAAACGATCATGAAAGGCTGTACTTTGACGTGCTGTTCGGGAGTGGGAAATGCTACGGGTGCCAATTTCTTGGTGCGTACACCGCACACAGCATTTCTGGTTGATTGTGGACTTATCCAGGGCTCGCGTTTTGCCAATGAAGAGAACCGAGAAGACTTTCCGTACACGCCGTCTGAGATTTCGTTTTTGCTTGTGACGCATGCGCATATGGATCATGTTGGGCGTATTCCGAAACTTGTTAAGGAAGGCTTTTCAGGAACGATCTATTCGACAGAGGAGACAAAAGAGTTGGCCGCTTTGATGCTTGAAGATGCGCAAGGCCTGCTTGCCCGCGAAGCGCGCGAACACAATGTTGATCCGCTCTATGGTCGTGATGACATCGCCAAGGCACTGTCTTTGTGGAAGATTCTTCCATATCACGAACAGCGCGAATTGGCGCCTGGCGTGTCCGTTTTCGCCAAGGACGCCGGCCATATTCTGGGCTCGACCGTGTACGAAGTGACGCTTGCCGACGCCAACAATGGAAAGGGAGCAAAGATCGCATTCACTGGTGATTTGGGCAATTCTCCAACACCTCTTTTGCGCGACACCGAATTCGTGACCGATGCAGATTACATGGTTATGGAATCGGTTTATGGAGATCGTAATCACGAACCGAAGGCGGAACGTGACGCAAAGCTTGAACGAATTCTGAAAGAAGCGATTTCTCGCGGGGGTACGGTTGTCATTCCAGCTTTCTCACTTGAAAGGACTCAGGTCATTTTGTATGAAATCAACGGATTGGTTGAAGGGAAGAGGATGCCGCAAGTACCTGTGTTCCTGGACTCGCCTTTGGCGATCAAGGTTACGGATGTATATCGCAAACACACAGCACAATTCAATGATGCCCGACAAAAACAGATCGGTTCAGGCGATGACATATTTGATTTTCCCGGCTTGCGTATCATCCGTGATCCTAAGGAGTCCGCTACAATTGATCGTATTCCCGGTGCAAAGATCATCATCGCTGGTTCGGGCATGTCGGTGGGCGGACGTATCTTGTCGCACGAAGCGACATTCCTTGGTGATCCAAATGCCACGATATTGCTTGTGGGATATCAGGTGCCCGGGTCGCTTGGTCGACAGATCGAAGAGAAAGTACCCACGCTTTCAATAAGCGGACAGAAGATAAAGCTTCGCAGCCATATCGAAAAGATCTCTGGTTATTCTTCGCATAAAGACTCGAATGGGCTGGTCGATTTCGTCGCGCATGCCGTGCCGAAATTAAAACAGGTGTTTGTTGCCATGGGAGAAAACAAGTCGTCATCGTTTTTGGCCCAACGCCTGCGGGACGAAGTGGGCGCCAATGCGATTATGCCGGAGAAGAATAGGGAATACCGTTTATAAATGGAGGAACTTACCAACGCTCTTTCTAAACATTTTGATATTGGAAATAAAATTTCGATTTCAAAAATCGATGCTGGTTTTCTTAGTGAAAACTATTTAGTTGAAAGTAGAGATAAGAAATTTTTCTTGAAGGGTTATGTAAAGGGAATTGAACGAGTCCACGATATTCACAAGGTAAAATCATATTTTGCATCTCACGGAATTCCCGTTATTCTTCCTCTCGAAACTCGATCAGGAGAAACTTTATTTGTATTCGGAAGCAAGGTCTTTGCGCTCTTTCCATTTGCCACAGGCATACATCATAATCGTCAATCGATTCCTGACAAAGTTACTGTTGAAATAGCAGCCTTGCTCGCTCGCATGCATCATATAGCTACTGATTTTCCGATGACTATATCTGCAACATTCAAATATTGGGACCGCAAAAAACTCGATTTGGCGAATGAGCTTATTGTTAAAATTGATTCAATCCCTGAAAAAACCGAATTTGATATCAGAGCAAAGAGAAATATAGAACTTAAAAAAACTGTAATTCTTAAAGAAGATATCCCGATTGATACATACAAACTTGAACAACCCATACTTCTCCACGGAGATTTCCATGAATTGAATATTTTCTTTGATGAACTCGATAGAATCAAATATGTTTTTGATTTCGGAGAAACCAAAATGGGCCCACGAGGGTTCGAGCTCTGGAGGTCAACGGATTATATGTTTTTTGATGGGAAATTCACTGATGAAAATATTAGGAAGGCCGTGCTTTATCTTAAAACATACAATTCTCTTAATCCGATAAGTAAAGAAGAACTATCGAACGCCTTTCAGGTGTATTACTTGATGAACATCCATAGTTTTTGGGTTGAAAGTGAACATTATTTAAAAGAAAATACACGGGTCGACCGTTTCCTGGAGGTGCGTTCAACAAGTTATTTTGTGGAACATAAAGAGGAGCTCTTACAACGAATACTTGATGAGGTCTATAAATAAAAAACTGCCCCACAAATTGTGGAGCAGTTTTTCTTACTTCACCTCTGCGATCACGCGATCAAAGGTTTCGGGATTGAACTCGGCGAGATTTGCCAAGATCTTGCGGTCGATGGCGATACCCTTTTTCTTCAGGGCGCCCATGACCTTCGAGTAGGAAAGGCCCTTCGGATCGAGAGCGGCATTGATCTTTACGATCCAGAGATTGCGGCGGTCGCTCTTCTTGTCGCGGCGGTGCGCGAAAGCGTATGCGCCTGCGTGCGAGATCGCTTCGTATGCGGCGCGCTCGTTGGTCGAGCGGCGGAAGCGGTAGCCCTTGGTCTGGCGCAGAACATTGCGTCGGGTCTTGAGAGCGTTAACACCTTTCTTTACGCGTGCCATGGTGGTGGAGGGAAGTTAGTAAGAGGATTAAATAATGCCCGACAAAAAGCGCGAGCGCTCCTTGGCTGTCATGTGGAATTCAGCGCGGCCCGACTTCTTAATCTGCGAGCGGCCGGATTCCTTGGCATTGAAGTGGTTCTGGCCAGGGCGGCGAGCAAGAATCTTGCCCGACTTCGTGACTTTGAGCCTCTTCGCGAACGACTTATTCGTTTTCATGGCTTATAAACTAGTGTTTTTGGGAAAAAATAAGAGCCCGAAGGCTGATGGGCATATAGTAATCCATAGAAGGCTTTTTGTAAAGCCTTACGGGCAGGCAAGCTTTATGCGCGTTCGATGACGGTCGAAAGGCCCTTGGGGCTCCTTTGAGGCTTCTCGGCCACTTTGAACTTTTCGGTGATGAATGCGAAAAGGCGTTCCAGGCGAGTTTCGAGGAATTTTGGATCCATGTATTTCGAGCGGCCGGGGAGAAAGAGATCGATCTTGATGCGATGACCTTCTTTAAGCCACTCTGAAGCCTTCTTGGCTTTCAGTTCCAGATCGTGCTCGCCGGTGCCGATTTTCACCTGCAAGGTCTTTACTTCGATGACATGTGCCTTGGCCTTGGCAGCTTTTTCTTTTTTGTTCTCTTCGTATTGGAATTTGCCGAAGTCAGAAATCTTGGTAACTGGCGGCATTGCGTTCGGAGAGATCTCGATCAGGTCGAGTCCGAGCTCGTTCGCTTTAAGAAGCGCTTCGCCGATTTTCATCACGCCGAAGTTTTCGCCGGCAGGGCCGATAACACGCACTTCGGGCGCTTTTATCTGGTGATTTACTCGAGTCCTGTCTGTAGCCATTGGTACGAGGATTAAAGCACGTTTCGGATTATAATGAAAGTATGATCGATTTGTCATGGGGCGTTGCGTTCGTTGCTGGCTTGGTGTCATTTGCCTCGCCATGCGTTCTGCCGGTCATTCCGGGATTTCTTGCGTATGTAGCTGGAACAAGCTTGGGCGAGGGTGCGCGCCGTCGCGATATCTTTCTCTCAAGCCTCTTTTTCGTAGCAGGATTCTCGGTGGTATTCGCTGCGCTTGGTGTTCTTTTAAACACGGTACTTTCTGGTGTGGCGTATGAAGCACAGGTGTGGCTTTCACGGATCGGTGGCACGATCGTTATTCTGTTCGGGCTCTACCTTGTCGGTTTGCTCGACATTCCATGGCTGTCGCGTGCACATACAGCACGCGTCGGACTGGGAAGGCATTCGCGCTTTGTCACCGCGTTCCTTTTTGGCTTCGCATTTGCCGCCGGATGGACACCATGTGTTGGGGCGATCTTGGGTGCGATCATCGCTCTGGCTGCAGCACACCCTGGTTCGGCTTTCGGGCTTCTGCTTTCATATTCCATGGGACTTGGCGTGCCGTTTCTTTTGGTGGGGCTTTTCGCGACGCAAGCCCAAGTGTTCATCAATCGCAATGCAAAGCTGTTCTCGCTTGTTTCAAAGATATTTGGAGCAGTGCTTGTTATCTTGGGTATCTTTGTCTTTACCGGTGAACTCTCGCGCATCGCGTCGTTCGATTTCGTTAATAGGATTTTGATCAAATAAATGAATACGCAAAAGATGCTGGGACTCTTGGTTGCGCTGGTCATCATCGCAGGCGTGATCGGTGTGCTCGAAAAGAAGAAAGTGCGGCCGGTTGTCTCGAACCTTCCCACAATCACGCTGGGAGTTTCGAATTCCACATCCACGGCGTCATCGTCAGATCGCATTGCGGTCAAAGAAAAAACGTTCGACCGCGCCAAAGAGATTGTTGCTCCGTCAGGATTTGTTAATACGGACGACAAGCCGATTACATTGTCGCAGTACGTCGGCAAGAAGGTTATCTTGCTCGACATCATGACGTACTCGTGTGTGAACTGCATTCGCACGTTTCCGTACCTTATCGATTGGTACAAGAAATATGAGGACAAGGGTCTTGTGATTATCGGCATCCATACGCCCGAGTTCGAATTCGAGAAGGTTCAGTCAAATGTTGAGGCGGCCATGAAGAAATACGGCATTGAATTCCCGGTGGTTCTCGATAATGATTACGGTACGTGGTCCGCATACAAGAATCTGTATTGGCCGCGCAAATATCTGATCGATATCGACGGTTTCATCCGCTATGACCATATCGGAGAAGGCGGTTACGCCGAAACGGAAGAGCATATCCGCGAGCTATTGGAAGAGCGCGCCACCGTTTTGGGAGAGAAAATAGACTTAGATATGCCTCTGGTAGAAGATGGCGCGGCGCCGGTCGCGTTTGGGCAAACGCCCGAGACGTATCTCGGCGCCGCGCGTAACGAGTATTTCGGCAATGGAACACCGGGCAAAGTTGGTGCACAGGAATTTGCGCTTCCGCAAAAATTGAATGAAGGTGCGTACTATCTTTCCGGCCAATGGAATATCACATCTGAATACGCTGAAAGTGGGAGACAGGGAGATAAGATCGTGTATCCGATCAAAGCCAAAAAGGCGTACTTGGTCATGTCTGCCGACAAGCCGACATTGGTTGACGTTTCGATCGATGGTACAAAAGTAAAGACGATCACGGTCAAAGATTCCCAATTATATGAACTGTACGCAGGCAAAGCGTTTGGCGCACACGAATTAAGCCTTTCCGTTTCCGGCTCTGGCTTGCGCGCTTATGCCTTCACCTTCGGCAATTAATCTGTATGATACGGATATGAATATCGTTCTGGTAAGCATTGCGGCGTTTCTGGCCACATTTCTTGGCGGCCTGTTCGCTTTGCGCTTCAAAGATAAGCTTCATCTGATCCTGGGTTTTTCAGCGGGCGCTTTGATTGGCGTTGCATTCTTCGATCTCTTGCCTGAGGCTTTGGAATTAAGCGCGGGACACATCGGCACATCGACAATTGCGCTGTCTATAGCGCTTGGCTTCGCAACGTACCTTATTCTGGACCGAATGTTTTTTATGCACTGCCATGAAGATGGCCACGAGCATCGCGGACATTTTGGGGCAGGGGCGCTGTCGTTCCATAGCTTTCTCGATGGCATCGCTATTGGTGTCGCATTCCATGTATCGACAGCGGTGGGTGCGGTCGTGGCAGCAGCGGTCTTGGCTCATGATTTTTCGGACGGCGTGAATACTGTTTCCATGATCCTGCGCCACGGCGGAGAAAGGCGCCGCGCATTAAAGTGGCTTGCTGTTGACGCACTGGCCCCGGTTGTTGGCGTCTTGTCGACCTTTATTATACCGATTCCATCAGAAGCGATCGCGCCGATCCTTGCCATCTTCTGTGGTTTCTTTTTGTACATTGGCGCATCAGATTTGCTGCCTGAAAGCCATCATCAGCATCCGACGCGCTGGACCTCTTTGGCCACTGTTGCGGGCATGGCTCTCATTTGGGCGGCGATACATTTCGCTGGAGTATAAGCGCTTTCTATATTTTGACAGGGTCTTATTCCAGAGGTATCATGTCCCTTGGCACTTTTCCCGTTCCAGCTCTTTTTTGTTTATGGTGGCATCAGCATCTTCTGACACGATCTCGGCGGCGCAGATCTCCGAACAGGAGCTGCTGCGACCGCTTCATGGGCGATATTGCAATTACTGCTCATCGATTCTTCCTGATCCGATCGAAACCGAAATTGGAGGGCGTAAGGTTTCTGTTCGGATCTGCACGGGTCCTTGTGAAGGTAAGGGCAAACATCGTTCTTAATTAAAGCCAGACCATAGGGTCTGGCTTTTTCTACTTAAAGTCGTCAGAAAAACGTATACTTAATATATGGAAAAGAAACTATGGTTCCGTGCTAAGCGTTTCGGCTGGGGCTGGGTCCCCGTTACATGGCAAGGGTGGGCGGTCACGGTTGCATATATTGCAATCATGGCGGCGCTTGCGTCAGCCGTTAAAAATGGTGCGACGGCAAAAGAATATGGTCTTTTCTTTCTTTTGCCGGGAGCTATCATCACCACTACCTTGATCCGGATTTGCTATGCCTTTGGCGAGAAACCCCGTATGCGGTGGGGAGGCGAGGAAAAGAAAGAAGAAAAATAAAAACCACCGTACGGGTCGGTAGTTTTCATTCTGGTGGAGATGCCGAGAATTGAACTCGGGTGCATGTCGGTCTTCCTGCGCTTCTACGCGACGTAGAAAGTCTTTACCCCGAAGGGATTTAGACGGTCATCCTTGAAAACTTACAGAACGAATGTCCATCGAGCCCGATTGGCCGAAGCCATTCGACGAACGCCAGGGCAGGCGAATGTCTATCCTAGATTTATAACATCGAGGACCGCCGCGCCAGGAATGCGAGCGGGTCGATGTCGTTAGGCGGGTATTAGGCCGCGTAAGCGAATGCGAAGTCGTTTACTCCGAAATACGGAGAGACAGTGTTCTTTGCATTTGAGTTGTGGGCGGATTAAAGAGTCACCCGGCTCTGTCGCGCGCGAAAGGAAGGTGGCGGCATGTCTATGCCTGTCATCCCCATGTTTCGTGCAATCGCTATTCTTCTTTCAACGTTCTACGGATCTCGCGATCGGTCTCGCGTTTCTTGATCGATTCGCGTTTGTCGAACTGTTTTTTGCCGCGTACTACAGCCAGTTCGATCTTGACCTTTGCTCCTTTATTATACGCCTTTAATGGCACTATTGTCAATCCCTTTTTTGCCTCGATATCGGCCAGTTTTTCGATCTCGGGCTTGGTCAGTATGAGCTTTCGAGGCCGAAGCGGATCATAGCCCGCTGGCGTATTAGAAGGCTGGTACGGCGGGACTGAAGCCTGTATCAGATACGCCTCGCCGCCGCGTATGGTTACATAGGAGCCGTCGAACGAGGCGGCTCCGGAACGGATCGATTTAACCTCGTGTCCAAGCAGTTCGATACCCGCCTCGATGGTTTCGAGGATCTCGTAATCGAAGCGGACTTTGCGGTTCTCGACAAATGTCACAGGGACATGCTATCACATTTGCTATAATGGCCGACATGCAAAAACAGCCTCAAAAGAAAGGACCGAAAAAAGATTCACCTCGCCAGAGTCTGCACCGCTTTATGGGCAGCTTCGGTACGGGGCTTATCATCTTTTTCATCTTGGTCGCGGCGTATTCATTTATTTCAAGCAGGGAAGAGGCTTCGCGAGAACACATTTCGATTTCGCAGCTTTCAAGCGATATATCTAAAGGTGTTGTCGCATCCATTCAAGTCGAAGGGGACGATCTGACGGCGACCTATCTTGATGGCTCGGTGAAGCTTTCGAAAAAGGAGACTGAAGCAGGACTTTCGGAGACGCTGAAAAACTATGGCGTTTTGCCATCGGCGCTTTCGGGTGTGGAAGTGGAGGTGAAAGATCCATCCGGCATCGGATATTGGATTTTGAATTTGCTGCCGTTTTTGATCCCGGTGGTCTTTATCGGTTTTCTGGTCTGGCTCCTTTCGCGCCAGGTTCGCGGTGCGGGCATGCAAGCGTTTACCTTCGGACAATCCAAGGCGCGCATCACATTACCTGAAGACAAAAAGCAGAAGGTGACGTTCAAAGACGTTGCGGGTGCCAAGGAAGCGAAGCAGGAGCTTATGGAGATCGTGGACTTTTTGCGCAATCCGAAAAAGTTCTTGGATGTCGGCGCGGTTATTCCGAAGGGCATCCTGCTGATGGGTGCGCCGGGTACGGGCAAGACGCTTTTGGCACGCGCGGTCGCGGGCGAAGCGAATGTGGCATTCTTTTCTATCTCTGGTTCGGAATTCGTAGAGATGTTCGTGGGCGTGGGCGCTTCACGCGTGCGCGATCTGTTCAAGATGGCGAAGGCCGCGGCTCCGGCCATTATTTTCGTTGATGAAATAGATGCTGTGGGCCGGAGCCGCGGCGCAGGAACGGGCGGTGGCAACGACGAACGCGAGCAAACCTTGAATCAAATACTCGTCGAAATGGACGGTTTCGAGCCGAATGAAAAAGTGATCGTTATGGCGGCAACTAACCGTCCCGATGTTCTTGACCCGGCGCTTCTGCGTCCCGGACGCTTTGACCGCCGCGTCACGATCGATGTGCCTGACCGTCACGATCGCGAAGAGATTTTGAAAATCCATGCTCGCAAGAAGCCGTTCGCAGAAGACGTTAACCTGAAGCTGGTTGCCGAACGCACGCCGGGCTTTTCGGGCGCGGATCTGTACTCGCTTATGAATGAAGGCGCCATTCTGGCCGCGCGCGAAAATCGCACCAAGGTTTCGCAGTTCGATCTGATCCGCGCTATCGAAAAAGTGATGCTTGGTCCTGAAAGGAAATCTCATATTCTGTCGCAGGAAGAAAAGAAGATCACGGCATATCATGAAGCGGGTCATGCCATCGTTTCGTCCGTTCTTGATTACGCTGATCCGGTTCACAAGATTTCTATCGTTTCACGCGGCCGTGCTGCTGGCTATGTTCTGCACCTGCCGTTAGAAGATCGTAAGCTTCAATCCAAGAAAGAGTTCCTCGACGATATCGCTGTTTCGCTTGGTGGTTATGTCGCCGAACGTCTTATGTTCGGAGATCTCACGACGGGACCCTCGAATGACCTTCAGGTTTCTACCGCTTTGGCTCGCGACATGGTGACCAAATATGGTATGTCAGACAAGATGGGGCCGGTCGCTCTTGAAGGAGCTGGTGGACGAGTGCTTTTTGGCCGCGGCGTTGAAGATGGCGTCTATTCGGATGAAGTGGCGGCGCAGATCGATGCGGAAGTGAAATCCATCATGGCCCAAGGCATGGCCCGCGCTGAAGAGACGGTTAAGAAGCACCAGAAGCTTCTTGATGCTATCGCCGAGCGCCTTATGGAGACCGAAACTATCGAACGTGAGGAGTTCGAGCAGATCTTGGTTGCTAACGGCGTGGTGCCGAAGAGGAAAAAGGATATCGAGCATCAGCCATAGCACAAAAGAAAAAGGCGCCCTCAGGGGCGCCTTTGATATTTGACTACGATTCGGAAGGAAGGAACTTTTTCTCGAACGTAGACCAGTTGATGGTCTTTTGTAAATTAGGAAACTCCCGTGGATTAAGTCGTCTGCCATCATTACCGTAAGCGGTAATGGGAAGCTTTCTGTCTATTTCAACAAGGCACTGAGGATTTCCTTGCCACACTCGACAGTGTGGTTGCCCTGCTACCCATTGCAGGATTCGTGTCTGGATCCCTTTATGGCTCATACAGGTCGCATGGGCAACGAAATCGGGATTAAGCATATTGCATTGATATGCCACAGGAGAACGGTCGATATAGATCACAAGGTCAAGATGATCAACTTTGGTCGAAGGCAGATCGTCAGCGTGCAGAAAATCTGCGGCTTCAAATCTAGGAATCCTTTTAATTATTTGACGCTCATAATCGGGAAGATACCCCTTAACTACGATCATGGTGTGCATATTTTTGATGTTCCTGCCGAACCCTATCATCGTCTTTATTCGGTTGCAAATCAAAAAAGCCGCCTCAGAAAAGGCGGCTTCGCACATGGGATTCGAGAATCATGCTTGCACGGTCGGTTATCGGCGGACGGAAGTTCCAATTGTTTTTGGTGACTCCGTACGTCGAGCCAAGTCCGCTTAATCCAACCGGTCGTCCGTTCACCAGACATATGAAGATCACATGTTCTGGATCGTTTACGATCTTGATCTCCGAGATCGAAATATCGCGAAATGACGTCGCTTTCAGTCCACGTTCCACCACTTCGCAGGGCGGGGTAGACTCTTCGATAATGATGCTGGGTACATCGAAAAGCGATGGATCATCGGCTGATCTTATAAGTACGAGCTCGTTTCCCCGAAATACTAAAAAGAGCGCTCGGGCGGGAAATGAATGCATGGGGTGCCTTCTCTGTTCTTATTATATTGTATAAACCGCGCCGGTGCCTTAGGATTAGCGTGCACCACTTCCGCCTGTAGCTCAGTTGGTTAGAGCATCGAGCTTATACCTCGAGGGTCTTTGGTTCGAATCCAAACAGGCGGACTAAAGAAAGGAGTCCCGCCGAAATGGTGGCGTAACAACCCGGCTTTCTTCTTACTCAAAATGTATCGCCTGGCTTTTGCGTCGCTCCACTTCAGCGCGCAGGAGAGGGTAGGATTCGAACGTGTCATCTTCATTGACCAGTCGCAGTGCTTCGGTACGCGCTGCTTCGACCATCTTTACATTTTTAATCGCTTCCATGGCTACGTCCGAGACGCCCCATTGCTTGCGGCCATATAGCTCGCCCGAGCCACGAAACTTCAGGTCGAACTCGGCCAATTCGAAACCGTTTTTGGCAGTGGTAAGTGCTTTCAGACGCTCGACGGTTTTTTCGCCATGGCTTTCGGCATACAAAAAACAGTACGCTTGATGGTTCGAGCGTACGACGCGGCCGCGCAATTGATGCAGTTGTGACAGACCGAATCGCTCCGAGCCTTCGATCAATATCACGGTGGCATTCGGTACGTTTACGCCCACTTCTACGACTGATGTTGCCACCAGAATATGTATTTTGCCGGCTTTGAACTCCATCATTACGCGCTCCTTATCCGCGTCTTTCATTTTTGAATGGAGAACGCCGATCTGGTATTCCTCGAAGACGTCGCGTTTTAAACGTTCTGCTTCGGCTGTAACGGATCGCGCCAAGACCGCCATTTCTTTGGTGGGGTCGGGTTCGTCGATGCGCGGACAGATGATGTACGCTTGGCGGCCTTCCCGCAATTGGGTGCGAATTTTTTCGTACATGCGATTGCGCTGGTCCGGCATGATGACTTCGGTAATGATGGGCTTTCGTCCCGCAGGCATCTGGTCAAGCAGAGTAAGATCCAGGTCTCCGTAAATGGTCAAAGCAAGCGTGCGTGGGATGGGAGTGGCAGTCATCGACAACAAGTGCGGATGGATCTCGTCCTTGCGCACTAATTTTGCGCGCTGGGCGGTACCGAAGCGGTGTTGCTCGTCGACGATGGCATAGGCAAGGTTCTTGAATTCGACTTTTTTCTGGATAAGCGCATGCGTGCCGATAAGAATGGCGATCTCGCCCGACTTTACCCATTTAAGAAGTTGTGTGCGCGAGATATCGGTCCAGTCCTTTCGGATGCCGTTCTTCACCGTTGGAACTTTGGCGGGGAATTTGCGGCAGCCGGATCCGGTGATGAGGCCAATTTGGATATTAAGATGTTTGAAATACTCGATGAAGGAATCGAAATGCTGTGTTGCAAGGATTTCGGTCGGCGCCATGTACGCTACCTGAAGTGAACCATAATCTTTTCCGTGGGGCTTCGTCATGATTGCTGCGTAT
>DATCXV010000014.1:0-21247 GCA_036565605.1 Minisyncoccota bacterium | reverse complement strand
ATTTGGTCCTTTCATTATCCTCGGTTTCCTCATCTCGTTTGCATTCCATGCGAACCTGGGGACTATCCTTTCTTTTCTAGCGCTATAATAGGCGAATGATCGCCCCTTTCCGGAATGCGGAAGGTTTCACTCTGATCGAGCTTCTAGTCTCGGTCGGTATCTTTACGCTCATTACCACAATGGCGGTTTGGAATCATGCTCGATTCAACGGCACAGTTATTCTCACAAATCTTGCGTATGAAGTGGCACTTTCGTTACGCGAAGCACAAACATATGGCATTACCGTAAAGCAGTCTACGGCCGGCACTTTCGATTCGGGTTACGGTGTGCACTTTGAATCGGCAGATCCAACGTCGTATGTTCTGTTCGAGGATAAATCTCCTCAGAATCATATCTTTGATGCAGGGGAAGAACTTGAGCGATTTTCTATCAGTAAGGGTAACGGAATAAGAAGACTCTGCGTAGAAAGTTCCTGTGGCTTGTCGACGGTTGATGTGTCATTTGTGCGTCCGAATCCGGATGCCTATATCAAAGGTTCGGGTTTGAGCACGGCAGGATCGGACGCAAGTCTGTGCGTTTCTGCGCCTGACGGTACGGTACGCATTGTCGAGGTAGAATCAACGGGACAGATCTCGGTCCATGCCGATGATAATGCGATTTGCTCGCTATAAAAATATGAAAAGAGGATTTACATTGATCGAAGTGCTGGTCTCAGTCTCGATCTTTGCCATGGTTATGTTGGTAGCGACCGGTGCTGTCTTTTCGATCGTTGATGCTAATAAGAAAGCGCATGCTTTGAAATCAGTCATGACGAACCTTAATTTCGCACTTGAATCAATGGCGCGTGAAATTCGTGTTGGTTCGCTCTATGGCTGCGATACGGCAATAGGTGTTTCTGGAGACTGTGTTACTGGGGGCACAACTTTCCATTTCAAGGCGAACCGCGATGTTGATCTGGACGGTTCATATTCACTTTCGGATCAGAACGATCAGATTGAATATTCGTTGGTTTCTGGAAGGATACAAAAACGTATTTATGGCACTTTGCCGACGACATCGCTTATCACTGCACGGGAAATTTCAATCACTTCAATGACGTTCTATGTCTTAGGCTCAACGGCAGATCAACGCCAACCAAAGGTCGTTTTGACCATTCGTGGTACTGCTGGAGCAGGAAAGACTGCTTCTAATTTCGAGATCCAGACCACCGTCTCTCAGCGAGCAATCGATTCATAGCCATGATGCGTATTTCATCGAACACATCAAAAAGGGGATTTACTCTGGTCGAAGCCATGGTCGCCATGTCGATTCTTTCGTTGGCCGTAACAGGTCCGCTACTTATTGCGCAAAAGGGCCTGGGTTCTGCAATCTATTCACGTGACCAGATCACCGCGATTTATCTGGCCCAGGAAGCGGTGGAATATGTCCGTAATGTACGAGATTCGAACCGACTCTCTGATTCTCCGTGGCTTGGGCAATTCTCAAGCTGCAAGACGACGGATCTTTCACCGCAAAATGCCTGCCAAATTGATGCGCATGTGATTGATTTTGATGATCTGTCTGGAGATGCTATTCAGACATGCACGGTAGGTTCATGTGAACCGCTTTCGATCTATCAAGATCCTGGCTCAGGAGATTTCTTTTATGGTTACGGCACTGGTGCTAATTGGCAACCGACCAAATTCACTCGAACGGTGACGATTGACGATCGAAAGTCTCCAAAAGAGGCTGCTGTTTCGGTTACGGTATCTTGGAACACTGGACTTTATGCACCGGCACAGTCGTTCTCGGTCAAGGAATATCTTTTTGATTTCTGATATGAATACGCAACCAAACAGATCAACAAAAGGATTCGCCATGCTCTTTGCGGTGCTTGTTTCAAGCGTCCTGCTTTCGATTGGTCTTTCAATCTTTAATCTGACTTTGAAGGAGATCGAATTGTCGTCGTCTGGTCGCGAGTCACAGTTTTCGTTCTACGCCGCCGATACGGGCATTGAATGTGCTCTGTATTGGGATTTCCGCGGCACTAACATCTTTGCGACGTCGACGTCATCACGAACACCGTCTCCGGCTAATCCTGATTGCGTAGCCACGACTACGACTCAGTATATAAATATCACTCCATCGGTTTCTAATTCGTCATCGGCTACAACTGTCTTTAATCTCGAGATTCCAAATACTTCAGTTACATCAAATTATGCGCCATATTGCGCCCGGGTAACTGTGACTAAAACTGATTCTGGGGGCATCATCGAAACAGCGATTGATTCGCGCGGCTATAACACCTGTGATGCATCTGATCCAGGTAGGGTAGAAAGGGCCTTGAAGGTGACCTATTAAACGGGTACCATAGCTTTACCATGGCCGCCCAAAAAGCTCCAAAAGACATCGCAACGCGCGCCCAAAAACTGCGTGACGAGATTAACCGTCACCGTCGCCTGTATCATACGCATGATGCTCCGGAAATTTCAGACACGGCTTATGACACGCTGGTCAAAGAGCTTGAAGGTATAGAAGCTCAATACCCAGAATTGCGAACATCTGATTCTCCAACTGGCCGCGTCGGTGCTGCGCCACTTCCGGAATTCGTTAAGGTCGCACACAAAGTTCCTCAGTGGTCTTTCAATGATGCATTCACTGAAGAGGATTTGCGGGATTTTGATGGACGCGTGAAGCGTCTTATCAAGACTGAAACTGGTGCGGAAGGTAATCCGACCTATACCTGTGAATTAAAGATCGATGGTTTGAAAGTTGTATTGGAATACGAAAAAGGAATTCTAGTCCGTGCAGCAACTCGTGGTGACGGTACGGTGGGTGAAGACGTGACACAGAACGTGCGGACGATTGGATCAGTGCCTTTGAAATTGGAAAAACCAGTCGATTGCATCGTCGAGGGCGAGGTTTGGATGTCCAAGTCAAACTTAGAACGCTTAAACGCAGAGCGCGAAAAAGCAGGCGAGCCTTTGTTTGCTAACCCACGAAATGTGGCGGCTGGATCGATCCGCCAACTTGATCCGAAGATTGCCGCATCGCGCAGGCTTGATAATTTTACGTACGATATCGCGCGCATAAATATCGCTATGCCAAAAACCCAAGCCGAAGAGCTGGATTTGTTGCACGATCTGGGCTTCAAGGTGAATAAGCACCGCCGACATGTCAAAGATATTGATGGCGCTATCGCGTATTGGAGGGAATGGCAAAAAAAAGCACCGAAAGAGGATTATCTCATTGATGGTGTAGTGGTAAAGGTAGATGAAAGAAAGTTTCAGGAAGTTCTTGGCTATACCGGCAAGGCGCCGCGCTGGGGCATTGCCTTTAAATTTCCGGCCGAACAGGTCACGACCATGGTCGAAGACATTGTTTTTCAAGTTGGTCGTACGGGTGTTATCACGCCAGTAGCACAACTGCGCCCGGTCTTGGTTGCGGGTACCACGGTTTCGCGCGCGACACTACATAATGAAGATGAGATTAAGCGTCTTGATGTCCGCGTCGGCGATACGGTGATCTTGCAGAAGGCGGGCGACATTATTCCGGACATCGTTTCAGTGGTCAAAGATCTGCGTACAGGAAGGGAAAAACCCTTTATTTTCCCGACGCATATTCCCGAGTGCGGCGGTGATGGCCGCATTGAACGTATTCCTGGTCAGGCGGCTCACCGCTGTGTGGTACGCGATTCACAGACGCTTTTACGCCGCAAGTTCCGCTATTTTGCATCGCGGCCCGCTCTTGATATTGATGGTTGTGGTCCAGCAGTAATCGACGCTTTGCTTGATGCGGGACTTATATCGACCTTCCCAGATCTTTTTAAGCTCGAAAAGGGGGACGTACTTGCTTTGCCGCGCTTCGCCGAAAAGTCCGCGGATAATTTGCTTGCATCGATCGATAAGGCACGGGCGACGACCTTGCCGCGGCTTCTTACCGGTCTGTCAATAGATCATGTAGGCGAAGAGACGGCGCATCTTTTGGCCGAGCATTTTAAAACCATTGATGCTGTTGCCGGTGCGAATAAGTCAGATTTCGAAGCGATCGAAGGTGTCGGTCCGGTTGTGGCACAGTCGCTTGCAGACTGGCTTTCAAACAAGGCGAACAAAAAAATGCTTGCCGAGCTTGTCAAAGAATTGAAGATCGAAAAAGTAAAAGAATCGTCGGATGGAAAATTAAAAGGGCTCACTTTTGTTCTGACTGGCACGCTGCCGACACTGGAACGCGCTTTTGCCGAAGAAATGATCCGTAAGGCGGGCGGTAATGTTTCATCATCGGTTTCGAAAAATACAGATTATGTAGTGGCTGGCGAAGCGGCTGGATCGAAATTAGCCAAAGCAGAAAGCCTGGGCGTAAAGGTGATTGGGGAGGAGGAACTGAAAGAGCTTTTGAAATAAACAAAATCTGCTATAGTGCTCGTATCTTTAAATCCATGATCTCACGCGAAGAAGTTCTGAAATTGGCTGCGCTGTCCCGGATTAGACTCTCGGATGATGAGGTTCTTAAAATGCAATCCGATATGGGCGCAATTTTGGCTTATGTCGACACGTTGAAGTCTGCACCGACGAAAGAGTCCGGTCCGATCGCCCCGGTACAGCGCAATATCTTGCGCGACGACGCACATGCGCACGAAGGGGGTGTCTTTACCGATACGCTCATCAATCTTGCTCCCAAGCATGAAAAGACGGCTGATGGCCAATTTGTCAAAGTGAAGAAGATTTTGGGCGGATCACAATAATCCTATGGCACAGATAGATCTGAAAACTCTTACGATCGAGAAGGCTCACAAAGCATTGGTTGCCGGCGATTATACTGTGCGTGAGCTGTGTCAGGTATATTTGGATGAAATCAAGAAGCGCGATGGTGACATTCATGCCTATTTGGAAGTTTATGACGACGTCATGACCCAGGCTGATGAGGCGCAGAAAAAAGTGAAGGCAGAAAACATGCTTGCCGGCATTCCGATCGCGATCAAAGACAATATGTTGGTTTTAGGGAAGAAGGTTACATCCGCGTCTAAGATTCTGGAAGGCTATGTTGCACCATACGAAGCGACAGCGGTGAAAAAAATGCGCGATGCTGGTGTTGTATTTTTGGGCCGTGTAAACATGGATGAGTTTGCCATGGGTGGTTCAACGGAA
Source organism: Minisyncoccota bacterium (assembly GCA_036565605.1). Lineage (GTDB taxonomy): Bacteria > Patescibacteriota > Minisyncoccia > Phycocordibacterales > UBA6065 > UBA6065. The sequence goes on along the minus strand of DATCXV010000014.1, from coordinate 16,124 downwards.
AACTCTGCGTTCGGCGTCACCAAAAATCCCCATGATCTTTCGCGTGTAGCGGGAGGTTCGTCGGGTGGATCGGCCGCAGCGGTAGCGGGCGATATGGCGCTTGCATCGCTTGGCTCGGATACGGGTGGATCGATCCGTCAGCCGGCATCCTTCTGTGGCTTGGTCGGTCTTAAGCCGACGTATGGATCCGTCTCGCGTCACGGATTGATGGCAATGGGATCATCTTTGGATGTGATTGGTCCGTTTGCCAAGACAGTCGCTGATGCCGAAATCCTTTTTACAGCCATGAAAGGCAAGGATCGTTTTGATGCAACGTCGATCGATATGACATCTAAGGCGGATAGTAAGCCTAAGACGATCGGTGTACCAAGACATTTTTTAAAAGGCGATGGTATCGATGTGGATGTAATGAAAGCCTTCGAAGGAGCGATCACCAGATTCAAGGCAGCGGGATATGAAATAAAAGATATAGAATTGCCGAATATCGAGTATTCACTTGCTGTGTATTATGTCCTTATGCCCGCAGAAGTTTCGACCAACTTGGCGCGCTTCGATGGCGTCAAATACGGTCTGCACAAAGACGGTGCGACCTTGCTTGAAGACTATCTGTTGTCCCGTTCTGCAGGTTTTGGGGCCGAAGCCCGCCGCCGAATTATGTTGGGTGCATATGTCCTGTCCTCGGGCTACTATGACGCTTATTACAACAAGGCTTCAGCTGTCCGCGAGCTTCTGCGTCAGGATTTCGCAAAGGCTTTCGAACAAGTAGACGCTATCATTACGCCCACGACTCCTTCTACGGCATTTAAGATTGGAGAGAAGGCTTCGGATCCAGTTGCGATGTACTTGGAAGACATTTTCACGGTCACGGCGAATTTGGTCGGTATTCCAGCTATGTCCGTCCCGGCAGGAGAGAAATTGGTCGATGGCAAGACACTCCCTATCGGCATCCAGCTTTCTGCCGCCCATGGCCGCGAAGATGTCCTGTTTGCTCTGGGTAAGGTGCTTGAATAAATGGTGATAGAATAAGAGGGAAGCAATTCCCATGGACGCCGTCAATTTCCTCAACCTCGAATACATATTCTTGCGAATTTTCGACTTCTTCAAGAATCTTGATGTAGTCGCAATTTTGAATGCCGTCATTCATTTCATCGAGGCGATCCGTCCGTTCGCTATTATCATCGGACTCTTTCTTGCGTACGTCATTGCCTATTCGATCATTCGTCTGAAACAGGTCGAAAAGGAGGCCGAGTCGAAGTTTCATTCGGTGCGTATGAAGGATGCGGAAAATGAAGCAGGTGCAGATCCAGTTCTTAATCAGAAATGGCAGAAGGTTCAAGAGCACATTAATTCCGCGAATCCGTCGGATTGGCGCCTGGCGATCATCGAAGCGGATATCATGCTGGGCGACATTCTTGAAAAAATGGGATATCAGGGTGATTCCATCGGCGACAAGTTGAAGGGAGTTGAAAAGAGCGATTTTCTCACACTGGATCTTGCCTGGGAGGCGCATAAAGTTCGTAATCAGATCGCTCATGAAGGCGGCGATTTCCAGTTAAACGAACGTGATGCCCGAAAAACCATCGATATGTACAAGAAGGTTTTTGAGGAATTCTATTATATATAGCCGTTCGTAGTATCTATGAGCACCAGGGGTACCTGTATGGGTGCTTGCAGGCGCGATTCGTCCGTTGTATACTGATGGCCTATCGCGGGGTGGAGTAGGAGTAGCTCGTCAGGCTCATAACCTGAAGGTCGCAGGTGCAAATCCTGCCCCCGCAACAAGATCAGACGGTGTTGGTGAAAATTTGGAGTTTAGCTTGAATATAGGCGACAGAATGGCGGTTCCAAACTTCCCGCTCATTTTGTCGTATCTGATCTCAATATCTAATTCTTCGATTTCAGCTTCATTTCTGGAAATATTCAATGCGGTCACTTAGTTTTCAGGTGCGCCTTTCATTTCCGTGCGAGGTTTTCTGATTTAAATATAAGGGAACTTGGCAAATTATTTTCGGAAGTCAGTAGTCCATTTCATCAGATTTGGCTATTTGCTGGTATGGGAGCGGGTGAGTACCTAATAGCTCAGATTTGCCCACAACTTCAAATCTATAGAGGAAATATCACGCGGGATCTCATACCCTTGATTTACTGATGTGGGCAAAGATTTAGTTGACATTAGATGTTAAAAGGTGTATAATAAACCGGTATATGGTTCATTGTAATTCTTGCGAGATTACGGCGTTCTTTGAGGGCATTTTAGTGCCTTGAAAGAACGCCGTAATATCCAAATCCGAAAGGGACGGCGCGGGTCAAAGCCTTGCGTGCATTCCGCACAAAAGGTCTAGCCCATGTCAGTGAAAAAGGAAACCATGAGTAAAGCCTTATCAGAAGGTCAAGCTCGGAGCGTCATCGGATCGTTCGTCCTGGATACGCCGTGGAGCGAGGTCAAAGCGGATCTCCAACCGTTCATCGAGCTTTCGCCCGAAGAACGCGGAAAGAGGTTCGCTGAATTCCTCAACAACGGTTGCCAAACGTCGGTCACGATCGTCGCCAAAGGCGTCGCGCCCGAGATTCCCGAAGGTAAGAAATGGGTCAGGATCGATGACATGATCTACGTCAAAGTTACCTCGAACGGTCGGGGCGGCGAAGAGTGGATCACCTACCTCGAATCGAAGGGCTTCCGCCTTTCGAAGTATGCCAATGATGTCTTGCGGTCGGAAGACTTCAAAGCGACCACTGGCGTCACCTACACCCTGGCCATCATCGTCGGCACGGCCTACACGGATCGCAACCGTGTTTCGAAGAAGATCCGTGCGGATGCCGAGAAGCGGGGTTGGCTCACACCACACCCCGAGACGGCCTGCCTCCTCCGAGAATTGCTCTCGGATGCGGAACTCGAAGAGCTCGACCTGTGGTGGATCGTCACCATGCACGAGCCGATCAAGGATTTCGATGGCAGCCCGTGCCTGCTCTATGCGGCTCGGCGCGGTGGCGGGCGGTGGCTCAACACGGCTTGGAGCAACCCTGGCGGTAAGTGGGGTGACGACGGTGCGTTTGCCTTCCTCGTCTCGCAAGTTCAGAACTAAGCTCTTGACCTTGGGCATTAGCCCTTGGATTTCAGGCCTTAGCTCTTCCGATCCCCGTTTCGCTTCAAGCGAGCGGGGATTGTTTTTTTGTATAATAACGGAGGTAGTAGGCTAATATGAAAGAGATTACGGTTTCTTTCGGCCGAATCTAGTATCCATGAAGGGCGGAGGATTTTGCCTCTATAGCCAGTTCATGTAATCCCTTTAAACTAGCCATAATCAGATTCCAATCCTGTCGTACCCCCCCGCAACAAGTAATCCAGCAAAAGCACCTTTAAAAGGTGCTTTTGCTATACTCTAACTAAACTAATTGTATGAAACTTGAAACAGCGGTATTCGGCGGTGGGTGCTTCTGGTGCACAGAGGCAGTTTTCAAGATGCTCAAGGGTGTTTCGTTGGTCGAGCCAGGATATGCCGGTGGCACAGTGCCGAATCCAAATTATGAACAAGTTTGTTCCGGAACGACGGGACATGTCGAATGTGCGAGGGTTGAATATGATCCGGCGCTTATCTCATACACCGACCTTCTGACCGTCTTTTTCGGAAGCCATGATCCAACGACGAAAGATCGACAAGGAAACGATGTGGGAAGTCAGTATAGATCCGTTATCTTTTATTCGACTCCTGTACAGAAGGCGGAGGCAGAGAAATTCATCGCGGAATTGAATGACTCAAATGAAAAAGGCGCACCGATCGTGACCGCTGTCGAACCACTGGCTACCTTTTATGTGGCTGAAGATTATCATCGCGATTTTTATGCCAAAAATCCGCGGCAAACGTATTGTATGTTAGTGATCAATCCGAAACTCGATAAGGTGTCGCACGATTTCGCCGCGCTTTTGAAAGATCCGACTAAGAAAAAATAACAATAAAAATATGAACGAAAAAGAATTACCAAAAACCGAAGAAGAATGGAAAGAACGCCTTTCGCCTGAGGCGTACCAAGCTTTGCGTCAAAAGGGCACAGAAGCGCCCTTTTCCGGCAAGCTATTGAAAGCAGATGCTGAAGGCGTCTATCGCTGCGCTGCTTGCGGTAATCCGCTGTATTCATCTGACGCCAAATTCGATTCGGGCACAGGTTGGCCGTCTTTCGACGCCGCGCTGCCGAAAGCGGTGCGTGAAATAGTCGATGATTCCCATGGTATGCGTCGAACCGAGATCGTGTGTGCTCGTTGTGGCTCGCATTTGGGTCACGTTTTTGATGATGGTCCAACAAAAACAGGCAAACGGTATTGCATGAATTCCGTCTGCCTGGATTTGGAAGAGAAAAAATAGGGTCTAGCCTTTGCCCATCAATCCTTCATCTCCGGTTGCGTTTGCGCTTTGGCGAACCTCGAAGATAAAGCGGTAGTCAGCACCGTTGATCGCTGCCTGAGTCTTTTCAGGCGAGACTGATACCAAGTTTACGCTGTATGTACCGATTGCTGCGGGCTTACTGAGAGTGACGACCGTGTTTGATGTTGTACCGTTATCGAGACGAGCACGGACGTTCAAACGAACCGTACCAGCCTGGATACACTGAACACTCTTTGGACAGCGGCTGTCTTCAACGACCGATGTCGGAGTGATGGTAATGCCGCGGAACGAAATCGAATCGCCCAAACCGACCGTTGCCAAGCCGTACGGAAGAATCATTGATGCGGTCGATGATCCTGTCGAAGTTGCATTTTCACCGCCCTGGTACGAGTCGTTGCCCGACCTAAAAAGATAAATGCCACCGATAATAAGGACAAGAACGGCAATGACGCCGCCAATCCACCAACCTGTATTGTTATTGTTTTCCATAATTTCGGATACTACTACCTCAAATAGTACGCTGTCCAGGCCCTTTTTATTTCACCACTGAGAGCCGCTTCAAGGCAAACGAAAAGGGCGCCCGTGGCGCCCTTTTCGTTCTCCCGAAGTACACACTGTTAGTACGGGGCAGGAATTTTTTTCTTTCAAAAGATCATTTGCCTTGGATTTGAAGGCGTGTCGTGATAGATTGTTACGGCGCTTAGGTAATGGCGCCTTTGTCGGGGTAGCTCAGTTGGTTAGAGCACGGGACTCATAAGCCCGGGGTCGTGGGTTCGACTCCCACCCCCGACACCATAGATTTTTCCGACGAGATATGCTTAAATAGCCTGCACATGCGGGTGTAGCTCAGTTGGTTAGAGCGCGTCCCTGTCACGGACGAGGTCGCGGGTTCGAGCCCCGTCACTCGCGCAGTAGAACACGAAAAAAGCGCCTTTTCCAGGCGCTTTTTTCGTACTATCCTTGGCCGCTTACATTAACGGCTTAATCTTAAAGCAATATGCAAGAAATCAAGACGGGCGATAATTCTTCGTCGGCAACCAATGCGATTCTGGTTGTGCTTCTTGTTATCGTTGTCGCATTCATCGTCTGGTTTGTGGTTGGTCGCAGGCAGGTAGCAGCACCAGCGACGGACAATTCAGGTGGAGCGTCGATTGATGTCGACTTGAATGGAGGAACTTCGAACGGCACCGGCGGAACTCCCAGTGGTACAGGTTCGAATGCTACTCAGTAAAAATTAGAAAAAATTCCCCGCCGAATGGCGGGGAATTTTTTAATTTTATATAAGCAGACGGTTATGCTCTGAACATTCCGAACGCCTTGGCGTCGCGATAGATCTTGGTAAGTACCACTGCAGTTGCGGCACAGAGAAGGGTAGACATGATGACCGCAATAATCGAGTCCCAAGAAAGGGCCGATACAAATGAAAGCTGCGGTGCCGGATGCAGAGCCCGGGTCAAATCCACCTCGCGTAAAGCCCTCCAGACCTCTTTACCAAGAACGGCCAAGTTCAAGACAAGCACGGCAGCCGATGCGTACAGATATTTGCCGTAGGCGGCAAAGAACACTCGCTTCATGACTTTGCTGTGTACATGAGCAGGCATCTCTCTATCTTCAATACGAAACGAGGTCTCGATCATGTCGGGGCCTTTGCGGGTGTTCATCGTATGATTCATTATGATTTTAATAGCCGTAATTAGTAAGAAGGGTCGCCAATTGCTTTTTCGCTCTCGAAAGCCTGGTCTTGAGAGTGTTGATAGGGATCGAGAGCATATCCGCTATCTCCTCATAGCTAAACCCATCCTTGTAATACAGAACGATCGGCCCGCGATAGAGTTCGTCGAGCCGGTCGATTGCTGCCGAAACGTCCTTGATTTCAAGGTTGTCTTCTACTGTCACCGAATAATACGAGGAGCTATCAGGATTTGTTTCGTGCTCTTCGTCAAGTTCAACCTTTCCTTCGCGCTTTTTCTTGCGCAGAAAATCGTATGCGGTGTTCGTGGCAATGGTATAGATCCAGGATTTGATGTTACGTTTGGAATCCATGGAACCAAGATGTTTAAAAACCTTCACAAAGGTATCCTGCAAAAGGTCTTCCGCGTCATCGCGGGATCCTGCCAAGCGGACCAGGTAGTTCCACAAGGGCTTCTCGTATTCAGAGACGATTTCTTCGAAGGCGAAAAGGTCTCCTTTTTTCGCTCTTTCTATTGTTTCTGCTGCAATCATATCTTCAAAATATTACGCAAGGATATTACGCGAGTGAAAGCCGATTTGTTTCAGAAACAGTACGTATTGTTTCCGTCCCTTGGGTTCGTATACTGCATTATATGGAAGAAGAACACGTGCGCAATGGTATGGAAGAGAAAAGAAACGAGCAAAAGCGGCTTGCCCAAGAAGTGCGCATACGCCCTTTGGAGCGGCGTGTTCGAACTATTGCTGGCGTCGATGTGTCGCTTGAACGCTTCGGTACAGAACTTTTTGCGGGAGTGGTGGTCATGTCGTATCCGGATCTGACGCCTTTACATTATGCGACGGTACGCACACCGGTTTCATTTCCATACATTCCAGGATTTCTGTCATTTCGGGAAATGCCCGGCGTCATCGAATGTCTTGCCAAGCTTCCGGCACCGCCAGATCTGGTGGTGGTCGACGGACAGGGGATCGCACATCCGCGTAGGCTCGGCATTGCGTCCCATTTAGGTGTGCTTTTATCCGTGCCGACGGTTGGGTGCGCCAAGTCTCGACTCTATGGTGCGTTTGAAGTGCCGAAGCAAGTTGGCGACGCCGAGCAGATTCTTGATCCAAAAAGCGGTGATCAAATTGGCTGGGCGTTCAAGTCGAAAGAGCGGTCGAATCCACTTATTGTTTCTCCGGGACACCTGGTTTCGATGGAGGAGTCCTTGGAAATTATCAAAAATTGTCTGCGCGGATACCGTTTACCTGAACCAACAAGACGAGCGCATGAGCTGGTAAACAAGTTTCGAAAAGGGGAGCTAGATTAGTAACCTCTAATCAGTTTCCGACCTTCTTGCGTACGTTTGCTCATCACGCGACCTTTTCTCCCTTTGCCTCTGTTTAATCCGGCATAAGTAGGAGTAAGAGAATCACAATTAGGGCAAAGTAAACGGAGATTGCTCTCGACATTATTTCGCCAGTTGCCGTCAATATGATCTGCGACTAAAGGCACAATACCGGTTTTAGTATCAATGCTCGACCAACCACAAAGTTCGCATTTATTGCCACATTTTTCTCGTAGATATCTTTTTATAGGTGGAGAGACGGTACCGATAGTCTGCAATCCTAAAATTTTACCTGTTTTCCAGGCTTCGATATAACGTAGAAATTGAGCTTGTTGCTGACATGCATTGCTGCAATATGTGTAAAAGGAGCGATGAGGTTCTCTCCCGCAGACTGGGCAAGGAGTACGAGGTTTTTTGGGATTCGGCATAAACTAATTAATACAATTAGTAATCATGAGCAAAGAAAAAACGCATCCTGTTGTGGATTTTTTAAATAAAATACCAAGTGAGCCACCTCCCGGGCTTGAACCGGGGACCTACGGTTTACGATACCGTCGCTCTACCAACTGAGCTAAGGTGGCGCGGTCGGACTTCACTCCTTCCGTGAGCCAGCGTCCGGGATCGAACCGGAGACCTCGTCATTCGTTTACACCTCTCCTTGCGGGAGGACTAGACTGTATCTTTCTCCCTGATGTTTAAAATCTTGGAGACCCTTGTCAGTCGTTCGGGCGGCCTTTCGGTCGCCACGGTCTCGGCCTTATCTCTCAATAGGGCTATTAACCGTTATTCGGGATTCACGCGTCCGTTGCCGGGCGCGTGGGCAGGGGTTACGACCCACCAATGACGTGCTCTACCGACTGAGCTACGCTGGCTTGCTCAGACAGATTAGTATATTTAGCGATTATTTTCAATAATAGGGCGAATATTCTATACTCACTTCCATGGCAGACCCACGCAAGCGCATAGAAGAAATCGAAGCTCAGATGGCCGAAGCGTCCTTTTGGGATGATAAAGACCGTGCGCAAACGGTCTTGCGCGAATTAAATGCACTTAAGGCCGAGGCAGCTGAAGCCGAGAAATATGAACGTGGTAACGCCATTATGACCATTTTTTCGGGTGCAGGCGGTGATGACGCCGAGGACTTCTCGCGCATGCTCTTGGAAATGTATATGAAGTTCTGTGATCAGCGCGGCTGGGGTGTTTCTTTTCTCCATCAGCACCAGAACGATCACGGTGGATACAGGAATGTCACTATCGAGATTTCAGGAAAGGGTGCATACGGTACACTGAAGAATGAATCCGGCGTCCATCGCCTGGTGCGCATTTCGCCAACAAGTTCGAAGCAGCAGAGACACACCTCGTTTTCATTAGTAGAGGTGATCCCGAAGTTCGAGAAGGCAGAAAACATTCCGATACCGCCGGAAGAATTGAAAGTAGAATTTGCGCGTTCTTCTGGTCCCGGTGGTCAGAATGTAAACAAACGCGAGACGGCCGTGCGTCTGGTTCATCTACCGACAAAGATCGCGGTACACGTTGATACAGAACGCTCGCAGGCGCAGAACAGGGAAATTGCTATGGATATCTTGAAGGCCAAGATCTATAAGCTGCGCGAAGAGGAACGCAAGGCCAAAGAGAAAGGAATGTATGTTTCGAAGACGACCGATATCGAATGGGGCAATCAGATTCGGTCGTATGTGTTGCACCCGTACAAGATGGTCAAAGATCACCGTACTGGAGCTGAAACCTCGAATGTGGATGCGGTACTTTCGGGCGGTATTGAGCTCTTTTTGGAAGCTGAGCGGGACCTGTAGGTGTTTTGGTATGCTAAAATAGTTCTCGCATGATTTATTTCGACAAAGTCACCAAAGTCTATTCGGACGACACGGTCGCTCTCGACGATGTTACGCTTTCTATCAAGCCTAACGAATTCGTTTCGGTTGTCGGTCACTCGGGTGCAGGCAAGACTACTCTTATCAAAATGATCCTGGCCGAAGAAAGGCCAACTCGTGGTTCGGTTTTGTTTGAATCGACGAACATTCATAAATTGAAGCGTACGCATATGCCGGCATATCGTCGTCGCATTGGCACGGTCTTCCAGGATTTCCGTCTTATTCCCAACAAAACGGTTTTTGAAAACATTGCGTTCGCTATGGAGGCTGCTGGCCGCAGCGACGAAGAGATCGCATCGGATGTGCCACATGTGCTTGAGCTTGTCGATTTGGGCAAAAAGATCTGGAACTTCCCGCACGAACTTTCCGGCGGCGAAAAGCAGCGCGTCGCTATTGCTCGTGCCATCGTCAATCAGCCGGATCTTATTATTGCTGATGAACCGACAGGAAATCTTGACCCAGTTAACACCTACGACATCGTGCAGATTTTGAAGAAGGTGAATGATTTGGGTACCACTGTTATTTTGACTACTCACAATAAGGGAGTCATTGAATCGATCGGCGGCCGTGTCATCACTATGGAAAAGGGCAGGGTTGTTCGCGACGACAAAGACGGTAAGTACGCGATTTAATCCGTCATCGGTCTCTTTTGGAAGTTCAGTGCCCATTCAATACCGTATTTGTCGGTGACCATGGCATAGACTCCACCCCAGAAAGCTTCCTCTGGCTTCATAAAAACATCTCCGCCCTTGGAAAGCTTTGCGAAAAGGTCATTGAGCTCTTCTTCACTTGTGCATTCAAGAGCCATGCTTACATTGTCGCCGACAAGAGCGACATCACGCATCATATCTGAGCCAAAAAATTTCAGATCGCCGCTTGTAAGTGTTGAATGCATGATGAAATTCCGCTTTTCGGCAGGCATTTCCTGTGCCATTGGACTTTCACCGATGGTCATCATTTCAACTGTTCCACCGAAAATCGCTTTGTAGAAATTCATCGCTTCTTTGCATTTTCCGTCATTGAACCGAAGATAGGGGTTAAGTCGTGTCATAAAGAGTTACGTTAGATTGATAATCGTCTCTAATACGCACGTGCGATGAACAATGCTATAATGCGACACATGTTCTGGACTACTACCAAACGTATTTTCCGCTCGGGCTTTGTTTCCTTCTGGCGTAATGGGTTTGTCTCGCTTTCGTCGGTCCTTATTATGACGGTGACCCTCTTTACCTTTGGCGGTATCGTATTTGCCGGGGCGCTTTTACAGTCTTCTTTGAACGAGATCAAGAATAAGGTTGACGTGAACGTCTATTTTGTACCAACCGCTGAAGAAGGGGACATTTTGGCTTTGCAGAAGAAAGTTGAAGCTTTGCCAGAAGTGGCGAATGTTGAATACGTATCGCGCGACCAGGCTTTGGAAAACTTCCGCGAGAAGCATGCGGATGACGAAGTGACGCTGCAGGCTTTGGATGAACTAGGTGACAATCCGTTGGGGGCTATTTTGAATATCAAAGCTAAGGAGACATCGCAGTATGCGGGTATCGCAAAATTCCTTGATTCACAGGCGGGCGAACCGGGCACTTTTATCGACAAGATCAATTATTATCAGAACAAGGCGGCGATTGATGCGCTGACCCGCATTATCGATGGTGGCACGACGATCGCTTTGGGTGTCACGGTTGTGTTGGTGGTGATTTCGATCCTCATTATCTTTAACACTATTCGCCTGGCGATCTATATCGCGCGTGAAGAGATTTCGGTCATGAGGCTCGTTGGTGCATCAAATCGTTTCGTGCGCGGTCCGTTTATCGTTTCCGGCATTATGTACGGCGTGGTTTCAGCGATCATCACGCTTCTTATGTTTTATCCGGCCACGTACTGGGTGTCGCGTATTACAGGTACGTTCTTCGGGGGCTTCAGCTTGTTCTCGTATTACAGCCATAATATTCTTTCGATTATCGGTCTTATATTAGGCACAGGTATCGTTTTGGGCGCTCTCTCAAGTTATTTGGCGGTTCGTAAATATCTGCGTATTTAAAGCAGGTGACAAATGGCCATGAAGCGACGTAAACATAAGGCCAAGAAAAAACACTGGATCATCGTTGCGATCGTTGTATTGATCGTTGTGGCGATTGTGGCGACAAGTGGAGTCGGGAAGAAGTTAAGAGCCTCGCACGCAAAGATTTTGTTTGTGGGCGACATAATGTTTGATCGTACGATCCGTACCATTGCCGAGAAAAAAGGATACGACTATATGTTCTCGTGTGTGTCCGGATATTTCAAAGATTTTGATGCGGTCATTGGAAATCTGGAAGGACCGATTACCAAGAACACTTCGCTTTCCCAAGGTACTAAGCCGGGCCAGGCGAACAATACGACGTTCACGTTTTCGCCAGAAGTCGCCCGCGCGCTTTCGCGCGCGGGCATATCTGCTGTCTCGTTGGGCAACAACCATATCTGGGATTTTGGAAGGGTAGGATCGCTTTCGACACGCGCAGCGCTTGCCGAAAAGAAAATTGTAAGTTTCGGTGCTCCAGATGGTGCGTTATTTGCCACGACAACGGTTGGTTCGGCACGGGTTGCACTGGTTTCGTTTAATCAATTTTTGGGTGGAAGCGATCCTGAAAAAACAGTCCAGGCAATTTGGCAGGCCAAGCGTGATAGTGATTTCGTAGTGGTCTTTGCACACTGGGGCGATGAATATGTACCGACCACGGAATATCAGAAGTCATTGGCTCATCGTTTTATCGATGCGGGAGCAGATCTTGTTGTTGGGGCTCATCCACACGTTGTTCAAGAAAGTGAGATTTATCAAGGAAAATCAATTTATTATTCATTGGGAAATTTCATATTTGACCAATACTGGCAGCCGGAAGTGCGAACAGGCTTGGGCATTGAAGTGCGTTTGAAGGATGGCATTTCGGAAATACATGAGGTTCATTTTGATATTCGTAAGGATGGCACGACGTGTCTCGCCGAATAACTGAAACTTTAGGAAAAGCGCTGGCGTAGCGATTGTGACGGGATTAGTCACACACTAACGCTTTTCTATGAAATTCTTACAAGCTGGTATTCTTACGGCGATTGCTTTCACCATATCGGCCGGAGCTGCATCTGCGGCAACATTGGATGCAACTCTTGATCTGAACGCAAAAGCGACGACGTCGACCGGATCGTCGTCGGGTATTGTGGGTGAATTAGAGACGGTCACGGTTGGTCGTTCCGATATTCAAGACAATGTTGGAATGGTCGTCGAACCTGGCTCTGTTTCAACAACCGCAGATCTTGATGCGTATGCACGTGCTGTGGTCAAAGACGACGAGAATGTTTCGAAAGTCGAAGCATCGGCCGACAAGGTATCGGTCTGGTATAAAGAACATGGCGAATTTCTAGGCTTCATTCCAGTTGCGGTCCGTACTCGCGCAACGATTTATGCCGACGGTACGGTCGAGATCGATCGTCCTTGGTACGATGTACTTACGACGGGTAAAAACGAAGATGCTATCAAGGCAGATATCGAGGCGACAGCAGGTACTATTGTTCGTGCCTCTGGTTCTGGTGAATTTTCGTCCAACCTCCAGGCTCGTTTGGTAAACGCTGTTCGTTCAGTTATGAAAGCTCATTACGAAGCAGGTGTTACCGCGTCATCGTTGGAAGATATCGAAGTGGGGTACTAAAATTCTGCTCGCTTCAGTTTCTGCGTGCATTTGCGTACAATGCGCGCATGAACCAAGGTCCGAAACAGACCGATGAATTGCTCGCTGCCGACTTCCAGTCCGGCAGCGAGCTTGCGTTTGAAACGCTGGTGGACCGCTACACCAATCGCGTCTACGCCTTTATATTTCGTCTATCGGGTGATCGTGAACTCTCCGAAGATGCCACACAAGAAGCGTTCGTGAAGGCTTGGAAAGCGATCAATTCATACGATACGGAAAGACCTTTTCGGCCGTGGCTTTTTCAGATTGCTCGTAATGCCACTATCGATTTGATGCGCAAGCGCAAAGATCGAACTTTTTCTTCACTTTCAGATGACGATGACTTTAGTGATGGTCTTGCTGATGATACGTCGGGAATTGAAGAGATACTTGATACGAATATTGATACAGAAACAGCGATGAAAGCACTTCAAAAACTTTCAACTGCCATGAGGGCGGTAGTGTTACTCCATGATGTTGAAGATCTGACATTTCAGGAAATTGCTTCTGCCTCCGGCGAGTCTCTGAATACTGTTAAGAGTCGTTACCGCAGAGCACTTGCACGTCTTAAAGAAATCATGCACCAAAAGAAGGAAAGGTAACGTATACCTGCACATATGGAAAAGCCATTCAAAAACCTTGCTGCCATAGAAATTCCCGATGAGCTTTCTTCACGGGTACATGCTCGTTTGAACAAGGCGCGCTATGTTTCATCTATGCGCCGCCTTGTTGGCTTCTCTGCGCTTTCGGCCGCATCATTTGTGTCGCTCATTTTTTCGATCGTCTACTTGGGTTCAGCGCTTTCTGCATCTGGTATTGGATCGTATCTTTCACTCATCTTTTCTGAGGGTGTTGGCGTCTTTGCCTATTTGAAAGAGCTTTTGTATGTCGTCCTTGAATCGTTGCCGATAGCTGCGGCTATGGCGACAATCTCGGCCTTGTGTGTGTCGCTGTGGTCAGTACCTCGATTGATGCGGCAAGCATTCTTACTAACCAATCCATAACATGAGCCGTAATATGAGCGAAGAGAATAAAAAAATCGTTGAAGCAGCAAGATCCGTGTGGGGAGAAAGGAAGGTTCGTGTCGCGGCAAGCGTGGCGATCGGAATGCTCGTATTGCTTTTTGTATTTCGTGCCGGAATGGCTGTTGGTTTCCATAAAGCATCGTTTGCTTTCCGTGGTGGCGATATGTTTTATCGTGCTTTCGAGGGTCGTGCTCAGGGTCCACGAATGATCATTCGTGACGATTTTTCTGCAGCGCACGGCGTGGCAGGCAGGATAGTGATGGTTTCTTTGCCAACATTTACAGTCGCTGTACCTGATCAGAGCGAAAAGACAGTCGTTATTTCGTCTTCAACGGCTTTGCGTCGCTTTCGTGGAAGTGTCCAAGCGACCGACATTCGTCCTGACGATTTTGCTGTGGTCTTGGGTGATCCTGATGGACAGGGCAGGATCGAAGCGCGCTTTATCCGTCTGGCGCCCCCGCCGGCAACGACCACCAGTCGCTAATCATTATTACATTCAACATCGATGAAAATGTCTCTTTTGAAAGCAGTCTCGGCGACAAAGAAATACATGCTGGCTCACAAGATGATCTCTGCTTTTGGAGTTCTCATAATTTTGGGTGGGGGTTATGCCGCAGTTCATGTATCGAAAGCGTCCGGCGAAACATTATATGTCTTGGCTCAGGCCCGCAAGGGAGATTTGACGTCGTCTGTTTCCGGTTCAGGTCAGGTTGAGGCGGTTGATCAGGAAGATGTGACAGCAACCGTCTCAGGCGACATCGTTGCTGTGAATGTCAAAGTGGGGGACAAGGTGGTAAAAGGCCAAGCGCTAGCCTTTATCGATACCAAGGATGCTTTGAAGGCAGTTTCAAATGCTGAAATTTCTCTTTCCAATGCCGAGCTTTCCTACAGTCGCGCTCAGAAGCAGGCAAAAGATCAAGCCGCGGGTTCGGATGCTTCGGATCTGTCAAAAGCGTATCAGCAGGGTTATACCGCTATTGCCAATACATCGATCGATTTGCCAGCTATCTTTTCAGGAGCGAGTGACATTTTTTATGATTCGGCTCATTCGCCATATTTTTCCGATATTCAGATAAACAACTCGGCGGGTTCTGCGGCGGTCGGATACAAATATCAGGCTGGAGTTTCTTTGGATGCAGCCAAGCATGATTTTGAAGCGAATTATGCTCGGTACCAAACAATTTCAGCATCATCGGCACCTACTGAAATTTCCGCACTCCTATCGACGACCGACACGATCTTGAAGGAACTTCTTTCTGCGTTAACGGGTGCATATAACACCATCGATTACATCAGTGATCGATATGCTTCGAACGTGCCAGGTCAAATCACGACTGATAAGTCTGCGCTTTCAGGATATGTAAATAAGGTTAACTCAGACATTAATGCCATTGCTGGTGCAGTCGCAGCAATCGACAGTGCCCAGGACAGTCCAGCTTCAGCAGATCTCTCACTTAAGACTGCCGAGCTTTCTCTTTCTCAAGCACAAGATGCTTTGGATCAAGCAAAGCAGGATTTGTATGACCACACCATTCGTGCACCGTGGGATGCGGTGGTGGCAAAGGTTCCGGTCAAAGCGGGTGATAAAGCGTCGAACGGTACGTCGATCGCGACATTGATATCTCCCAGCAAGCAGGTCCGTATTTCCTTGAACGAAATCGATGCAGCTAAAGTGAAAGAAGGCGATGCGGTGATGCTTACGTTTGATGCAATCGATGGATTGTCACTACCGGGCCATGTTTCGCAGGTGGATTTGGTCGGTACAGTGTCTCAGGGTGTTGTGACCTATTCCGTCGAAATTCAATTTGACCAAAACGACGAGCGTGTGAAAGCTGGAATGACGGTGTCTGCGGACATACACATGGCATCTATCTCGGATACGGTCATCGTACCTTCTGCAGCAATCAAATCGGTTGGTGGCGCACAGTTTGTCCAAGTGCTTACAGGTAACTTTAATCGCATGCAGGCAATACAGGGTGTATCGTCGCCAATGCCGCCTTCGATGGTGAAAGTGACTGTGGCACAAACGAATGACGATTCATCTGCAATCTCGTCGGGCCTTTCCGGGGGCGAGTATGTAGTCGTTCGTACAACGAACACTGCTAAAACGGCGGCAGCT
>DATCXV010000007.1:0-14539 GCA_036565605.1 Minisyncoccota bacterium | reverse complement strand
TCTGGGGCACGATCTACCGCCACTCCGGTGGCCGCCTCTGCGTCCGTTGCCTCTATTGGCACGATGGCAGGTGGCACTGGGACTACGGCTGGCTCGATAGCGACTGGTGCTACAGATACTTGGCCCTGGTTCCCGCAAGTTAGTTCTCAGGATTAGGAAACCTTAGGTCTATCAGGTCCTCGGTACTTAGTCCTTTCGCCCCGCGTTTTTTAAACGCGGGGCTCTTTTTGTAAAAAATACGGCAGAATTTTACGAGCGAATCGGCGCTGTTCTAGCTCCTGCACTCCAAAATATCTCCTGGCTGACAGTCCAGTGCTTTGCAGACGGCATCCAGGGTTTCCAATCGAATGGCTTTGGCGCGGCCGTTTTTCAAGATTGATACATTGGCCATTGTGATACCGACCTTTTCGGCAAGTTCGGTGACGCTCATTTTCCGTTTGGCGAGCATTACGTCTATGTTGATGATGATTGCCATGCCGGTATCGTTACGCCGTTAAATGTTTTCGTTCGAATCTTTCTGCTATCGCAGCGATTAAGCCTGTGACAGCGATAGCAAGAAGCCCCATGAAAACTCCGCCTGCCCGGTCATCGCTTTCGCCAAGCGCGATAAAGATTTCTCCGAGCACGACGAATCCGATGATGGTCACCATGCAGTATCGAATGGTTCGCAATGCTTTCACTGTTGGATGCGAGAATGCTTTATACGCCTGCCAAAGTGCCACAAAAGACGGCAGTGAAGCGATGTACACGTATGCAAGGAATGGATCACGGAAATATATTTCGAACAGTGTAGAGTGTGCATTTACTCCTTCGACGTGAGGTTCCCAAAGCAAGAATGCAAGTACGCCAAGGCCCAAAGCAACGGTTGCGATTTTAAGAAGTATTGTTGAGATTTGCTTCATAGCAGTTGATGATTAGACGGTAAGGTCGTTTTCGGATTTAATGTCGATCGCGTTCTTCAAAAGTCGTTCGAGAACCGCGGCGAAGACAGCAACCGTGATCGGGGCACAAGCAATAGCTGCTCCGATGAGTATGAGACCAGGAGCATCGTCGGCGTCGGCGATTGGGAACAAGAGTGGCACTCCTGCGATATACAATATTGAGATGACCGTCCAAGAGCGTTTGATATTTCGAAGCGCCCTTACGGACAATTCCGAGAACGCAGTGTTCCGATCGATGTAACCCAGCAGTTTAAGCGTCTGCCACAGCGCGATAAAGAAGGGAATGGTTGTCGCATAAAGGCCGATTACGATGAGAAAGACCGAGTTACTTGCCGAAGGATATTCCGCCGATCCTCCTTTCCAGATACTGGGCAACGCGAAGATACACAAAGCGAGGACGATAAGACCCATGATAAAGACGGCGAATCTTAAAAAATATGTTGATCCTTTTTTCATAGATAGAAGTGTAGTTTATGATATATCGTATGTCAATATGTATTTATCGTTATTTAGTTGCCCGAAGAACAAAAACGTATGCTAGTATGATCTTCTATGAAATCTAAAAAGAAGCTTATCATCGCGGGAGTAGCGGTCGTGGCCATAATAGGCCTTATTTTCGGTCTTCGTACCCGTGGCACGGGCGATACTGAAACAGTTACAGTCATGCGGGGTGAACTGGTCAAAACTGTGAACGTTTCGGGTAAGGTGGTCGCTGTTGATAGTGCGGATTTGGCATTTGCGCGGGCGGGCACCGTTGCAGCTGTCTATAAAAAAATAGGCGATAAAGTTCGCGCAGGCGATCTTCTGGCCGCACTTTCGGCTGGATCGGCTCGTGCAGATCTTTCCAAGGCCCAGGCGGACTTGGCAGCAGCACAGGCCGAGGCTTCAAAGGTTGGTACGGGAAGTCAGTCGTCGCGAGCGCAGTCGGCACAGCGTGACGCAAGCCAGGCCATCGCCGAGGCCTTCTCGGCTGCTGATGATGCGGTTCATACCAAGGTCGACCAGTTTTTCGACGATCCACGCACGGCAAATCCGCGCATTGTTTTCGCTTTCAACGACTACCAGTTGAAAGAAAAGATTAATGCCGAGCGTGTCGATATTGAAGGCGTACTTTTGAACTTCTCGCTCACTGATATCGCAAGCGCCCGCGCACAGCTTTCTCAGATCGCATCGTTTCTTACCGATGTTGCTTCGGCGGTTTCTCGCTTTGAACCAACTTCGGATCTTTCCCAGTCGACTATTGATAAGTACCGCACGGATGTGGCGTCGGCCCGTACGTCAGTGAACGGTGCGTTGTCGGGATTGGTGTCAGCACAGAATTCGCTTTCAGATGTCGCTTCGGACGAGCCGGTCGAAAGTGCCAAGGTTGCGGCGGCACAGGCGTCGGTGGCGCGCTACCAAGCCGAGCTTTCGGACTCGCTTATTGTCGCGCCGTTTAATGGGGTTGTTACCCGTATGGATGCAAAGGTGGGCGAGGCGGTTTCTGCCAATTCATCTTTGGTTGGCGTGAAAAGTGAAGGCTATCGTATCGAAGCATTCGTTCCTGAAGTCTCGATCGCTGGTCTTGCTGTTGGCAATCCTGCTCAGGCTACCTTGGACGCATATGGTTCTGGTGTAGTCTTTGACGCTCTGGTTTCGCATGTCGATCCAGCCGAAACAGAAAAAGACGGCGTCTCGAACTACCGCATCGAGCTTTCTTTCAACACGCCTGATGGCCGCGTTCGATCTGGCATGACGGCAAATGTTACTGTCGAGACCATGCGCAAGGCAGATGCTTTGCTTGTCCCTTTGCGCTCGGTCAAGGACGAAAAAGTTCTCGTGGTTTCGGAAGGCGAGACTGTAGAGCGTGCAGTTGAAACAGGTGTTACTGATTCGAAGGGTAATGTTGAGATCGTTTCAGGCCTTTCTGAAGGTGACACGATTCTGATCGATCCGGTCGCCAAATAAATTACGTAAGTAATCATGCTTCGCTCTATCCGCATAGGAACATTCTTGGCTATACGCCAGATCCGCAGAGCGTCCATTTGGACGACGTCTTTGATCGTGTTCGTGATGGTGCTTACCTTCCTTAACCTGGTCGTGGTGTCGGGTATCCTGGTTGGTCTTATTGAAGGATCGGTCCAGGCCAACAAGATCTATTACACAAGCGATATCATCCTTTCGAATCTTCTGAAAAAAGATTATATCGAGCAGTCTCCGAAAGTCATGTCGATCGTCAAAGCATTGCCGGAAGTCGAGGCAGCAACTGCGCGATATTTGCAATCTGGAACGATTGAAGCACATTACAAAGAGGCGACCACTACCGACGATATCGAAAAAGCCGGCGGCAGTTTTGTCGGCATTGATCCGGTCGTGGAAAATCAGGTTACAGATCTTTCGAAGTTCGTAGTTGAAGGATCGTATCTGGTTCCGGGCGACTATGACCAGGTCATGCTGGGTGCGAACTTTCTAAAGAAGTATCTGCCAATCGAGTCTCCGGGTTTTACGACGCTTTCCGACGTAGAAATCGGAGACAAGATCCGCGTCACGGTCGGCGGTGCTACACGCGAAATGACGGTTAAAGGAATTGTTAAATCAAAGGTTGATGAATTGGCTTTCCGTATCTTTATGGTCGACAGCCAGTTGCGTAGCTTGATCGGTCGCGGCGATTACAATGTCGACGAAGTCTCGATCAAACTGAAGCCAGGTGCTGATCCAATTGCTGTACGTGATGCGCTTATCCGCGCCGGAGTAGGCGAATACGCCCGTGTGCAGACATTCGAAGACGCCCAGCCGAAATTCCTTAAAGATATCAAGGCAACGTTTGCGCTTCTGGGTAACATGATCAGCTCGATCGGACTTGCGGTCGCGTCGATCACGATCTTTATTGTTATCTTCATTAACGCTATTACTCGCAGGAAGTTCATCGGCATCATGAAGGGTATCGGCATCAGTGGTATGGCTATCGAGACATCGTACGTCATACAGTCGATCTTCTATGCGGCTATCGGTTCGTCGATCGGGTTGATCATCTTGTACGTTGTGTTGCAGCCGTACATCGCGGCGCATCCTATTAACTTCCCGTTCTCAGACGGCATTCTGGTCGCGCCGTTCGGCGAAACCTTGTTCCGCATCGCGCTTCTTGTCTTTACAACCATCATCGCGGGTTATATTCCGGCTCGCATGATCGTGCGCAAGAACACCCTTGACTCGATCTTGGGTCGCAATAATTAAACAATCGCCATGTCGCTTATCCAGGTAAAAAATCTCATAAAGACTTTCACGGACGGCGAAAAAGAGACGCGTGTCTTGAAGGGTATAGACTTCGAAGCGGGCGAAAGGGAATTCATCGCCATCGTCGGCCGCTCTGGCGCCGGCAAATCAACATTCATGTATCAGCTGTCGCTTTTGGACGAGCCGACCTCCGGCGAGATTTATATTTTCGGTAAGGATACTCATAATATGACGCCGGAAGAAAAAACAGCGTTCCGTCTGAACGAGCTCGGCTATGTTTTCCAGGATTACGCGCTTCTGCCGGATCTTACGGCTGTCGAAAACGTAGCTCTTCCTTTGATGATGCAAGGCAAGAATAGCGCCGAAGCTCGTGAGCTTGCCAAAGCGTCGCTTGAACGAGTTCGTTTGGGCCACCGCTTTGATAACCTGCCGTCACAGCTTTCCGGTGGTGAACAGCAGCGTGTTTCGATTGCTCGGGCATTAGCGCACAAGCCGCGTATTCTCTTTGCTGACGAGCCGACCGCGAACCTCGACAATGAATCATCCCGCAATGTCATGGCGCTGTTCCAAGAGATCTATGTCCAAGGCCAGACCATCATCATGGTGACGCACGAAGAGGAATATGCTCGATTGGCCAAGCGTGTGGTGCGATTGGATGACGGAAAAATCATCTCGGACGAGAAAGACAAGTAGGCACGGTGTGCTGCTCGCGTATAATAGAGGCATGAAGTCCTTTTTTGGATCATGTCTTATATTTGCTTTTGTTCTTCCGTCGCTTGTTTCCGCGGCGTCTCTTTCTATTGCACCAGAGCATCCGATCCAAGGTGATCCCATCAAGATTTCTGTCATCGCAACGTCGACGGTCAGCTCGATTGCGTTTGATGGCAAGATGTTGAAGTTTTTTCCTTATCAAGGCATGTCGACCGCGCTGTACGGTTTTGATTTATACAAAAAGGCGGGAGACTATACGGTGACCGCGACACTTGCTGACGGCACGAAGCTTTCACAGATAATTACAGTTTCGACGCGTGTAAAAGAAGAGGCGCCCTTGGGTATTCCCGAAAAACTGGGAGGTAATACGCCGCAGGCAGCGACACAATTGGTGTCGACGCTTGCGCAAGAGAACGCGTCACTTTTAGGGCTACGTACGGGTGATCATGCTTTTTGGACAAAACCCTGGCAGATGCCGGTCGCTTTCGCTACGGTTACTGATCCATATGGTTATTCGCGACAGACTGGCGGGTATCTTATCTCTCATAAAGGCACTGATTTTCGCGCTGCAGAAGGTACTCCGGTCTTGGCAGCGAATCGCGGTGTGGTTCGGCTTGTTCAGACGGGTCGCAATTACGGCAAGACGATTGTCGTAGATCATGGTCTGGGTGTGCAGACCTTGTATCTGCATCTTTCCAAAGTATTGGTGAATGTCGGAGAGTTGGTTTTGCCAGGACAGACGATCGCTCTTTCGGGTCAGACAGGTTATGCAGAGATGCCGCATCTTCATCTGTCTATTCGTGTGAACGAAGTATCAGTCGACCCGGCACAGTTTCTGAAGCTCTTCAAATAAGGCGAAACCTTCGCCGCTTTGCTCCCGTATCCTCTTATGCAGGTGATTATGAGGCTAATTATCATCATATGAACACTGCATTACAGACGATGAAAAAGGCGGGCGCGCTCTCATTGGGCGCGATACTTGCCTTGTCTGGATTCGCTGCAGTCGCTTATGCGCAGACTGCGACGACGACAGGCACAACGACGAATGCGACCTCGACTGATGGTACCTCTAACGGCACAACGACCAACGGTACCTCGACGGCGACCACAACGCCCAACAGATTGGAGCCGCAAGTTTTCGGTGTTCTGGTCTGGAACAATTCT
Organism: Minisyncoccota bacterium; assembly: GCA_036565605.1. Taxonomy (GTDB): domain Bacteria; phylum Patescibacteriota; class Minisyncoccia; order Phycocordibacterales; family UBA6065; genus UBA6065. Next base: position 8,510 of record DATCXV010000007.1, on the reverse strand, counting down.
GATGGGCGCGGTGCAACCGTGACCTGGAATACTGACGTTCCAGCAACTTCGCACGTGCTGTATGGCACGGGCCAGAACAATCTGTCTCAATCGACTTCGCTTGACTCGACCTTGACTACAAACCACTCGGTAGTGCTCACGGATCTTTTTCCGGCCTCCCAGTATTTCTTCAAGATTGAATCGTCGAATTCGGCGGGAACGATGAATCCTGAAGTGGTGTATCTGTTCGCAACGCTCGATCCAAATGCCAATAATAATGACAACACGGGCAATGACGGATCGAACGGTACGTCCACAGGCACGTCCACGGACGACAACAATAACAACGGAAACAACAACGGCACTTCGACCGGAACCTCGACAGGAACCACGACGAACAATACGTCGTCTTCGACCGAGGATCTTCAGGAGCGCATCTCGAATCTTGAGGGTATCGTAAGCTCACTGCGTAATCAGATCTCGAATCTGATGTCACAGATCCAAAATATCCTCTCTCGCTTGGACAACGGAAATGGGGGATCGAACGGCGGTGGCAATGGCACAACTACTCCTTCGGAGAGCGCCACGATCACTCCGCAGAACGCGTCAGTACGAGCTGGTACGTCTATCGACTTCAACGGCCGCAACTTCTGGGCTGATGAAAGCGTCCGCGTTTCGGAAAGCGGCACGGTTGTAACGACCGCGCGCGCAGACGGAGGCGGAAACTTCTCGACGGGCTCTATCCATGTCTCGCAAATGACGGGCTCGCATACGTACACCTTTACGGGTGAACAAAGCGGAATAGTTCGCACGGCAACCTATACCGTGACACAGTAATATAGGTACACAAGAAAACTGCTCTTATAAAGAGCGGTTTTCTTATGCTTTCAAACGTCTTTTATCAAGATCTGCAAATACGGTTGCAGCCAGCGCGATAATGACTACGTTCTTGATGATGTATTGGCCTTCCATGGTGGGGGCGAACGGTGCCTGCCATGTGACTGCTGGCAACAAGACCAGGGGCAAGATGGTCACGAGCATGTGAGGAATTAACAGAAGAATGGCGATGCGTTCCATGCGCGGAATGATGAAGAGGATGCCGATGAGTACTTCGTAACCGCCCAAAAGTTTGCAAAAGAGCGAAAACGACATAAAGGGTAGGGTGCGCGCAAGCAGGTCCGCAACAAGTGGATTAGCAGGAGAGAGGTCGAAAAATTTAAGGGCGCCAAACCAAACGAAAACAATAAACAAAGCGATGTGGGCAAAAAGAAATGCAGTATATTCGGCGCGCCTCATAGATTGTTTATTTTGCATGGAGGTACACGTAAATATCTTCCAAAGCTTTTACAGCATCACCGGCTGCGATGTTGTTTTGGTGATAAAGTCCGTCCGTACAGTCTCCTGCGGCCCAAATACCCGCAGCAGAGGTCTCTTGGGTGCGCGAGTCCACTTTGACACGGCCAAAAGCGTCGAGATCGATCAAGTTTTTGGCGAAATCGGTTGCGGGCACTGATCCGATCTCGACAAAGATACCCGAGACGGGAAGTTCGGTCGTTTCGCCCGAATCTTTGTCCTTGTAAACGATCGACTTTACGAATTTGTCGCCGCGTACTTCTGCAGGAATTGCGCCGCGCAGAGCGCGCATCTTTGGGTTCGAAAGTACTTTGGCGACGGTTACTTCATCGGCGCGGAATTCATCGCTGCGGTTCAACAGTGTAACCGATTTACAGTAGGCCAAAAGTTGCGCGGCCGATTCGAAAGCGGCGTTCCCTCCACCTATGACGACAACGTCTTGCCCGGCAAAGACCGGTCCGTCGCATGAAGCGCAGTATGTGATGCCTTTGTGTTCGAACTGGTCGGCGCCAGGAACGTCTAAACGACGGCGTTTGCTGCCGGTGGCAATCAGAATGGTTTTTGCCTGGTATTCAGCTTTATCCGTTTTGACGAGGAAACCTTTTTGGCCGTCGAGGCGTTCAAGCTTGGCGCAGAGTTCGCCGATCTTTATATCGACGATATCCCCGGCGTAAGCGCGCAGATGCCCTTCAAGTGCTTTAGCAAAGTCACGGCCGGCAATGTTTATCGTGCCGATCCAATTTTCGATGCCTTCGGATACGGTCGACTGACTGTCCCAGTCTTTGGTAATAAAAACGGTCTTCAGTCGCTTGCGTGAGGCATATACCCCCGCAGCGACGCCTGCTGGTCCGCCGCCGATGATTGCAAGGTCGTACATAGTAGGGAAATTATAGCAGATCTACCGAGCACTCCTTACCTTTCTCGGGAAAATAACCGATTTAATATCGTATGGGGCAGATTACTTCTTCCTTCGCAAGAAGCTTGGAACTGCACCCCAATCATCGTCATCCTGCGAAATGGTAGGAATGGCAGGCTTCTTTTCTTCTTCCTTCTTGGGAGCTGGTTCAGGCTGCTTCTCTTCGACACGCGGAGCTGAAGCAATGACCGAATTATGGATCTTGCCGCGCTCTTCCTTTTCCTTCACTTCAGGATTCGAGAACAGCGACTTGGACTTGGTCGCAGGGACTGGAGCTTGGCCGTCGCCGAAGCCGGTGGCGATAACGGTAACTTTCACTTCGCCTTTCTTCAATTTCTCATCGCGGACGGTACCGAAGATGACTTTTGCTGATGGGTCGATGGATTCGGTGATGACCTTTGCTGCGTCTTGGATTTCGAACATGGTGAGGTCGTCGCCGCCAGCAATCGAGAAGAGCACGCCCTTGGCACCCGCGATCGAAATATCAAGGAGGGGCGAAGAGATCGCCATCTTCGCTGCATCTTCAGCGCGTTTTTCGCCCGATGCAATACCGATGCCCATCAAAGCTGATCCAGTGTTCTCCATGATCGAACGGACGTCAGCGAAGTCGATATTGATGATACCTGGAGTCGTGATGAGGTCTGAAATACCTTCGACGGCTTGCTTCAAAACTTCATCGCAGTGTGCAAAGGCCTGCTTGGCTGTGGTGTTCTTGTCGATGGTAGAAAGAAGGCGATCGTTCGGGATCACGATGATAGCGTCAACTTCTTTCTTGAGATTTTCGAGCGCCAAATCAGCAACCGCTGCGCGCTGCTTGCCTTCAAAGAAGAATGGTTTGGTCACAACCGCGACCGTAAGTGCGCCCAATTCTTTTGCTGTCTTGGCGATGACCGGAGCCGAGCCAGAGCCCGTGCCGCCACCCATACCACCCGCAACGAAAACCATGTCTGCGCCCTTCAGTGCTTCTTGCAATTCTTCTTTGGTTTCTTCGACCGCACGCCTGCCAAGATCCGGGTTCATGCCGGTGCCCAGACCCTTGGTCAGATTTTTGCCGATGTGAATTTTCTTTTTCGCGAGGCAGTTATGCAAATCCTGAGCATCGGTATTGACGGCGATGAAGTCAACCCCCTTCACCTTGGAGTTAAGCATGTGGTTAAGGGTATTTTTGCCCGAGCCTCCTGCACCGACGACTTTGATGCGGGCGATGGTCTCGACTTCCGGAACGATGTTTGGCATGACGGTTCTTGGTATGGGCGAATAAAGCGGCTGGAAGGCCTTAGTACCGTGTACTATACCCAAACGAGTTTTAAAATACAATGCAATTGACAAATCCGACACGATTTGCAGAATAAGTCCCGGATAAGCAAAACAACGAAAGGAACTTATTGAATATTCTATTCCGAGTCTATATTAAAAAGTCGCGATACGAAGGTGACGGCAAGTTTGTGGCTCTGCTACGTCTGGCTTTTCCACCGACCGTGGGTGGCAGGCTTAAGCTTTACGAGCAGCCGTTTGCACTGAGAGATCCTATCTCTGTGAAGGTAGAGTCGGTTACTCCCATTGCCGATGCGGGCCAGAATCAGGACCCTTTCCGGGACGTAAGCGAAGGTTCGGCTTCGGACAATTCTATTCACGGCGAAATACGGGCATATATCGCCGAAACGCCGGACGACCCGCGTATCAACACACATTCCGAATTTCTCAAGCGGAATGGCTGGAAATGCGAGGAACCGTCTGACTTGGTCGTTCAATAACTTCAATCCCCGCAGCGCCGAAGGCGCTGCGGGGATTTTTCTTTGCTCTGTATCTTACGGCTACGGCAGAAATTGCCCGAACCATTCTTTGATGCGGCGCAAGAGGGCAGAAAGCGAGCCGAGTGCCGGCGAGCCGGCGCGTTCGTCTTCGTCCATGCCGTGACCAACGACCGTCAAACCGTACGCAACAGCCCAGGTTGAATCTTTGATGGAATCACGGCCTGGACCCATGGAAGCGATGCGCGAAGGAAGTTTCAAAGAAGCGCGAGCCAAGTCTTCGATGGTAGCAAGTCCCGATCCACCACCTGTGATGATGATGCCGGCCGGCAGCATGCCGCTTTTATCGATCTTCTTCAAATGCGCTTCGATCAAGTCAAAGATATCTGAAAGGCGAGCGGCCACGATTTCATCGAGTTTCTTTTTCGATACTTGCAATCCGATGGTCGATCCGCGTTTCAGACTTTCCGCATCTTCGATCGGCACCTTCAAACCCAACGCGATGTCATTGGTGATATCGGTCGAACCCATGGGAAATACTTCAAGCGAAATCGGCAGGTTATTTTCATAGACCACGATCGAAACTGTTTCTGCACCAATGTTTGCCAAAAGACATCCAGCCACTTTCTGGTTCTTGGAAAGAGTCATAAGAGCGCCGGCAATAGGCGAGGCGACCACATCCATCACTTCGATGCCTGCATCCGACACTGCATCAACCAGATCTTCTAAATGCTGGGCAAGGCATGTTATGAAAAGCACGCGCGCTTCAAGCTTGCCTCCTTTCATGCCTTGCGGACGACCAAAGACAGGTTTGCCGTCGATCTTGAAGGAAAGCGGCACAGTGTGGATCACCTTGCGGTTCACTGTTTGCGAGTTGGGAATATTGCGCTCGGCTGCAGCGACAGCGCGATCAATATCCATCTGGGTCACTTCGTTGTCGCCGCGAGTGATCACAACTGATCCGGTTGAAATGGCTGAAGACAAGCTAACACCACCTACGGAAATATAAGCACGCTTTATGCGCACGTCAGAAGCCTTTTCGGCCGATGCAACGGCATGCATAACCGCACGGGCAACGTCGCGGCCGTTTACGATATAGCCATGGCGCAAGCCGCGCGATTCTGCTGTACCGACACCAATCACTTTTGGAGCCGAACGCTCGCGTCCGGATGCGGCCTCTGACACCGCTACCTTAACTTGGTATGTGCCGATGTCTATGCCAATTGAGTGATGCTTGCGCATGAAAGAATTCAAAGGCCGAATTCTTTGCAGATTTCGGCTTCAGTTCTTTCCATTGTAACGCCGTGATCCATTCCTTTCAAATGGCAGAGGGCGTGGATAAAGAGTTCAGCGATTGAAAAGCCCGTTTTCTTCGCTTCGGAAGGGCAGATGAAAATTTCACCCGAGCTCTCTGAAAGAGGAAACGAGAGCACATTAGGAACATAATCTTTCTCTTTGGTGCGCAGGCTGATAGTACGCGCTTCGTCTGCCTCGACAAAGACCAGAGAGAGTTCGTAATCGGTTCCCAGGACGTGGTCTTTTATACGGGCAAACGGCACGCGTGGAAGCGTGCCGTTTGTGTTGTTGAGGATGGAAACCCCGTCCTTCATTTAGCGCCTCCTATTGCGAGGAAGATCCGGATTGATCTTGCCTTGCTTGATAAGCTCTGCGCGCTCTTCGCGGCGTTTGATCGCCTCGAGCGTCTTCATCTTGTTCTTGTAGTGGGAAAGGATGCGGTCATGATAGCGCAGGCCGCGGACGCGAGGCAGGATGCCCGAGCCCTGAACGCGCTTGGTAAAGCGGCGCAAGAGGCCGAGGGGATTTTCCGTGCCGTTTCGCTGTACTTCTACGTTGGTTGCCATAGGGGCATACAATAGCATGGTGAAGAAAAAGACTCAAGTCCTGGCCCCGCCGCCTGGCGGCGGGGCCGAACAGGGCTTCATTTCCTGTCTTGACAATGTATGTAAAAAAGGTGTATAATATAATTCGAAATATGGTCTTTGAGAGAAGAAGATCAGACGCGAAATCCGGCCTGTTTACGGCCAAGTAGATCGGATTTCGTGTCTGATCGTACGCCGATAAGCATCCTTCGTTTCCGCTCTGCGGCTATTGAAGGATGACACGGTACGCGTGAAGAGCGAGCGAAAACATGCCAACTGAAATGCAAGACGATCTCGGAGTCATATCCGAGTTCTCCATCACCTGCGGCCGCATCGCCCGGACGTCCGGCGTGCCGCTTGAAGTTATCCAGCGGCTTGGCGAAAGCAAAAGCGATCCGTTCTGGGTACAGTTGAAGGACAGCCTTAAGCGCGCTGCGGAGCCGGTCGAGCCGATCTTGGGTTCGGTTGCGACACCTGTTGGCCAGGTGCAGATCGCCGGTCCCTGGGTTCCGACGGACGACGAACGCAAGATCGTCAGCCGTTTCGTCGAGTCGAACTGCAAGTTCTGGCGCGACGTCCACGGCATCGATCTGCAATTGCCTGACGATGTGTTTCCAATCTTCCCGCGACTGGTTCCCGGGTTCGGGCGATACATCGTCATGCCGAAGATCGGCCTGAACGCGATCTGGGACGGGCAGTTGAAATCTTTCAAAGCTTGGAAGTATTTCGACACCAAACCGGAAGCGTTCGTGACCGAAAACGAACGTGACGCCGCAGAAACGGGACTGTATGTCATTCTGGTGCGCGAAAGCGTCGAACCGGATGACGACCTCTGCAACATGTCGGCGGGGATGGTCAAAAAGCGCAAGCTCAAGACCGAAACCTTGGCCGAACGGCTGGTTCACGGACATCAGTTCTTCTTCGAGACGCAACAGTATCTCGATGTGAACGACTGGACGATCTGTTCCGGGTCCCGCTATTCGGGCGGCGGCGTGCCGAGCGTGCGCTGGGACGACGCCGGTCGCGAGGTGCAGGTCGGCTGGGACGGCGTCGGCGGCCGGGGCCCGTCGAGCGGGCCTCGTGCAGCAGTTACGCTTTAATCTTCGTAACTTCTACACTTCGATCCCGTTTGCATATGAAAATATGCAAACGGGATTTTTCATGAGAAAATGTTTTCGGCTGTTAAATCGGTCGGAACTTTCGATAGCGATTTGCCATTAAAAAGAAACTGCCTGTTTCCTCTATACAACGCCTCGTTCGGGGTACTAACACAGGAAATTTTGTAAAAGATTTTCGTTGATTCGGACGGACGGAAGCAGATACAAGTGGTCCCGCTATTCGGGCGGCGGCGTGCCGAGCGCGCTGGAGTGGCGTCGATGGCCGGAATGCTTACCTTCGTTCGCGCGTAGCAGTTGGGTAAACTGGTTTTTTGAAAAACAAGAGGCCGGTCCTTCGGGACCGGCTTTTTCTTGTACGCAGATTTTTTCTGCGAATTAGACCTTATATTTCTTCAACTTCGCTGCGACGTCGACGATCAAAACGGTGTCCTGCGATCGGGTGTCGGAATCACGGACGATGACTGCGTCCTCCATGGCTTCTTTCTTGCCCATGACAAGCACGACGGGGGTGGCGAATTTTTCAGCCATGCCGACCTGGCCGGCCATCTTATCCTTGATCAAAGACTGTACGACGGGAATACGGGCCTGGCGCAGGGTTTCCATGACTCGCAAGGACTTCTGCTTTGCTTCGACGCCAAGCTGCATAAAGCAGATCTCGGGCGCAAGAATTTTTGTCACAACTGATTTTTTCACCGCCGCTTCTTTTGTGGCGCGTTTGGGTACGGCGATGGAAACACCGACGGCCGGCAGATCTTTTTTATGTCCCACCTTCTTTGCAAGTCCGTCATAGCGGATACCGATCGCCAGGGGGTGGCGCTTGGGATCCGACGAGCGGATCTCGAAAATAGTTTCGTCACAATAATCGCGGTTGGCGACCAAGGTGTTGGTGATGGCGTACGGCACGCCCAAGGTTTCCAGGTATTCCAAAAGCTCCTTGAAATGTTCGCGCGAGCGTTCTGAAAGGAAGTTGATGGACTTGGGGCAGTCTTCAGCCAGGCGCTTGCAGGCTTCGTGGTCGCAGCCAAGAAGAGCAAAGACGTCGCGTTTGACGGTGTCGCGGCATTTCTGCGGCAAGGATGGTAGGTGCTTTTTATAGTACGCGGTGATTTCGCGCGAAAAGCGGGCAAGTGAATCTTTGTCGCCCATGGAGTTGACCACGACATGCATGTCTTTTTCGCCGGCGTCGGTAAGGATCGCAAGCGCGGTCTGGATCAGAATCGCTTCGGCCATCGGTTTCGATGTGCCTAAAATTTCCAATCCGTAATGAGACTCTTTAACCTTGCCTGTCGGTTTGCGACGATCTCCGGCAAACGGTGTCTTGTAGAAAAGCTGGATAGGCTGGGGCAGGCTTGCCATTTTTTGCTCGTCATACAGGCGCAGCAAGGCGAGTTTTTCTTCTAGACGTACCGATGCACCTTCTTCGTGAAGATCGCCATCGACAACGATCTCGCATTCAGAAATGCGTTTTCCGTTGGCAACATCGGCGGCGGTTATATGCGGCAAAGCCAAGGGT
>DATCXV010000020.1:0-16724 GCA_036565605.1 Minisyncoccota bacterium | reverse complement strand
AGCTTCTCGGAATCGTCGGTTGGTTACCCGATGCCGATCTATTACGCCAAGGATATGGCGTACGGTGGCGCCTCGCTTGAGAGCCGTAATCAGGCGTCGGTTCCAACAGGGGAGAACACGGTGACCTCGAACGTGTCGGTGACGTACGAGATTCGCTAATATAAAGCCGCAAACTGACTTCTTGCAAAAAGCCCGGCTCCGTCTTCTCGGAGACCGGGCTTTTGCTTGGGCTTGCTTTATACGAACTCTCGTAGTATCATTATCTTTAACCAAGCCCTCCCGGGCGGTTTTATTTAACAACACATTCCTCTGCATTATGGGACTCGTTAATTACATCAAAGAGACGCGCGGCGAGATGAAGCATGTGAATTGGCCAACCAAGAGTCAGGCTCTCAACTACACGCTTCTGGTTGTCGGTCTTACGGTTGTTGTCGCAGTGATTCTTTCGGTTGCGGACTATGTCTTTGGTCTTGGTCTCGAAAAGTTCATCCTTAACCAGTAATCGCTTTAACAAACGCTATGTCTAAACAGCAAACAGGCGGAGGGCGCCACTGGTACGCAATCCACACCTATGCCGGCTACGAAAACGCTGTTGCGCGCAACCTGCGCCAGCGCATCGAGTCACTTAATCTTCAGGACAAGATCTTTAATGTGCTTGTTCCTACGGAAATGAAGATCAAGGTCAAGGGTGGCAAAAGGGTAGAGGAAGAGGAGAAGGTGTACCCGGGATACATATTGGTCGATATGGTCGTAGATGACGAGTCCTGGTTCCATGTCCGCAACACTCCGCGCGTGACGGGCTTCGTCGGTTCGGGCATCCATCCGGTGCCGCTTACCCAGAAGGAAATCGATCAGCTTTTGGGCCGCATGGATTCGACCGAGGTCAAACACGACATCAATCTCGCCGAAGGCGACGCGGTCAAGATTTCGGACGGTCCGTTCAAGGACTTGGAAGGCAAAGTTTCGGAAGTCGATGACTCGCGCGGCAAGGTCAAGGTTCTGGTATCAATGTTCGGTCGCGAGACGCCGGTAGAGCTCGATTTCTTGCAGGTCAAGAAGATTTAAGGTAGTCTATCCCAACACTATGGCAAAGAAAGTAACTAAAATTCTCAAGCTTCAGATCCCAGGCGGTAAGGCTGTTCCTGGCCAGGCTTTGGGTCCGGCGCTCGGTTCGGCTGGTATCAACATTGGTGAATTCGTCAAGCGCTTTAACGACGAGACCAAAACTCGCGTCGGTGAGACTGTTCCGACGGTAATCGAGGTCTATGACGACCGTACGTACAAGATGATTTACAAGACCGAGCCGGCGAGCCAGATGATCATCAAGACTTTGAAGATCGAAAAGGGCTCGGGTAAACCGAACTCGGCTAAGGTTGGCACGCTCACCAAAGCCCAGGTCAAAGCAATTGCTGAAAAGAAGCTTCCAGACCTCAACACTGCAGATGTAAATGCTGCGATGAAGATGGTCGAAGGCACGGCCCGCAATATGGGCGTTGAAGTTAAGTAAGATAAGCAAAAGGCCGGCCTCCTTTCGGAGTCCGGCCTTTTGCTTGCGCAATCGTGTGAGGTCGGTAGTATGAGGAAAGGCCGTTCCTTTTCTATGGACAAACTCATCGTTATTCTGCCTGAGGGCGCCAACCCGCTAGTCAAAGAAGCGCTCAGAAGCCACGTTCTGCAATCCTGCAGGGCTGTTGTAACCGGCCACGGTTGCGAACTCATGATCTATGACAATGAAAATGAGTTCGAAACGAAGAAGAATCCGATGTTACATCGCGAGGATACGGTATATACCAAACAATTCTCTGAAGACGACCCTCGCGAACTGCATGTTGATTGATTCAAGCCCTCTATGTGGGGCTTTTTTCTTTGTCAAAAGAAGAGTAAGATTGCGGCATGCCAAAGATAAATAATGCCGCTGCAGCAAAGCATTTCCGCCCGTCATGGGATGACTACTTCATGGCAATCGTGAAAATCATTGCTACTCGCGGCACATGTGACCGCCTGTATGCCGGTTCAGTTCTGGTCAAGGATAAACGTATTATTGCTACCGGATACAACGGCTCTCCTGCTGGTCTGCCGCACTGTGACGATGTGGGTCATCTACTGGAAGAAGGGCATTGTGTCCGTACGGTTCATGGTGAGCACAATTCGCTTTTGCAGGCCGCGCGCCAGGGTGGAACATCGACGGAAGGCTCGACTATGTATACGAAATATAGCCCTTGCATCCACTGCACGAAATACATCATATCGGCGGGCGTAAAGCGTGTGGTCGTGGGGCAGATCTATCGCAATCCGCAGGCGCTCGAGCTATTGAAAGACGCAGGCGTCACTGTTGATTTGTATAAAGAAAGCGCGGCGTGGAGGTCTAGCCTCGTTAGCCTTTTCTCCGAGAACATTCCGGTCAAAGTGAACGAAGGTAAGGTGAAAATGAAGATAGTAAAATAAAAAAAAGCCGCTCCGTGGGGGAGCGGCTTTGCTCTTAGGCGGCAGCAACCGACTGTTCGAAAAGAACGAGCTGTTCGCTGTTCGAAACCTCCTTGAGCGCTTTGCGGATCTGGCTTTCCAAATCAACAAACGTCGTAAAGGATTGAACTGGCGGATATTCGAAATGCTTCAGCATGTCGTCCACATATTTGTTGGGACGAACGCCTTCAGCACGAAACGCGATCATTGGCCGGCCGGAACGGACTCGTGAACCCACCTCGTCGCCACGCCCGTCTGAGCCATCGCCAGTCAGATAGATGGCGATGCCCAGGTCGGCGCCGACGGTGAATGCGTTGTCATACCGAAAAACATTTTCAACGGGTTTCGGCATCCATGTATCCAGATCAAACGCCCAGCGAAGAAGTTCGATGTCGGGCATCGACTCGAGAAAGCGGATCAATCCGCGGATCTTATTTCGAGTCTCCTCATCCTTGATATGGGTGAGCGAGATCATCGGGTATACGGTCTTTTTCATAGGGAGAGCAGGGAAACTTTCTTCCGGGTACAACTATATCACTGTCGGCGCATGCAATATAAAACCGCGCCACGCGGCGCGGTTTGTTGTCTATTCTTTTCGGACAATATCGTGATTTCCACGCTTGATGTTCCACGTTCCGGGCGATATGTCGTGGTGCATGGCGATGCCAGGTATAGCTTCCTTGATAGCGTCGCCCATGCGCTGGGCCTGGATGCGCAGGGTGGGATGGACGGTGTCGGATGAACGCAGTTCCGCCGTGTATACAGCGGCAGGAAGAGGGCACGAGATCTGCACGGCTACGGTAAATCCCATGGCAACATAGTATTGGCGCATTTCGTCGCTGCAAGGCAATCCTGCGATGCGCTTTGCCTGCGCGGCGATCAGAGCCTCTGCCTCGCTGCGCAGACCATTTGGAAGCTGTTCAAGATACCAGCTGTAAAAACCATGACGCGTCGACAACAGGGGCATTTCCTGAATGCACGAGCGGTGGCGCTGCAGATCGCGGTACGAGCCAAAATCCAAAGGAAAGCGGAAGGTGATCAGTCCGTACTGGCGCATTCTCTGGTGCAGTTCTGCTTTGGCCGGACGAGAAGCAAGCAGTTTGGCGTGTTTTTCGAGACCTTTCACATCCAAAAGGCTTGCATCATAGCTGAAGTTTTTCACTGCTTCGGCATCGTCCCAGTATGCAAACTCTTTTATGCTTTCGTCGAGATATGCTTCTTCCGTGGGGTACTCCTTATGCGAGAAGCTTGAGGAATATTTTTTCTTCAGCTCGTCCAGGATCATGGCTGCGACTTCGCGCACTTCGTTCAAGGGATGGTGGCGCATTTCCTTCAGATGGTCGTAAGCTTGGCGCAGGTTGGTATGCCAGGCGGCGTACGTTGTGACGCCGGCCGGCAGAAATCCGCGGGCGATGTCAAAGGCGCGGGCTTTGATCGCTTTTTCGTATACTGTTTCTTTTTGGCCCGGCTCGATGGGGAAGCGCTCTTTCAAAACCGGTACTAATGCTTCCAGAGCGCGTCGATAGAACTTCATCCATTCGTCTTGGATCTCTTTGGATGCGGGCGTGCCGATGGGATCCATCACTTCTTGTGCTGCCATGTCGAGATATCGCGTTGACGCTTCTTGCCCGTTATACAAAGGCCAGTCCTGCACAGCTTTGGCGACCAGCATGGAAACATTCTCGACAAAAATCGATGTAGTACCGCAGTCTCCGATCGATTTGTGGCCATAACCGACGTAATACGAAGACATGAATTTTTCGGCACCCTTCTCGCGTACCTGAATCAAGTGCTGTTTAACGGATCGCGGATCGCGGGAATACAAAGCTTGTACCATAGCGCCTGGCTCGGGGGATAGATCGTCGACGATGATGATTTCTCTCATGACTATATTGTAGCCTGCTTTTTTCTTTCCCACACTCTGCTACACTTCATCTGATTAATTACTTTTCCCACCGCCATGAAAGATAAAGCTGTCGAGAAACTGATCAAAGCCGAGCGCGCCCGCCAAAAGAAGGTCGTAAACCTGATCGCCTCGGAAAACTATGTCTCGCAGGATGTGTTGGACGCCTTGGGTTCGGAACTGACCAACAAATACGCCGAAGGCTATTCGGGCAAGCGATATTATGGCGGCAATACGATTATCGACAAGGTGGAAGATTTGGCGGCAGAACGTGCGTTGAAATTATTCGGCCTTTCGTCCGAGAAATGGCATGTGAACACCCAAGCATTGTCCGGATCGCCGGCGAACCTATCGGTGTATGTCGGTCTCTTGGAAAAAGGGGACAAAGTCATGGGCATGTCACTTGATCAGGGTGGCCATCTGACGCATGGCCATAAGGTGTCGGCCACGGGCAAATTCTGGACTCAGGTACCGTACGGAGTCTCAAAGGACACAGAAGTATTGGATTACACGAACTTGAAAGAGATCGCCTTGCGCGAAAAGCCGAAGATGATCATTGCCGGATTCACAGCGTATCCGTGCAAGATCGATTGGAAGAAGTTCCGCGAGATCGCGGACGCCTGCGGAGCGATATTGATGGTAGATATGTCTCACATTGCGGGACTGGTCGCGGGTGGCGCCTATCCGTCTCCGTTTGAATATGCCGATGTTGTTACCACGACCACGCACAAAACGCTGCGCGGCCCGCGTGGTGCATTGATCTTCTCGCGCACAGACAAAACAAAAACGAACGCCCAAGGAAAAGAAGTGCGCTTTTCCGACCTGATCGACCGTGCTGTTTTCCCGGGACTCCAAGGTGGTCCGCACGAAAACCAGACGGCAGCGATCGCGGTGGCTCTGAAAGAGGCTGCGTCTCCTGCCTTCAAAAAATATGCCAAGCAGATTATTAAGAACGCGCAGACATTAGCCGCAGAGCTTTCAAGACTTGGCTGGCGCATCATTTCCGGCGGCACCGATTCACATCTGATCCTGGTCGACGTCACCTCGCAGGGCAGTGGAATTAATTTGGGCGGCAAAGAAGCGTCAGACAAATTGGAAAAGGCCGGCATTATTGTAAATAAAAACGCTATTCCGTTTGACGAGCGCCCGCCGGTCGATCCGTCCGGTATCCGCCTGGGCACCGCTGCTGAAACGACACGCGGCAGGAAAGAAAGGGACATGATCGTACTGGCGAAAAAGATCGATAAGGTGTTGCGTGGTAAATAATTGTGATACATTCACATTCGAAATATTGATCTTATGATGCAGTCACAAAAATTTCGATTCGTTGTTCTCGAGGGCTGTGAAGGCTCTGGAAAGACCACTCAGTTCGAACGTATCAAAGCGAAGTTTCCGAACGGAGTATTTTTCAGAGAGCCGGGCGGCACCGAATTTGCTGAAAAAGAGATGCGGCGACTGCTTCTCTCCTCGCCTTATTCTGCTGATCTGACGCCGTACGAATGCATGGGCCTGTTTTTCACTGGTCGCTCGCACAATATCCGTACGTTTGTTATGCCGGCCCAGACAAAAAATCAGCCAGTTTTCACGGATCGTTTTGATGGCAGCTCTTTCGCGTATCAGCTTTATGGTATGGAAGGAAAGAATCTGCTTGATCATTTCGAGTCGAGTCGTAAGGCTATGGGTCCTACTGACTGCCTGCCGACGCTCTACATTATTCTGGATGTGAGTCCGGAAGTGGGTATGGCACGTGTAAAAAAGCGCTATGAAGCAAAAGGTGAGATGAACCATTTCGATTCACGCGGTCCTGAATTCCATGCCCGCGTGCGCGAAGGGTACCAGGAGTTTGCCAAGCGCTATCCTGACAAAGTGGCTGTCATTGATGCCCAACAATCCGTCGAAAAAGTCTGGTCGGACATCGAAGTCGTGCTCGACAAACATTTCTCGGCATAAAGCCCGCGCAGGCGGGCTTTTTTCTTTGCGTTTGGTATATTTGGGGTATGAGAAAGACTCTCAAAATCGTTCGAACTCGTGAAAATGTGCCGGTTCCTAAATACGCCCTTGAAGGCGACGCAGGTTTCGATCTGTTTGTCGGCGAAAAAGTCGTTTTGGCGCCCATGGAGCGCGCCTCGATCAACACAGGTTATAAAATGGAGATCCCGGAAGGCTGCGTCGGCATCATTTATGAAAAGTCCGGTCTTTCGTTCAAGCATGGCATCATTACGTACGGCAACGTCGTTGATTCCGGCTATCGCGGCGAAGTGAGGGTTGGCGTGATGAATCTGGGCAAAGAAACGTACACGTTTGAACCGGGTCACAAGGTCGCGCAAATGATCATTCATTCGTATGAAGAAGTGAAGTTCAAAGAAGTAAGGGATGGAGAGCTGTCGACGTCGGCGCGCGGCGAACGTGGATTTGGCTCGACCGGAAAATAAAAGTATATGGATATCGAAACCCAGATAAAGGCTGCAATAGAAGTGGCGCTCCGATCGCTCGGCCTTTCGACCGTGGAAATAGTGTTGGAGCATCCGGCAGATCCTAAGAATGGTGATTTTGCGACCAACGTGGCGCTTGCATCAGCGAAATTGGCAAAGACTAATCCGCGAGAATTGGGAGAAAGGCTTGCTGAGACACTGAGGGCTGCAAAGATTAAACATGTTGACCGCATCGAGGTTGCTGGTCCGGGCTTCGTCAATTTTTATCTCTCGCCTGTATATTTTTCGAATTCGCTGGAATTGGCTTTGAAGCGCGGCAAGCTTTTTGGCATGTCGAACGAATGGCGTGGCAGAAAAGTATTGGTCGAATACACCGATCCAAATATTTTCAAAGAGTTTCATATTGGTCACCTGATGTCGAACGCGATCGGGGAGTCGATCTCGCGCCTTATGGCAAGTCAGGGAGCAAAACTGCGCCGCATGTGTTATCCAAGCGACATGGGTCTTCATATTGCGAAGACATTGTGGTCGTGGCAAAAAGATATGGAATCGATGCCCGCAAAAAGCGCGCCGTTGTCAGAACGTGTGGCCTTTCTGGGTGTCTGCTATGTGAAGGGCACCAAGGCATATGAAGACGATCCGCAGGCAAAGGCCGATATTGATGCTTTGAATAAGGTGATGTTCGAAAAAAAGGATCGCAAACTGAACAAGCTCTACAAATTGGGGCGCAAGTGGTGCCTGAAATATTTCGAGACGCTCTATGAAAAGCTGGGAACCAAGTTCGACTACTATGTCTTCGAAAGTGAGATGGCCCACGATGGTGTTGCCTTGGTTGAGGAATATCTGAAAAAAGGCGTCTTCGAGAAATCCGATGGGGCGATCGTATTTCATGGTGAAAAGTTTGATCCCAAGCTTCATACTCGCGTTTTCATTAACTCGCAGGGTATTCCAACGTACGAAGCCAAGGAACTTGGTCTTAACACCAAAAAATGGAAGAAAGTTCGTCCGGACGAATCTATTATCATCACTGCAAACGAGCAGAATGATTATTTCCGTGTGGTCTTGAAGGCGCTTGAACAGATCGTGCCGGAAATGGCTCGTGCGACTAAGCATGTCTCGCATGGAATGCTCCGACTTGCCTCGGGCAAAATGTCGTCAAGAAAGGGTAATGCTATTACCGGTGAGTCGCTCATTCATGATGTTGAAGAATTAGTCATGGAGAAGCTTTCTGGCCGCGAGATGGATGAAAAACAGAAGGCACAGACGGCGACGACAATCGCGGTTGCGGCTATCAAGTACTCGATTTTAAGGCAGGCGACCGCATCAGATATCATCTATGACTTCGAAAAATCTATTTCGTTCGAAGGTGATTCTGGTCCCTACCTGCTGTATTCTGCTGTGCGTGCACAATCCATATTAGAGAAGGCAAAGAAAGAAAAAGTGAAAGGGAAGATCGAGGGAATGAAGGAAGTGGGTGTTTTGGAACGCATGATTTCGCGCTTTCCAGAAGTAGTCTCGCGTTCAGCCCACGAAAAGGCGCCGCATCATATTGCAACCTATCTTGTCGAGCTTTCATCAGCATTCAATGCGTGGTACGCGAATACGACGATTGTTTCGAAAACCGATCCGGAATCACCGTATCGCGTTGCGCTTACAGCTGCTATTCGCACGGTCCTCGTAAATGGTCTCGATCTTTTGGGTATGAAGGTACCAGAGAAGATGTAATCTTCTCGTTTGACTTCATCTTTCTTTGCGCGTAGGGTTTCAGGTGGAGGTATTCCACATGAAAGCATTTAAATGGTTTTTTGAGAAAAAGTATCGTGTTTTGTACGCAGGGAAGGAGAATGTTCTTGTCTGTCGCCGTTGGAAAAGGATGCCAGAATCACCCCAGGAATTCACAGATCGCAACGCGGTTATCTGTGGCAATTGCGGCAATTTCATTATGCCACGCGATGTGATATGTCTCATGCCGGTCGAGAAAGAAGTTGACGAGTTACGACCGGGAGTTATCGTGAGAAAAGAACAGGGCAGGCGCATGCTTGTCGGATGTTTCCACGGAGAGTGCGCACTCAAGGGTCTTGTCGTGCGCGGCCGCTTGTTAGAAAATCGCGAGATTCATTTTTTTGAGTGATTTCGGGCCCACGGAAATAATTCGTGGGCTTTTTCATTGACTTTTTGCCGGCTGAAAGCAAATATAAAGAAAGAATCATGACGACGACATTGAAATCTAGTAATACACTTAATGGTTTTGACATAGCGCTTTCCGAAGCCTTTCGAAAGAAAGAGGCGATTCAAGATATAATCTTTCGCGCTAGCAACAGAAAAGTTGATGATTTCCCAATGCTTTTGAAGGCGACTGGAAACGTTGACCGGGCAGGGCATTTGGACCGATGGACTCGGCGAAACTTCGGTCCACGAGACCGGGGTTACGACGAGTTTGATCAATACTTTCTGTTTCCTTTGCTCGTTATTGCGCAGATCTCGTACAAGGAAATGATACGCATGCTCCCGTTGGGTTCTTCATATCAGGCAACCTTGCGCGAGCTTCTGGCATTTCAGATCGAGAATCGGGCAATTGTTAACAAAAAACTTCAACGTTATCACTGCCGGATTATTGCGTTGGGAGTCGATGACTTCGATGTTTCTGGAGACTCAGTTCCATACATCGTATATCACTCGGCAAGGGTGTTGGATAGGATTCAGTCGAAAATCGATGAAACATATGGTCCCAAGGACCTTGTGCTTATGCGTTATCCGTGCCGCTTGTCCGTCAATTGATGGGTGGGCGGCTTTTTCTTGGGAAATCTTTCAAAAAAGCGAGAAAATTGATACTGTACAAGCATGAAACCAAAGCTCGTCCAGATTGAAGAGCAGGTGATGGCCTTCTGGGACAAGAACCAAATCTTTAAAAAATCCCTGGAAAAAAAGGGGAAAGAGTTCGTCTTTTATGATGGACCGCCTTTTGCTACGGGTTTGCCTCACTTCGGACACCTGTTGCCGACAACTATTAAGGACGCGATTCCTCGTTATAAAACCATGCGCGGGTATCACGTCGCGCGTCGCTGGGGTTGGGATTGTCATGGATTGCCTGTTGAAAACCTGATCGAAAAAGAATTGGGGCTGAAAACTCGCAACGATATTGTCGAATACGGTATTGACCGTTTCAATAGTGCTGCAAAGGCATGTGTCTTGCGTTACGCCAAAGAATGGCGCGAAATCATTCCGCGCATCGGTCGTTGGGTAGACATGGACAATGACTATCAAACGCTTGATGCGGGTTATACCCAGTCTGTCTGGTGGGCATTTAAAGAACTTGATAAAAAAGGTCTTGTCTATGAAGGCTTCAAAGCCATGCAGTATTGTCCACGCTGTGGCACGACTCTTTCAAACTTCGAGGTCAATCAGGGGTACAAAGACATTACAGACCTGTCTGCCTTCGTAAAGTTCAAACTGAAGGACGAAGAGGGGACGTACATGGTCGCCTGGACGACCACGCCGTGGACTTTGCCAGGTAACGTGGCGCTGGCTATTGGCGCAGAGATTGATTATGCACGTGTTTCGCATAATGGGGCCACATACATAGTGGCACGTGATCGTGTCGCGGATGTTTTTGCAGGCAAAGAACATTCGCTTGATCGTGTGTTCAAGGGAAGTGAACTTGTCGGCCGTGGATACGAACCGATCTTTTCATACTATGACACTGACGCCTTGGGCCATCGTGATAATGCATGGAAGATCTGGAGTGCCGATTTCGTCACAACTGAAGACGGTACGGGTATAGTTCATATTGCTCCGGCTTTTGGTGAAGACGACCTGAAACTGGGAGAGGCGAATGATATGCCCTTTATCCAGCACGTTGACGCCTCGGGCCACTTTAAGCCAGAAGTGATCGATTTTGCTGGACAGGAAGTAAAGCCAAAAGCTATTGAAAAGGATGGCCACCAGAAAACCGATATTGAAGTCATTAAATGGCTTGCTCATCACGGCCATCTGTTCGACAAAAAGAAAATCGTTCACTCATACCCGCATTGCTGGAGGTGCGAGACACCGCTCTTGAATTACGCGACGTCGTCATGGTTTGTCGAAGTGACCGAGATCAAAGACCAACTGGTCGCGGCGAATAAAAAGACGTCGTGGACTCCTTCAGAGATCCGCGATGGTCGCTTCGGTAAATGGCTTCTTGGTGCGCGTGATTGGGCGGTTTCGCGATCGCGTTTTTGGGGCGCTCCGATCCCGGTTTGGCGTGGCGTTCGCTCCAAAAAAATGTATACCATTGGATCGGTTGAAGAGCTTTCGAAGTTTGTAAAACGCTCGGGCAATTCATACCTTCTTTTGCGTCACGGTGAATCGCTTTCCAATGAAAAGGGTGTTTCGAATTCTGATATTCACAAGAGCGTTCATTACCCTTTGACCAAAAAGGGCAGGTTGGAAGTGATGGAGCGTGCCAAAGAGATTGCCAAGCAGGGTATTGATATCATTGTGGCATCTGATTTTGCGCGTGCCAAAGAAACGGCACGCATAGTGGCAGACGCTTGCGGCATTCCGCATGCACAGATCGAGCACGACGAACGTTTGCGCGAATATAATGTCGGTCCGAATCGCGAAGGCAGACTTTGGAAAGAAACCGAAGACCGTGTTCGTCTACATGGACTTGTCGAAGGAATGGAAGAGCCGTCGCATTTAAAGCGCCGCGTCTTTGCCACGATCTATGATATCGACAAGAGACATTCGGGCAAACGAATCCTTATCGTAAGTCATGGATCGCCTTTGAACGTTTTGGCCCATGGCGTCGAGTCGACACCGGGCATGGATAAAATCATGCATGACGAGCGCCGCTATTTCCAAAAGACAGCAGAATTGCGCCTGCTTGATTTTGTTCGTTTGCCGGTCAACGATACTTTCGATCTCGACTTGCATCGTCCGTATATCGATCAGCCTGAGTATGTTGCGCCGGATGGTGAAGAACTTCTGCGTGTGCCGGAAGTCTTTGACTGCTGGTTCGAGTCTGGTTCCATGCCTTTTGCTGAAGCATGCTATCGCGGTACGGCATTGCCTCACTTCAATCCGAAGGGAAGGCTCGGTGGACTTTTTGGGGGTGCTCTTGGTGGAAAGACCGGGTACCCGGCGGATTTTATTGCCGAAGGTTTGGATCAGACGCGCGGATGGTTCTATACGCTTTCTGTTTTGGGTACGGCTCTTTTTGGACAGGTTCCGTTCAAGAATGTGATCGTAAACGGTCTCATTTTGGCTGAAGATGGACAAAAAATGTCTAAGTCCAAGGGAAATTATCCGCCGCTCCTTGAAACAGTGAACAAGTATGGCGCGGATTCATTGCGCTTCTTCTTGGCATCATCGCCGGCGGTCAAAGCAGAGGATGTGCGCTTTTCGGAAAAGGGAGTCGATGAGGTGTCGAAGAAACTTTTTCAGCGTCTTGATAATGTGCTGTCATTCTATGAAATGTACGCAAAGGGGGAAGAGGCGGATGCTACAAGCACAAACGTACTTGATCGCTGGATCGTCTCGCGCCTTTCTGAAACACACGCTGCCGAGACAGACGCTCTTGATGCGTATGAACTTGATCGAGCTTCACGCCCTTTGATGTCGTTCGTCGACGATCTGTCGACATGGTACTTGCGCCGCTCGCGTGAGCGATTCAAATCTGACGACGTCGCTGACAAGACCGCGGCGCTCCAAACGACCCGGTTTGTGTTGCGAGAATTCGCAAAACTTTTAGCCCCGATCGCTCCGTTCTATGCTGATTATCTTTTTGGACGTGTCCGTGCGCATAATGAACCAGAAAGTGTCCATTTGTGCGATTGGCCAACTCTCGTGAAGACGGATGAAAAGGTTATTGCCGATATGGTTCAGGCTCGCCGTATTGTGACGCTTGGTCTCGAGCAGCGCGCGTCAGCCAATATCAAGGTGCGTCAGCCGCTTGCAAAGTTTTTGATCAAAACCGCCGCGCTTCCGTCCGGGTTCCTTACGATCGTGAAAGATGAAATGAATGTGAAGGAAGTTATTGTCGATTCGACGATCTCTTCGGATGTTGTCCTTGATACTGTTGTTACTGATGAATTGCGTCGCGAAGGCGTCGCACGTGATCTAATCCGCGCTATCCAGGAAGCGCGCAAGGAAAAGGGACTTACCGTGGGCGACAAGGTAATGCTTCTTCTTGATTCGGACGAAAAGGGCAAGGAACTGGTGCATGAATTTCTGGCAGACATCAAGAAAGTGACACTTGTTACTGGTGTTGAATATGGGCATATATCGGAGGCAGAGGCGCTTGCGATAGAAGGCTTTTCGTTCAAAATTGGACTGAGATAATAAGATGTAAGCAGAAAAAAGCCGGACGAACGTCCGGCTTTGCATTACAGAAGAACGGGACAGATCTGGCAGAGTCCTAAAAATTCTTGGATGGCACGCTCGAGGTTGTCGTTTACGATATGGTGATCGCAAAAACCCTCTTCGGCGATACGTTTCCGTTCAGTTTCGGCAACGATCATGCGATGGGCGATGTCTTCCGGTTTGTCACCACGACCGCGCAGGCGGATCAGAGTATTCTCATGTTTCGGCTCGGGAACATCGATTGAAATGACTATAACGTCATCATCGATGAGTCTGCGACCATTTTGTTTGAGATTTTTTGCACCCTTTGTTTCCACTGTTACGATCGGTATAAGACCAAGTTCCTGTACCGCTTTCAAACTTACGAAGCGCATCCCGTATAAATGATCGTTTGCGGGGTGTTTTTCATGCTCGATGAATTCGCCTTCCTGCACAGCTTTTCGGAAGCGATCGAATTGATGGCTCCAGAAGTGATAGTGCATTCCATTGATTTCATCCGGGCGCATTTCTCGGGTCGTAGTAGTGACGACCTTGCCAAAGCGCTTGGGAATTTCGCCTATATCCTGTTTCGTGATGATGCCGTTTTGGACACTGGTTTTGCCGCCGCCGGCAGGGCCGGTGAATGCAATGATCACAAGATGCCTTTTGTTTTGATGTTCATGTTGAAGTGTAGTTCTATTCCATTTCTAACCCATTTCTGACAGTTCGGCAAGGCATGACGCTTGCTACAATGTCATCATGTCGTATTCGGTTTATTCAACGCGCGGGTTTGTGTTAGGAAGCGCACCATCGGGAGAAGCGTCCAAGACGTATTCGATTTACACTGAAGATTTTGGTCTAGTACGTGCCCGAGCGCAGAGCGTGCGGACGCTTGCTTCGAAATTGCGTTACAACTTGGACGATTATTCGTTCGGCACTTTCTCTTTAGTGCGCGGAAAAGAATTCTGGCGGGTGACCGGTGCGCAGTCCGAGCCGATTTTCGATAAAGAAAGTGCTGCGGCGCGTGCTCGGGTGCTTCATCTGGTTCGTCGTCTGGTCCATGGTGAAGAGCCGAATCCAGAGTTGTTCGCGATCCTTTCGCGTCTTTCTGTAAAAGAAATAGGTGAAGTGGATTCGGTGGTAGCCGTGCTCTCGGCGCTTGGGTATATAGACGCCGCTGCGGCAGAGGGCAAGACTGAACGAGAAAAAATCGCTTTGGTGAATGCTTCTCTGCGCGAGACTCATCTGTAGTGGTATCATAGGAGTATGTTCGAATCTGACAAACGAAGCCCGCTTGATCGGGCAAAGAAAAGCCTTTACTCGCGGAATATCCCCGATACCGAAACGCCGCGTCATGATATTCATGAGCCGCAAGTTGTTGCTCCGACGTCATGGGATGGCGGTGCACCCGATAATCCTGTGCCGACGGGCGATGTCCCGGCAATTCTTCCTGCGACGCACCGCAAAGTGTACAAGGTTGCTTTTTTCGTCTCGGCCGCATTTCTTCTTATGGCGCTTGCGGTTGCGGCGTATACATTTTTCGGCGGTGGCAACTTTATTTCGGTTGATAACGTCGATATCTCGATCGAAGGTCCGGCTCAGATTGCAGGTGGGGAAGAACTTGGTCTGACCGTTTCGGTCTTCAATAAAAACACCACGGCTATTCGCTTGGTCGACTTGATCGCTGATTATCCTGAAGGTGCCAAAGATCCGCAGGATCCGGCCAAAGACTTAGGCCATGTGCGTGTACGCCTGGGTGACATTGATTCACAGTCTGTGTCACAGCGTCTCGTCTCGGCTCTTATGTATGGAGAAGAAGGTTCGCAGAAAGAGATTAAATTCACAGCCGAGTACCAGGCACCAGGTTCGAACGCCATTTTCTATAAGGAAAAAGTCTACAAAGTAACAGTCTCATCATCGCCGATTTTGGTGTCGGTCGATGCTCCGGACAAAGTCCTTTCGGACATTCCGGTCGATGTCACAGTTACCATTGCTTCGAACTCTACGATGCCGGTCAAAGATCTGCTTCTTTCACTTGATTATCCATTCGGCATGACAGTTGTGTCGGCTGATCCTGCTGCAACGTACGGTGGTACAGTGTGGCGCATCGGAGATCTGGCACCGGGAAGTAAACGAACGGTGAAGCTGCGTGTTACGGCAACTGGTCAGGATGCCGAAGAACGAGCGTTACGCGCCACAGTCGGTATCCAGGACGCGTCGAATGAACGCGAGATCGCCACGGCTATTGTGTCGACGAGTCACACCTTGTCTTTGGAGCGACCGTTTTTGGGCATGGATCTTTCTCTTGATGGCGAGCGTTCGGATCTGTCGATTCAGTCGGGACAGAATGTGCGTGCCGACCTGATCTGGACCAATAACAGCACAGACCGTATTACGGATATTCGCATTGTGGCCAAACTATCTGGTAACGCACTTGATAAATCGTCGGTCTCGGTTTCTGATGGTGGTTACTATGATTCGCTTTCCAACTCGATCATCTGGGAGAGGGGTCGAGTGGATGGATTTGATTCGGCCGCGCCTGGTGACGAAGGTCGCATTGGATTTACGCTTGTGCCGCGTGGTACGTCTGCCAATTCGTCGGTGCGTATCGACGTCTCGGCTTCCGGTACTCGTTCGGGTAATGCTGGTGTGCCTGAGGAAATCCAAAGTGCTACTTCGCGGCAGATCAAACTCGTGTCCAACCTGTCGCTTTCGTCACGGGCTCTTCATTCACAGGGTCCAATCACGAATACTGGCCCAATTCCGCCCAAGGCGGAAGAAGCGACGACCTATACTATCGTCTGGACGGCGACAAACACCACCAATCCAGTAACGGGCGCGCGTGTTTCGGCGACCTTGCCTCCTTATGCAAAGTGGATGGGAGTAACCAGTCCAACGGATGCGAATATTACGTATGATGAGGCGACCGGAGCAGTCTCGTGGCTCGTAGGCGAGTTGCCGCGCAATGCCGATATCGGTTCGGGTGCGAAGCAGGTAGCGTTCCAGATTTCGTTTACGCCATCCGCAAACCAGGTTGGCACGGCGCCGGAACTTCTGAGCGCTTCGGCCATTTCCGGAACCGATACGTTTACGAATGCCATTCTCCAAAATAGCGCTGGTGCTTTGACGACGCGCATCACGACAGATTTGTTATATAAAGCGGGGGACGAGACGGTGCGCTAGCAATCCAGCAAAGACATTCTTTCAAAAAGTCCGCGTCGGCCCAGCTGGGCCGCGCTTCTCTCGGGCTCTCGCCCTGCGAGGAGGTTTTTTTCGAGAGCGTTTTTGCTGGATTGCTAGTCTGTGGTATCTTGAATTCACGAAAATCATATGAAAAAGCCTGCGGAATCGTCAGTGATGGAGAATCTGATCGCGCTTTGTAAGCGTCGTGGTTTCATCTTCCAGGGCTCTGAAGTCTATGGTGGTTTGGCTGGTACCTGGGATTATGGTCCGCTTGGTGTCTCGCTTAAGCGCAATATAAAAGAATTGTGGTGGAAGCGCTTTGTCGATGACCGCGACGATATGTACGGATTCGATGCCGCTATTTTGATGAATCAGAATGTCTGGAAAGCGTCGGGACATGTCGGCGGCTTTTCGGATCC